>JAWOAS010000169.1:0-9974 GCA_046498405.1 Egibacteraceae bacterium
GCCGGGGCGATGGCGCAAGCCAGGTCGATCGCACAAGCGCTCGCCTCCATCGCTCAGCAACCGGACGAGGCGGGCACCATATCGCGCACGCTCTTCGTGGGTCTGGCCATGATCGAGTCGCTGGCGATCTACTGCTTCGGAGCGGGTTCGCGCTCGGCGCGATGATGTGCACAATCGGGCCTCGGTCATCCCCCCGTCCCGTCCGCGCGGGCTGCCCCGCTTGCCAGGCCAGGTCTCCCCATGAGCGAAGAACAGGACCGCACTCTCCTCCAGCGGCTCGGCCTGCCCTTGGCCGTCGTGGCCTTCCTGCTGCCGATCGTGCTGCAGCCTGATGGGCTCGACGCCACCGGCCACCGCATGTTCGGCATCTTCCTCGCCGCCATCGTGCTGTGGATCACCGAGGCGGTGCCGCTCTACGCCACCGCGGTGCTCATCATCTTCGGGGAGATCCTCCTCATCTCCGACGCCACGGTGCTGCCACTGCCGGCAGGCTTCGAGGCCCCGCCGGTGGCGGAGTTCTACGCCGCGCTCGCCAACCCCGTGCTCATGCTCTTCCTCGGGGGGTTCTTCCTGGCCGAGGGGGCGGCGAAGTACCGCCTCGACCGCAACCTCGCCCGCGTGCTGCTGCGGCCGTTCGGCACCTCCCCGAGCGGGATCATGCTCGGGCTCATGCTCATCACCGCCGCGCTGTCGATGTTCATGAGCAACACCGCCACGGCCGCGACGATGACCGCGGTCGTCCTGTCGGTGACCGCGACCCTGCCGCCCGGCGACCGGCTGCGGACGAGCCTTGCCCTGTCGATCCCCATCGCCGCGAACGTCGGCGGGATCGCCACGCCGGTCGGTACCCCACCCAACGCCATCGCCCTGGCCGGCCTCTCCGAGCAGGGCATCTCGATCACCTTCCTCGAGTGGATGCTCGCCACGCTGCCGTTCGTCATCGTCATCCTCGTCGCCGCCTGGTGGCTCCTCGGCCGGCTGCACCGCTCCGAGACCAAGGTGCTCGAGCTCGAGATGGAGGGGCAGTTCGACACGAGCCGCCCGGCGATCGTCTTCTACGCGACCTTCGCGGTGACGATCGCGCTGTGGCTCACCGAGCCGCTGCACGGCATCCCCTCGACGGTCGTGGGCTTCGTGCCGGTCGTCGTGCTGTTGTCCTCGCAGGTCTTCGGCGTCACCGAGCTGCAGAACGTCCGCTGGGACGTCCTCTGGCTCGTCGGCGGCGGCATCGCGCTCGCCACGGGCATGGGCGCCTCGGGCGTCGACGAGTGGCTCGTTGACCTCGTGGCCTGGGAGGCCCTGCCGTCGAGCCTGCTGCTCGTCGTCCTCGCGGTCATCTCCCTGGCCCTGTCGACGACGATCTCGAACTCGGCGACGGCCAACCTCCTCATCCCCATCGGGCTCACGCTCGCGATGAGCGAGGCGGTGGCGATCAACCCGCTGCTCGCCGGCATCATCATCGCCGTGGGCTGCTCGCTGGCGATGGCCCTGCCGATCTCGACCCCGCCCAACGCCATCGCCTACGCCACGGGCGCCGTGCGGACCAAGGACCTCGCCTCGGTGGGGCTCCTCGTCGGCGCGATCGGCCTCTTCCTCTTCCTCGCCGTGGCACCGCTGTGGTGGGGCCTGCTCGGCATCGCCGGGATGTAGCGGTGAGACGACGATGAGCGAGGAGGAGCCGGCCGGCCTCAGGGGCGGCGCCCTGCTGCCCGACGTCGACGACGAGAAGCTCGAGTCGATGATGATCGCCGAGCTCGACCGCGCCCTTGACGGTGCGCCGCGCGAGGAGGTCCCCGCCGGCACGATCCTCCTGTGGGAGGGCCAGGTCGTCGACCGCATCGCCGTGCTGCTCGACGGGAGGGTCGAGCTGACCCGCTCGACCGACGAGGGTCACATCGTGGTCCACGGCGAGTCGACCGGGCGGATCATCGGCCTCGCCTCGCTGACCCGCGCGCGCACGGCCTCCTTCACGGTGCGCGCAGCGACGAACCTCACGATCCTGCCGATCGGCCTGAGCCAGCTCGACCACGCGCTGCGGGCCGACCCTGAGCTCTCCCAGCACTTCGTCAACGTGCTCATCCGGTCGCTCTCGCGGCGCCATCACCGGGCCGTCGAGCTCCAAGTCGAGAACACCAAGCTCGCGCGCTCCCTCGCCGAGGAGCGCGACCAGCTCCGTGACACCCTCGCCCAGCTCGAGGACGCCCAGGCGCAGGTCGTGCAGTCCGCGCGGATGGCCACCCTCGGCGAGATGGCCGCCGGTCTGGCCCACGAGCTCAACAACCCCGTCGCCGCCCTGACCCGCGCCGCCGAGCACATCGCCGAGGACGCCACCGAGCTCGTCACCGACTGTGCGCAGAGCACGTGGCGCCAGACGGTGCTCGAGCGCGCGATGACCACGCCCGCGCGCTCGACCGCCGAGCACCGTCGGCGCCGCCGCGAGCTCGCCGACGAGCTCGGGGATCGCCGGCTCGCCGAGCGGCTCGTCGCCGCGGGTGTCGAGGAGGCCGCCGACGCCGAGCGCCTCCTCGCCGAGGCCGGCGTCACCGACCGCGAGGCGCTCCTCGACGAGCTCGAGCGCCTGCGGCGGCTCGGCGATGCCGTGCGCAACCTCCGCGGGGCGGCCGGTCGGGTCTCCGAGCTCGTCTCGAGCCTGCGCGCCTACGCCCGTGCCGGCTCGGACCTCCAGCCCGGCGTCGACGTGCGCGAAGGCCTCGAGGACACCCTGCGCCTGCTCAACCACCGCCTCGGCGACGTCGACGTCGTCCGCGCCTACGACGACGTGCCGACGATCACCGCCCAGCCGGGCGAGCTCAGCCAGGTCTGGACGAACGTCATCGTCAACGCGCTCGACGCGATGGAGGACGAGGGCCGTCTCGTCATCGAGGTCAGCGCCCAGGGCGAGAGCGTCCGCGTGCGGGTCGCCGACTCCGGTCCCGGCGTCGACGACGTCGACCTCGACCGCGTCTTCGAGCCGCACTTCACGACGAAGGACGGGCGGGTGGCCTACGGTCTCGGGCTCGGCCTGTCGATCACCCGCCGCATCGTCGAGCGTCACGGCGGCGAGATCGCCCTGCAGCCCGCCGAGGAGGGCACGGGCGCGGAGGTCGTCGTCTCGCTTCCGGTGCGCCAACCCGAGGGCTCGGCGCCGGCCCCCAGCGCAGCGCCGTCGGAGCCGAGCCAGACCGCCTCACCCGATCCCAGCGCCGGGCCCGCCAGCGAGCGGCCCGCACCCAGCGAGGAGGAACCCTCATGACCACGCCACGCCTCGTCGTCCTCTGCGTCGAGGACGAGCCCGACGTGCGCGACGCCATCGTCCGCGACCTCGCGCCCTTCGAGCCGGCCGTGGTCACCGAGACGGCCGAGAGCGCCGACGACGCACGCGCGGCCCTCGCCGAGATCGCCGAGGGCCGCGACCGGCTCGGGCTCGTGCTCGCCGACCATCTCCTGCCGGGCACGACCGGCGTCGACTTCCTCGTCGAGCTCCATGGGGGCGAGGCGACCGGACGGGCCAAGAAGGTGCTGCTCACCGGCCAGGCCGGGCTCGACGACACCGTCAAGGCCGTCAACCGCGCCGACCTCGACCGCTACGTCGCCAAGCCCTGGGACCCCGAGGAGCTCCGCGCGGTCGTGCGCGAGCAGCTCACCGACTTCGTCGTCGAGTACGTCGACGACGTCCTGCCCTACCTCACTGTCCTCGACGGGGCCCGGCTGCTCGAGGTGCACGGCACCCGCGCCGCCGACCGCTGAGCGGGGGCTCGGCGCTCACGGCGCAGGCGTCGCGGGCGCGCGCAGCGGGCCGGTCGAGCCTCGGGCGATGAGCTCGGCCCGGAAGAGGTGCTCCCCGCGGTGGGGGGCGCCCTCCCCGGCGAGCTCGGCGAGCAGGGCGTCGGCCGCGGCGGTGCCGAGCTCGCCGAGCGGCTGGCGCAGGCTCGTCAGCGGGGGGTCGACGAGCGACATGAGGGGGGTGTCGTCGAAGCCGACGACCGAGACGTCGCCGGGCACGTCGAGGCCCCGCGCGCGCACCGCGCGGACCGCCCCCAGGGCGATGAAGTCGCTGCCGCAGACCACCCCGGTGACGCCCTGCTCGAGCAGGGGCCCCATCGCGGCCTGCCCGCCCTCGAGGGTGTAGGAGGTCTCGACGAGGAGGTCACGGGACTGCGCGGCGACCCCCGTCCCACCGCACGCCTCGAGGCCCCGGAGGTAGCCCGCGACCTTGCGGTGCGAGGGCTGGTAGCGCCCCGGGCCGACGAGTAGGGCGATCCGCTCGTGGCCGAGCGCGCAGAGATGGGCGACCGCCCGCTCGGTCGCGGTCGCGTCGTCGGTGGAGAGGAACGGGGCGTCGACCCCGGGCATGAAGCCGTTGACGAAGACCGCGGGCACGCCGTGGCGGTCGAGCAACTCGTAGGCGCCGCGCTCGCCGCGGGCGTCGGCGTGCTGGCCCGAGACGAAGACGAAGCCGCCGACCCCCCTCGCGAGGAGCGCCTCGACGTAGGACTGCTCGCTCGTGCCGTCGAGCGTCGAGGTCGCGATGACGGTGACGTGCCCGGCGCGCGCCAGCCGCGCCTCGACGGCCTTGGCCACGAGCGGGAAGGCCGGGTTGTCGAGCTCGGGGATGATGACCCCGAGGAGGCCGCGCTCGGGCAGACGCGCCGCACCGACGCCCTCGTAGCCCGCCTCGCGCAGGGCGAGCAGGACCGCGGCGCGGGTCTGCTCGCCCACCCCGGGCTTGCCGTTGACGACCCGGCTGACCGTGGCCTCGCTGACCCCCGCCGCCGCGGCGATGTCCCGCAACGTCGTTCGCATGCCCGCAGCGTACCTGAGCCGTCCAGCGAATGAAAGATCTTGCGGAGGCCTTGCGCTCGCTTGCGAAGCCCTGTTACCTTGCCGTCACGTCAGGACCGCGCAAACGGGGTCTTCGGTACGACTCGCCCCCGGTCCCGGACCACGGGCCGCTCACCCCCGAGGGCCCGCCGCACACGAAGGGAGCCGCCGTGAAGCCCACGCTGAGACTGCTTGCGCTCATGCTCGCCGCGCTCCTCCTCCTCGCTGCCTGCGCCGAGGACGAGGACGCCGCCGAGGAGCCCGAGGACGACGCCGACGTCGAGGAGCCCGAGGACGACGATGAGGAGGAGGAGGCCGACGACGACGAGGCCGACGAGGAGGAGGGCGCCGAGGAGGAGGGCGAGGAGGACGAGGAGGCCGTCACCCGGGCCGACGCCGACCTCGTGATCTGGGCCGACGACACCCGAACCCCCGCCCTCGAGCCCTTCGCCGAGGAGTTCGGCGCGGACAACGACGTCGAGGTCGTCGTCCAGGAGCTGCCCTTCGACGACCTCGACGACCAGCTCATCACCGCCGGCCCCGCCGGCGAGGGCCCCGACATCATCATCGGCGCCCACGACTGGACCGGCCGCCTCATCGAGAACGGGGTCATCGCCCCGATCGACCTCGGCGGCATCGCCGACGAGCTCGCCGACGTCGCCGTCGAGGGCTTCACCTTCGATGGCCAGGTCTACGGCCTGCCCTACGCCACCGAGAACCTCGCGCTCGTGCGCAACACCGAGCTCGTGCCCGAGGCGCCCGAGACCTGGGACGAGCTCATCGAGGTCGGCCAGGGCCTCGTCGAGGACGGCGAGGCCGAGGAGGCCGTCGTGTGGCCGACCGAGCCCGCCGACCCGTACCACAACTACCCCGTGGTCACCGCCTACGGGGGCTACGTCTTCGGCCAGGAGGACGACGGCTCCTACGACCCCTCGGACCTCGGCCTCGACAACGAGGGCTCGATCGAGGCGGCCGAGGCCTACAGCGACTGGGTCGAGGAGGGCATCCTCAACGTCGACGTCACCTACGACCTCATGATCGAGCTCTTCTCCAACGGCGACGCGCCGTTCACCATCGCCGGCCCCTGGACGCTGGGCGACTTCGAGGAGGCCGGCGTCGACTACGAGGTCACGCCGATCCCCGAGATCGACGGCGGCACGCCGCAGCCCTTCGTCGGCGTGCAGGGCTTCATGCTGTCCTCCTTCGCGGAGAACGAGCTGCTCGCCCAGACGTTCCTCACCGACTACATGGCCACCGAGGAGGCCCAGCTCGCCCTCTACGACGCCGATCCGCGCCCGCCGGCGATGCTCTCGGCCTTCGAGGAGGTCTCCGAGGACCCCAATATCGAGGGCTTCGGCGAGAGCGGCCTCGAGGGTCAGCCGATGCCGAACATCCCCGAGATGGACTCGGTCTGGGAGTCCTGGACCGACGCCTACGAGCTCATCTGGGAGGGCTCGGAGGAGCCCGACACGGCGTTCACCCAGGCCGCGGAGCAGATCCGCGGGCTCATCGAGTAGACCCCGACGACCCGCACGGAGAGGGGCCCGGTCATGGCAGGCACGGTTGACGACACCACCGCTGGCAGCCGGCCGGAGCCCCCTCCGGCGCTCGGCCCTCCGCCACCGCCCGGAGTGCTCGCGCGCTTCGGTGAGACGACCTCGGGGGTCCTCGCCAAGCTCCTCGCGCTGACGGCGATGAACGCCGCGGCGCTGTGGATGCTCGTGCGGATGGTGACCCTCGAGGCCCCATGGTGGGCGCCGGCGCTGCTCGTTCTCTCCACGCTCGCCCTCAACGTCGTCTACCTGGGCAAGCGCAAGCTGCCCCTCAAGTACCTCGTGCCGGGGACGATCTTCCTCGTCATCTTCCAGCTCTACCCGTTCGTCTACACCTTCTACATCGCGTTCACGAACTACGGGCAGGGGCAGGTCCTGACCCAGGAGCAGGCCACCGACGTCATCGAGCGCCGCTCGGTGCAGACCCTGCCCGACGCGCCGCGCTTCGCGGTCACGCCGATGGCCGACGACGGCACGCCCGCGATGCTCCTCGAGGCCGAGGACGGCAGCCTCGCGCTCGGCACCGCCGAGGACTTCCTGCCGCTCGAGGAGGCCGCAGAGGTCGTCCGCGACGACGGGGAGGTCGTCGCCGTCGGCGACTTCGAGCGCCTCTCCCTCGGCGAGGCGCAGGACCGCATCGACGAGTTCGCCGACCTCGAGGTCCCGCTGCCCGACGAGGGCGTCATCGAGCTCACGAGCCTCACCGAGGCCACCCAGCTCCAGCAGCGGTTCGTCTACGACGAGGAGGCCAACGCCCTCGTCGACGAGTTCGACGGCACCGTCTACCCCGCCGACACCGATGCCGGGGCCTACCGCGACCCCGACACCGGGCAGCGCCTGGCCGGTGCCCCGGGATGGCGTGTCATCGTCGGCTGGGACAACTTCACCCGAGCACTCACCGACGAGCGCATCCGCGACCCCTTCCTCGGCGTGCTCGTCTGGACCTACGTCTTCGCGCTGCTGTCGACCGCGGGCACCTTCGCGCTGGGCCTCCTGCTCGCGCTCGTCCTCAACCATCCGGGGGTGAAGGGCCGACGCCTGTGGCGGGCGCTCATCATCATCCCCTACGCGCTGCCGACCTTCCTCACCGCGCTGATCTGGCGCGGGATGATGAACCGCAGCTTCGGGGTCCTCAACGAGATCCTCGGCTTCGAGATCCCTTGGCTCGTCGACCCGACGATGGCCAAGGTCAGCGTCCTGCTCGTCAACCTCTGGTTCGGCTTCCCCTACATGTTCATCATCGTCACCGGGGCCCTGCAGTCGATCCCCAGCGACCTCTACGAGGCCGCACAGGTCGACGGCGCCTCCGGCTGGGCGCGCTTCCGCCGCATCACCCTGCCGCTGCTGCTCGTGTCCACCGCCCCGGTGCTGCTCGCGACGTTCGCGTTCAACTTCAACAACTTCAACGTCATCTACCTCGTCACCGGCGGCAACCCACCGGTGTCGGGCGCGGCGAGCCCGGTCGGGCACTCCGACATCCTCATCAGCTACACCTACCGCATCGCCTTCGAGACCGGCGGAGGCCAGGACTACGGCCTCGGCGCGGTCGTGGCGATCATCACCTTCCTCATGGTCGCGATCATCTCGGCGATCAGCTTCCGCTACATCCGTCCGCTCGAGGAGGTCCACCGATGAGCGCCGCGACCGAGACGACGACCCGCCGCCCGTCGGCGGGGCGACCCCGCAAGGACCCCGGCACGGACTTCCGCTGGTCGCGCTGGTTCGCCGAGGTCGGCTGGCGCTACCTCGTGCTGGCCGCCGCCCTGCTCTTCGCCCTCTTCCCCGTCGTCTGGGTCGTCTCGGCGGCGTTCAACCCGACCGGGTCGATCGCCGGCCAGCAGCTCATCCCCGACGAGCCGAGCACGGTGAACTTCGAGGTGCTCTTCGACCGGCCGTTCTGGCGCTGGTTCGCCAACTCGATGATCGTCGCGGGGGTCAGCGCCGCGGGCACGGTGCTGCTCACCGCGCTGTCGGCCTACGTCTTCAGCCGCATGCGCTTCAGCGGCCGGCGCACCTCGCTGCTCGGGCTGCTGCTGCTGCAGATGCTGCCGCAGTTCCTCGCGATCATCGCGATCTTCCTCATGATGACCTCGATCGGGCGCTACTTCCCCGAGTTCGGCCTCAACACCCTCGCGGGGCTCATCGCGATCTACCTCGGCGGCGCGCTCGGCCTCAACACCTGGCTCATGAAGGGCTTCTTCGACACCGTGCCCGCCGACCTCGACGAGTCCGCCGCGGTCGATGGGGCCAGCCACGCGCAGATCTTCTGGCGGATCATCATGCCGCTCGTCACGCCGATCCTCGCGGTCATCATGCTCCTGTCGTTCATCGTCGCGCTCAACGACTTCATCGTGCAGTCGGTGCTGCTGCGCAGCGAGGAGCAGTACACGCTCGCGGTGGGCCTCTACCTCTTCGTCGCCGAGGACTACGGCGCGCGCTGGGGCCCGTTCGCCGCGGGGGCCCTGCTCGCCGGGGTGCCGGTGGCGATCCTCTTCCTCTTCCTGCAGCGCTACATCACCTCTGGGCTGACGATGGGCGCGGTGAAGGGGTGAGGCCGGCCGCGCCGCTGGCCGCGCCCCACCACGACGGCTCACCGGCCTACGCCGGCACCGATGCCCCAACCCTCGGCGAGCGGGTCGAGGTGCGGGTGCGCGTGCCCGACGCCGCCGGCGTCGACGCGGTCACCGCGCGGTGGGTCGCCGACGGCGAGCCCGAGCACGCCAGCGCCGAGGTCGTCGGTCGCCAGCCCGGGGTGACGTGGTGGCGCGCGCACGTCGAGGCCGCCAACCCCCTCACCCCCTACCGGTTCCTCCTCGAGGGGCCGGGGGGCTACCGCTGGCTGACCGCCGCCGGCGTCGTCGACTTCGACCCCGCCGACGCGACGGACTTCCGCCTCAGCGCTCACGAGCCGCCGCCGGCGTGGGCCGCCGACGCGGTGTGCTACCAGGTCTTCCCCGATCGCTTCGCCCGCGCCGGCGACGCCCCGCTGCCGGAGTGGGCGCTGCCGGCGGGCTGGGACGACCCCGTGCGCCGTGGCGGTCCCGAGGCCATGCGCCAGCTCTACGGCGGCGACCTCGACGGCGTCGCCGCGCACCTCGACCACATCGCCGACCTCGGGGCTGACGTCGTCTACCTCAACCCCGTCTTCCCCGCGCCCTCGAACCATCGCTACAACGCCGCGAGCTTCGACGAGGTCGACCCCGCGCTCGGCGGCGACACGGCCCTCGCGCGCCTGCTCGACGCCGCCGCCGCGCGGGGCATCCGCGTGCTCGGCGACCTCACCCCCAACCACTGCGGCTCGACGCACCCGTGGTTCCTCACCGCCCAGGCCGACGCCGACAGCGTCGAGGCGGGCTTCTTCACCTTCGAGCGCCACCCCGACCGCTACGCCACCTGGCTCGGCGTGCGCAGCCTGCCCAAGCTCGACCACCGCAGCCCCGAGCTGCGGCGGCGCCTCTTCGACCCCGACGACGGCGTCGTCGCGCGCTGGGTTCGTGCCGGGCTCGCCGGCTGGCGGATCGACGTCGCGAACATGACCGGACGACAGGGCGCCAGCGACCTCACCCACGAGGTCGCCCGCGACATGCGCGCAGCCCTGCG
>JAWOAS010000025.1:0-5162 GCA_046498405.1 Egibacteraceae bacterium
CTGGCGAGCACGCCGAGGGCGATGGCGAGGACGATGATGACGTTGGCGACGAGGAAGGCCTTCGAGCGTCCCCGCTCGATGAGCTCGCGCAGCGCGACGAGGCCGACGGCGCCCATCAGTCGCCCAGCCCGACCGACGCGCGGGGGTCGCCGACGACCTCGCGGTAGCGCTCGGCGAGGGTGGGCTCGACGGCCCCGAAGTGGCGCACCGATCCCGCGGCCCTCGCGGCGTCGAGGACGGCGTCGAGGTCGCCCTGGCCGGCGAGCTCGAGCAGGACGCGGCCGTCCTCGGCGCGGTGCAGCGCCACGCCGGGCAGTCCCTGCCACCAGGCGCCCGTCGCGCCGTCGACGTCGACGCGGACGAGCTCGGGCCCGTCGCCGCGGCGCAGCGCCTCGACCGGGCCGTGGGCGACGAGGCGGCCGGCGTCGATGATCGCCACCGCGTCGCAGACGCGCTCGACGAGGTCGAGCTGGTGGCTGGAGAAGATCACCGGCACGCCCCGGTCGGCCTGCTCGAGGAGGACCTCGACCATGACGTCGGTGCCGATCGGGTCGAGGCCGCTGAAGGGCTCGTCGAGGACGAGGAGCTCGGGCTCGTGGACGAGGGCGGCGGCGAGCTGGACGCGCTGCTGGTTGCCCAGGGACAGGTCCTCGACCTTGTCGCCGGCGCGCTCGGCGAGGCCGAAGCGCTCGAGCCACGCGGCGGCCTGCTCGCGGGCGCGCGCCTTCGGCGTGCCGTGGAGCCGCGCGAGGTAGGCGAGCTGCCGGGCGCAGGGCATCTTCGGGTAGAGGCCCCGCTCCTCGGGCATGTAGCCGAAGCGTCGCCGCGCCGGGGCGTCGATCGACGCGCCGCGCCAGCGCACCGTCCCGCCGTCGGCGCGCTCGACGCCCATGACGATCCGCATCGCCGTGGTCTTGCCCGCCCCGTTGGCCCCGACGAAGCCGTGGACCTGGCCCGGCTCGACGCTGAAGGAGAGCCCATCGAGGGCGACGACGTCACCGTAGCGACGGCACAGCGCTGACAGCTCGAGCATGCGCGGACCTCCGGGCGCGGAGCCACGACCGTCGCGACCCCGGACGCACCCTAGCGGCTCGACGCCGGGCGGTGGCGGCCACGGGTAGGCGGGGGGCGGGCCGGGCAGGCTCGCGCCATGGAGCCCCTCGAGGTCGCCGCCGGCGTCGTCATCCCCGCAGAGGAGCTGCGGGAGTCCTTCGCGCGCAGCGGCGGGCCCGGGGGCCAGCACGCCAACACCTCGGAGACGAAGGTCGTCCTGCGCTTCGACGTCGAGGGCAGCGCCGCGCTGACGGAGTCGCAGCGCGCCCGCGTCCGCCAGCGCCTCGGCCCGCGCCTGACCGCCGACGGCGAGCTCGTGCTCGCCGCGAGCGAGCACCGCACGCAGACCCGCAACCGCGAGGCGGCCCGGGCCCGGCTCGCCGCACTGCTCAGCGAGGCGCTCGCCCCCGCGCCACCGCCGCGCCGGCCGACCCGCCCGAGCCGCCGCGCGCGCCAGCGCCGTCTCGAGGACAAGCGCGCGAGGGGCCAGACCAAGCGCCTGCGGCGCCGTCCGCAGGGCTAGCGCCCCACCCGGGCGCGCCAGGGCCCGCCCGGACCGGCGGGGCCAGCCCGGACCGGCGGGGCCGCCACGACCGGTCGCCGAGCGCGCGGCCCGCCGGGCCCTACCGGGGCGCCCGGCGGCGCAGGGCGCGCCAGCGCTCCTCGGCGTCGGCCCAGGCCTCGAGGGGCTGGACGAGCGCGGCGACCTCGGCGACGAGGTCGTGGAGCTCGTCGGTGGCGCCGACGACGGCGAGCGCGCGGTCGACGCGGCTCCGGGCGTAGTCCATCGCCGAGGCGCAGTCGGCCCAGGCCTCCTCGACCTCGGCGACGCGCCAGGCGTCCATCGTCGGGCGGACCGCGTCGATCTCGTCGGCGAGGAGCTCGATGCCGACCTCGATGGGCGCGCGGGCGCGTCCGCGCCCGTCGGGCAGGCACGACAGCAGCGCCTGGCGCGCCGCCTCGACGCGCTGCGCCTGCGCGGCGAACGCCTCGTGTGCGGCGGACAGCTCGGCGGGCAGGGCCTTGCGTCGCAGCATCACCGCGGTGCAGCGTACCCTGCGCCGGCGGCCGCCCGGGCGCTCGACATCGGCTGTGCGCGGCCGCGCCGGCGCAGGCCCGCCGACCCCGCGCGGGCCCGTGAGGAGAGGGCATGACGCGCGAGGACCTCGAGGCCTTCGACCACGACGCCCCGTTGCGCGACGGGCGCACCGTGCGGATCCGGCTCATGCGCGACGACGACCTCGACCAGATGATGGCCCTGTGGTCGCGGCTGTCGGAGGAGACGATCCGCATGCGCTTCTTCGCGCCGCGGACGATGAGCCGCGAGGAGATGCGCTACTTCGTCGAGGTCGACCAGGACCGGCGCTTCGCCGCGGTCGCCGACGTCGCCGGGCGCATCGTCGGGGTGGCCCGCTTCGACCGCCTGCCCGAGGACCCCTCCACCGCGGAGTTCGCCGTGGCCGTCGAGGACGCCGAGCAGGGGCGCGGCATCGGCACCGCGCTGCTGCGCGCCCTCGTGCGGGCCGCCGAGCGCCTCGGCGTGCGCAGCCTCGCCGGCGACGTGCTGCGCGAGAACGAGGCGATGCTGCGGGTCATGCGCGACGCCGGCCTCGAGCCCTCCTACCGCGACACCGGCGACGTCGTGGCCACGAGCTTCCGCGCGAACCCGTCGGCGTCGTACCTCCTCAGCCTCGACGAGCAGCAGCGCACATCGGCGGTGGCGGCCGCCGCCTCGGTGCTGCGGCCGCGCTCGGTCGCCGTCGTCGGCGCCGACGAGCGCACGCGCTGCGACCTCCTCCTCGCACGGCTGCGCGCCGGCGGCTTCGGCGGCGGGGTGGCCTGGGGGCTCGACGACCTGCCGGGGCCGCCCGAGCTCGTCGTGGCCTGCGGGCCGCCGAGCGCCTCGGCCGACCTCGCCGAGCGCGCCGGGCGAGCCGGAGCCAGCGCCCTCGTGCTGCTCGCCCCCGGACAGCAGCCGCGCGACGCGAGCGGGGAGGCCCTCGAGGTCGCCCGACGCCACGGGCTGCGCCTGCTCGGCCCCCACAGCGCCGGGGTCCTCCACAACGCCGAGGACGTGCGCCTGCACGCCACCGCCTCGCCAGCACTGCCGCTGCCGGGCGGCCTCGCCCTCGTCAGCCGCGCGGGCACCGCCGGGCTCACGCTCCTCGAGGCCGCCGCCCGACGCGGCCTCGGGGTCCGCGCCTTCGCCTGCGTGGGCGACGAGGCCGACCTCGGGGTCGTCGACCTCCTGCAGTACTGGGAGGCCGACCGGGCCGTCGGCGTGGTCGGCCTCTCGCTCGACGGGCTGCGCGACCCGCGCGCACTCGGCCGCATCGCCCGCCGCATGGCGCGCAGCACGCCGATCGTCGCCGTCGTCGACGGACCCGACCCCCTCGACCGCGACGGCGGGCCCGAGCCGGGCGACGACGCCCTCGTCGACGCCCTGCTGCGCCAGTCGGGGATCATCGGCGTCGACAGCGCCGCGACGCTCCTCGACGTCGCGCGCCTACTCTCGGCGCAACCGCTGCCACGCGGCCGGGGCGTCGCGGTGCTCGCCGACGACGACGACGCCGCCGCCGAGGCCGCCTCGGCGCTGCGCGAGGAGGGCCTCGAGCCAGTCGTGGCCCACCCCGAGCCCGCCGCGCTGCGCGCGCTCGCCGAGCGCGCAGACGCCGTCGTGGCCCTCCTCGGCGACACGCCCCCCGAGGGCCTGCTCGCGGCGCTGGCCGAGGCGACCGCAGGGCTCGAGCCGGCGGTGCCCGCCCTCGTCGTGCGCGCCGGTGCCGGGGCGGGCTCGCGCCTCGAGACCGCCGAGGTCCCGGCCTTCGCCTCGACCGGCGAGGCCGCCCGCGCGCTCGCGGCCGTCGCGCGCTACGCCCGCTGGCGCGACCGCGCGCCGGCACGCGCCGCCAGCGCCGCCGACCTCGACGCCGAGGCGCTGCGCGCCCTCCTCGACGACACCGTGGGTGGGCCGGGCACCGCGCGCCTCGACGCGGGCGCTGCGGGCGCGCTCCTCGCCGCCGCCGGGGTGGCCACGACCGACGCGGCGGAGGCCGGCGAGGCCACGGCGCTGCGGGTGCGGCTACGCCACGACCGTGCCGTCGGGGCGATCCTCGCCGTCGGCCCGCCGGGGGCGGAGCAGGCCTCCGTGGTCGGCCTGCACCCCCTCGCCGGTGACGACGTCACCGACCTCCTCGCGGGCCTGCGGCGCGACCCGCGGCTCGACGGCGCCGACCTCGCCGGGCTGGGCTCCCTGCTCGGGCGCCTCGGCGCCCTCGTCGAGGCCGTCCCCGACCTCGAGGCCCTCGACCTCGACCCCGTGCTCGTGGGTCCCCACGGCCTCGCGGTGGCGGGCTCGGTGGTCACCCTCGCGCCGGCGCGGTGAGCCCCTTGCGCCGCTCAGCGGCGCAGGGGCGGGGCCGCGCCGTAGGTGCCGAGGCGCCAAGCCCACTCGACCGGGCCGTAGCGGAAGCGTGCGGTCCACCACGCGCTGCCCGCGAGGTTGATCGCCCAGATCACCGGCACAGCGAGGAAGGCCACGACCAGCGGCAGCGCGCCGTAGAGCGCGAGCCCGTAGAAGAGCCCCGTCGCGAGCACGCTCTGGAGGAGGTAGTTCGACAGGGCGGTGCGCCCGACGCCACCGAGCCAGCGCACCGGGGCGGCCTCGGGCCGTGCGAGCGCGACGCGCGTGGCGATCGAGGCGTAGCCGAGGGCCAGGACGGGTCCGCCGACGACGAGCAGCCCCCAGCCGAGGATGCTGGCCGGCGTCGTCGCCGTCGCGTCCGCGGCGAGCAAGACGCCACCGGCGAGGTTGACCGGCAGGCCGACGGCGAGGCCGATGACCGTCCAGCGCCGTAGCAGCCCCGCGTGCCCGGCGAGGTCGGCGAGCATCCCGCTGCGCACGACCGCGACGCCGAGCAGGCCCATGGCCAGGAGCATCGGCAGGATGAAGACGATGCTCTGCCACGCCAGCACGAGCTCGTCGAGGCGCTGGCCGACCATCGCGGGGTAGCTGCCGGAGGTGTAGGCCTCCTCGCTGGCGTCGGCGAGGGCCTCGACCTCGGCGACGCCGGCGTCGATCTCGGCCTGCACCTCGGGGCCGCCGAACG
>JAWOAS010000041.1:0-11157 GCA_046498405.1 Egibacteraceae bacterium
ATATTCTTTGTTCTTTTATCTTGCCACATAATTGCATCTGAAAGAAAATCTCCATATTTATTCACAGGAATTATTGATGACCTTTGAGAAGTCAAGGATATCGCCTCAACCCCGAGGGGTGGGCACGGCTGAAGGAACGAGCACCTCGGGCCGCCCAGATCGTCGCCGGCCTCCTCGAGGACCCGGCCCCACTCATCACCGCCCTGGACACGACCCCGAAGACGCTGGTGCACGGCGACTTCAAGGCGGGCAACCTCGGCAGCCACCCCGATGGCCGCACGATACTGATCGACTGGGCCATGCCCGGCATCGCCGCGCCGTGCAGCGACCTCGCCTGGTACGTCTGCCTCAACCAGGCGCGACTGCCCGAGCCCAAGGACGCCACGCTGGAACGCTACCGGCAGGCGCTCGAGCGCCACGGCATCGACACCGAACCCTGGTGGGACCGTCAGTGCGCGCTGTCGCTGCTGGGCGCGTTCCTGCAGTTCGGGTGGGAGAAGGCGCTCGGCGGCGACGAGGAGCTCGACTGGTGGCAGGCCCGCGCCCTGGAGGGCATGCGGAGACTTCGATGACCAGCCAGGCCGACGCTGACGAGACGCTGGTCGCCGGGATCCGCACCGCCTACGCCGGGGGCGTCGACGGCTGGGCCGCCGGGCCGGCTGTGGTCTACCGGCGCCTGGCCGAGGCACTCGTCGCCGCCGCCGGGCGTAGCCGGCGACGCCCGGGCCCTCCCGTTCCGCGACAGCGCATTCGACGCGGTGGTCGCGGCATGCAGCCTCAACCACGTCCCCGACCTCGAGGTCGCCGTCGCCGAGGCTCGCCGGGTGATCCGCCCCGGAGGCCTACTGTTGGCAAGCAGCTTCCCGGGCGGTGCGGAGCACCCCGCCAAGGCGACGGTGGAGGCCACCCTCGAGGAGTTCGGCTACCGACGCCCTGGCTGGTATGCGGCTTTCAAGGAGCGCGGCGCGGACCGAGCCGGTGACCCCGACGCCCTGGCCCGGGCTGCGGCCGCCGCCGGCCTGACCGGGGTCCGGGTGGATCTCGTCAGGGTGGAAGCCGGGCTCGACCGACCGGAGACGGCAGTCGAGTGGCGGCTGAACATGCCCCACACCACCGACTTCCTCGCCGCACTCACCCCCAACGAGCGCACGGCGCTGCGTGCCCGAGCGACTGCGGCCCTGCGTCGCGAGCTGCCGTCATCGGTGCACATGCTCATCCTGCGCGGAGAGGCCCGGCCGGCACCGGATTCCTCTCGGTGATGAGGTCATGCCCAAGACTCAGGCGTCCCCACGTCAATGCCGTCAATGGTCGCAAAGCCGGGGGGACTGAGCGCATCGTCGGCCGTTGGGAGCGGCGACGACCACCCGGCGCACGCGCCCGTGGACGCCCTCGTCGCGAACAGCTATTCCTATGAGAATGCGGCCCGCGACCGGTCGTCGCGGGCCGTTTGCGCGCTGGGAGAGAATCGACCCCCGGGCCGCCAGTTCGGCAATGGGGGTCAGGTCAGCGGCAGCGTGTGGCGGAACCAGTCGGCGAAGAGCGGATCGACGAACGTGCCGTCGTCGTGCAGATGCCCGTTGAGGGTCAGCTGGCGGTGGGCGTTGCTCGTGGTGCCGCCGGTGAGCCTGAGCTGCTTGGCGGCGGCGCCGTGCAACGGCTCGTCATGGGCGACGAGGCGCAGCACGCGCTGCTCGCCCCACGCGAGGTTGTCGTGGAGGGTGCGCATCGTGGGGTCGACGGCGGCGCGGACGTCGGTGAGCGCGTGGCCCCAGTGGTCGTCAGCGTCACCGCCTTCGGGGGTGTGGCGCCAGGCGGCGTCCGCGAGCAGCATCGTGCGCTGCGGGTGCCCGCCGGCGAGGGCGTGGATGGCCGCGGCGACATTGCCGGGGTCACGGGCGGTGGACGTGAAGCCCTCACCGACGAGCTCATGGACCACGACGGGGTCGAGCGGACCGATGGGCACGAGGTCGGCCTGCCCGTAGAACGGCTCGTCGCGGTCGGCGAACATCGCCCGCATGGCCGACACGCGGGAGCCGGCGAACAGCAGCCCGAGCCGGTGGTAGTCCCGCTGGAGCTTGGTGCGCATCAGCCCCGCGGCGCCGGGCGCGCGCTCGATGTCGGGGAACTCATCGAGGACGAGCAGGGTGGGGACGCGCCGGGCGGCCTCGACGATGACGTCGAGGAGCTGGGACAGGCGCGCGGTCGGGTCGGGTTGGTTGCGGCGGGCGCGGGCGAACTCGGCGCGGACGCCGCCGAGGTTGATGCCGACCTTCGCGGTGACGGGCTGGGTGGCGGTGCGGAACGTCGCGGGGGCTCGCGCCAGGGCGTCGTCGACGCGGGTGGCGACGTCCACGGAGGACTGGACGCCGTAGAGGTCGACCGCGACCGTGGCGACCTCGCCGAGATCGGCGGCGAGGCGGTCGAGCACGGACGTCTTGCCGTAGCGGCGGGGACCGAGCAGCGCGGTGACGCGGTGCTCGGTGATGCGGCGGGTGAGATCGGCGAGCAGGGCGTCGCGTCCACGCAGCTCGTCGGGGGCGAGCGGTCCCTGGTAGCGGAACGGGGAGGTCTCCACCGCGGCCCTCCACATCGTGGGGTCGAGATACCACTATGATACGGTAGTGAATACCTACCAGACTACGGTAGGTCGACGGGTGGGTACGCGGCTGTCCTTCGAGCTTGCCGAGGACCTGCGCCCGCAGGGCGACCGCGCCGCCGGCGTCCCCTATCGTCGGTGGCAGCAGCCCTGGCCGGTGCCGTCGTCGCACCGGAGTCGGCCACGACGATGGACGGAGGATGACCATGGACCTCCCCTCGATCCCGGACCCCGCGTCGGTGCCCACCGGGGACATGCCCGGCGACAAGGTCCAGATCTCCGAGGAGCACGTCGCCAAGGCGCAGGCGATCCTCCCGCGCCTGTGGGCGCTGCTCGAGCCGCTGCTCGACGAGCGCCCGCGCGGCCGCGCGGTCGTGGCCGTCCACGGCGGCTCGGGCGTCGGCAAGTCCGAGATCGGCTCGCTGCTCGCCTACTACCTCGAGCATCGCGGCGTCGGCGCCTACGTGATGTCGGGCGACAACTACCCGCGCCGCATCCCGTCGATGAACGACGCCGAGCGCCTGCGGATCTTCCGCACCGGCGGCCTGCGCGGCCTGCTCGACCGTGGGGAGTACGACGACGAGGTCGCCGCAGCCCTGGCCGACCTGCAGGCGCGCGACCTCGACGCCGACGCCGGGCAGCGGGCCGGCCACCCCTGGCTGGCGAGCTACCAGCGGGCCGGGCGCAAGGCCTTGGCCGGCTACCTCGGCACCCCCGCCGAGACCGATTTCGACGAGGTCAACGCCATCCTCGAGGCCTTCCACGACGGCGCTGCCACCCTGCGGCTCAAGCGCATGGGCCGGCAGGAGCACGAGCGCTGGTACGACACCGTCGACATGGCCGACACCCGGGTGCTCGTCCTCGAGTGGACCCACGGCAACAACGCGCACCTCCGCGGGGTCGACATCCCGGTGCTGCTGGCCTCCACCCCTGAGGAGACCCTCGCGCACCGCCGGGCGCGGGCCAGGGACAAGGGCACCGACAGCCCGTTCACCACGACGGTGCTCGAGCTCGAGCAGGAGCTCCTGCACGCCCAGGCCGGCCGTGCCGAGATCATCGTCTCGAAGGCCGGCGAGCTCCTCGACTACGAGGCCTACCTCGAGCAGATGGGCCGGCACCTGCCCGGCTGCGGCCCGATGCTCAACGCCTACCCCGACAGCATCGGCGGCAGCCTGTCCGACCTCGTGGGCCTGCTCAGGCGGCCGGAGCTGCGCGATGCCTTCGCGTCGGCCTACCTCCTGCCGAGCGTGTTCAACACCGACCTCGATCGCGGCTTCTCGGTGATCGACTACGGGTTGAGCGAGCGCCTGGCCAGCGAGGACGACCTCGACGGCCTCGACGAGGAGGGCCTCGACCTCAAGCTCGACTTCGTCCTCAACCACGCCTCGGTGCTGTCCCCGCAGTTTCAGGACCTCCTCGAGCGGGGCCCGCGGTCGCCCTACGCCGACTTCTTCATCGACTGGAACGCCTTCTGGGACGGCCACGGCGAGATGACCGAGGAGGGCTACATCGAGCCCAGACCTGAGCTCATCGAGGACATGTTCCTGCGCAAGCCGGGGTTGCCGATCCTCATGGTCCGCATGCCCGACGGCACCGAGAGGCCCTACTGGAACACCTTCTACCAGCAGGTGCGCTACCCGACGGTCGACCCGCAGGACCTCATGGAGGCGGCCGGGCTGCAGTACGGCTCCGCCGAGGTCCTCGCCGGCCGGCTCAACGCCACCCTGTCCGAGGGGGGGCGACCGGGCGAGGCGGACTTCTCCGGCTTCGAGGCCCACCGCGAGGCCGTCGTCGAGCTGCTGGAGTCCCAGCGGCGCTACCTCGGCCAGATGGATCTCAACATCGCCTCACCGCTGGTGTGGGAGTTCTACGCCGAGACCCTCGACCGGCTCGCGGGCTACGGCGCGGAGATCGTCCGGCTCGACGCCTTCGCCTACGCCCACAAGGAGCCGGGTGCGCGCAACTTCTTCAACGAGCCGGGCACCTGGGAGCTCCTCGACGGCCTCAAGGACCTCGCGAACCGCCGCGGCCTGACCCTGCTGCCGGAGATCCACGCCACCTACGCCGAGGGCACCCACGAGGCCATCTCCGCGCGGGGGTTCCTCACCTACGACTTCTTCCTGCCCGGCCTGCTCATCCACGCCTTCGAGCGGCGCGACACCACGACGCTGCGACGGTGGATCGGCGACCTGCTCGACAAGGAGATCCGCACGGTCAACATGCTCGGCTGTCACGACGGCATCCCGCTGCTCGACCTGCGTGGGCTGCTGCCCGACGACGAGATCGACGACCTCATCGCGACGGTCACCGGACGCGGTGGGCACGTCAAGGACCTCCACGGCAAGACGACGATGTACTACCAGGTCAACGCCACCTACTACTCCGCTCTCGGCGAGGACGACGGGCGGCTGCTGCTCGCCCGGGCGATCCAGCTGTTCATGCCCGGCAAGCCGCAGGTGTGGTACCTCGACCTCTTCGCCGGCCGCAACGACTACGAGGCGATGCAGCGGGCCGGCTCGGGCGGGCACAAGGAGATCAACCGCACGAACCTCAGCATGGCCGACGTCGAGGAGGGCCTCGGCCAGCCGGTCGTCGCCGGGCAGCTCGAGATGCTGCGCTTGCGCGCCGCCTGCCCGGCGTTCGGCTTCGAGGCGGCGTGCACCGTCGATGACACGCCGGCCGAGCAACTCGCGGTGACCTGGCGTCGCGACGGGCACGAGGCCCGGCTCGAGGCCGACCTCGCGACCTGCGCCTTCACGATCACCGCGCTCGACGACACCGGGGCGCAGACGGCGCGGATCGACTCCCCGGCGCCGCCGCGCGGCACGGGGTGAGGCGGCCGCGTGGGCCTCGGGTGTGGCCTGCGAGCGTGCCCGGCGCCCGGCCGGAGGCGCTGGGCAACCGGCGCGCCGCCGGGGCTTGCGCGACTCAGCGGCCGAACCGCTCCCGCGCGTCGAGGACGTCCTCGACGTAGCGCTCGCTGATCGGGTAGGCGCCGTCACGACGCAGGGAGGTCGGACCCTGCACGTAGGCGGCCAGCGTGGCCTCGACGTCGCCGTCGAACCGCTCGTGGAGATGGTCGAGATAGGCCACACCGGCGGTGACGTTGTCGCGCACGTCGTAGGGGTCGAGGTCGCGGTCGCCCTGCGCGCTCATCCTCCGCGCGGTGGCCGGCAGCACCTGCATGACCCCGATCGCCCCTTCGGTGGACACGAGCCGTTGGCTCCAGCGTGACTCGACCCAGGCCACCGCCTTGACGGTCTCGGGCCGCCAGCCGAACTCCGTGGCGACCTCCTCGAGCATGCGCTCGAGGGGCAGCTCGGCCTCCATGGCATCGGCCACGCTGACCGGCCGGGTCGCGTCCGGGTCGGGGAGCACGAGGCGGCTGCCCACGGCCAGGGCGCGCGCGTCGTCGATCGCGTTGCGGCGTGCGAGCCGGTCGACGTCGACGGCGTAGCGCGCCGCGATCGAGGAGAGCGTCTCACCCGCCTCGATGCGGTGGGAGACGGGCCGTTCCGGCGCGGAGGCGGCCGCCGGCATGCCGTCGTCGCCCAGGCCGCGCGACGCCTGCGGGGCGGCGTCCTCGCGCGCCGAGAGGGCAGGCGCCTGCGCGGTCGTGCCTGACGGCTGCGACACCGCCGGCGACGGCGCGGTGGCATCGGCGGGATCGGCGGCCAGGCGCACCCCACCGGCGATGAGCAGCGCCACGGCGACGACGACGGGGCTGAACACGACGGCGACGCCTCGGGCGGTCAGCCGCACACGGGGCGTCGGGGCGGGTTCGGTGACGTCAGAGGTCATTAATGAGCGCTTAACTTACCCGTCCCAACCGGTTCCATTCGGACCGGCAGCGGCTGATGAGGCGACGTCGGCGACCGAGCCGCACCGCGCGCGGGCGTCCATGCGGCGGGTGCGGCGGTGCCGGACCCGACCGCCCCGACGCCGCCTCCCCTGGCACCGGCCGGGTGCATCCCCTGCGCCGGGCCGTTGGACCCTGGGCAGGCCAACGGCGCTGCCCGCAGCCTTGCGGGTGTCGACACGGCACGAGCACGCCCACGCTCGACGGTGACGCGTCGACGAGCCAACGTCGTCCCCGGGCCACCGCCGGTCCCGCATCCCAGCGCCTTGGTGCGGGAGCGCGGCGCGAGTGAGGAGTGATCCGACGTGCGTCAGGTACGGGTACTGATCAGCCCAGCCAAGTACGTGCAGGGCCCGGGGGTGTTGGCCGACGGGGCCACCTACGTCAAGGAGTACGGGGAGCGGGTGCTCGTGCTGGCCGGCGCGCGTGTCCAGCAGCTCGCCGCCCACCGCAGCCTCGTCGAGGGCCTCGAGGCGGCCGGCTGCCACGTAGGGCAGGCGCAGCGCAACCCGGAGGTCACCGAGGCCGAGATCGAGCGCTTGACCGACGTCGTCGACGAGCAGGGCGGCACCGACTGCGTCGTCGGCGTCGGCGGCGGCAAGGCGCTGGACACGGCCAGGGCCGTCGCCAACCACGTCGGCGCGAGCATGGTCAGCGTCCCGACCATCGCCGCGACCGACGCGCCCACGGCGGCGTCGTCGGTCATCTACACCGAGGAGGGCGCGTTCCTCAAGGAGGACGTCTGGCCCCAGAACCCCCAGCTCGTCCTCGTCGACTCGGAGGTCATCGTCGAGGCGCCGGTGCGCTACCTCGTGTCGGGCATGGGCGACGCCCTGGCCACGTGGTTCGAGGCGGAGACGTGCTCGGTCAGTCGCGTCCCGGCCGCCTCCGGCGGCCACCAGACGACCGCGGCGCTGGCCATCGCCAGGCTGTGCTACGACACCCTCATCGGCTACGGGGTGGAGGCGAAGGTGGCCGCGAGTCGCGGGATCATCTCCGACGCGGTCGAGAGGGTCATCGAAGCCAACATCCTCCACAGCGGGATCGGCTGGGAGAGCGGCGGCATGGCCGGCGCCCACTCCATCCACAACGGCCTCACGATCAGGCCGGAGGGCCACGACTTCTACCACGGGGAGAAGGTCGCCTTCGGCCTGCTGGCCCAGTTGCTCCTCGAGGACCGCCCGCTCGCCGAGGTCTACGACGTCCTCGACTTCTGCCTGGCCGTCGGGCTGCCGGTCTGCCTCGCCGACCTCGGCATGGCCGAGCTGTCCCCGGCCGAGGTGCTGGCCATCGCCGAGGCCTCCTGCAGCCCCGAGGAGACGATCCACGGCACGCCGTTCGCCGTCGAGCCGGCGATGGTGGCCGAAGCGATCCAAGCGGCCGACGCGATGGGTCAGGCGCGCAAGCACGCGACCTCCTAGCGGGCGCCTCGCTGGTCGCCGGCCCCAGCCCTGCGGCGGGGCCTCCGCCTGCGCCTCCGAGACGCTGAGCGGCGAGGCGTCGGCCGTCGGGGCCGACACGCCGCAGCCGGGCGCACGCGCCCGCACGGCAGACCCACCTCGGCGGGCTCGAGCGTCGGCGTCCCCGAGGGGGTGGCTACTCGCCCTCGTCGTCCCGGCGCTGCATCTCGGAGAAGCGGGCGTAGCCGAACGCCAGCGTCGCCCAGGTGGTGATGGCGAAGATGACCGTGCCGATGCCGAGGATCACCTCAGTGCTCACGACCTGCCCCGTTCCCCCGTCAGGACGAGCGCGCCGAGGGAGTGGATCGCCGGCACCCACAGGCCGACGAAGATGGCCTCCTCGCGGAACTCGGTGGCCCACAGCCCGACCGACAGCGCCAGGGAGATGAACCCGGCAGCCAGGAAGGCGAGCTTGACCTTGTGAAACGTCTCGACGTTGCGCCACGAGGGTCGCTGGGGGGACTCAGCCTGCGTGGACATGCCCACTCTCCCTGTCGGATCCGACTAAGAAGCGCATAGCGTAGCTGCCGTGCCGGGCGCGCGGCGTTGGCCGTCGGCGACGGCACGAGCGCCGCGGACCAGCCGCCACCGGCGTGCGCGCGCCGTCGCCGGCGACCACGCGGACGTGGGGCGGCGGTGCGGGCAGCATGGGCGTAGCGGGACGGCCCCGAGGGCCGCCCCTGAGGGTCGGGGGTCCAACGCTGGAGGGAGCAGGCGTGACGCAGCGCGCGGCACAGGAGCACGAGACGGATCTGCTCATCATCGGGGCGGGTCCGGCCGGGTTGTACGGGGCGTACTACGCCGGCTTCCGTGGTCAGCGCGTCGCGGTCATGGACTCCCTGCCCGAGGCCGGCGGGCAGGTCGCGGCGCTCTACCCCGAGAAGCAGATCTTCGACGTCGCGGGCTTCCCGGCGATCAAGGGCCGGGACCTCGTCGACAACCTCGTGGCCCAAGCCGGCCAGCACGGCCCGCGGTACTTCCTCGGCCACCGCGCCGAGGAGCTCGTGCAGCACGACGACGGTGAGCACCTCGTCGTGCGCAGCCAGCAGGGCGCCCAGGTGCGGTGCCGCGCGGTGATCATCACCGGGGGCATCGGCACCTTCACGCCCCGCCCGCTGCCTGACGGCGAGGCTTTCGAGGGGCGCGGGCTCATGTACTTCGTGCCGCGGCTCGAGGCGCTGCGCGACCTCGACGTCCTCATCGTCGGTGGCGGTGACAGCGCGTTCGACTGGGCGATGAACCTCGAGGGGATCGCCCGGTCGCTGACGCTCATCCACCGTCGGGACCGGTTCCGTGCCCACGAGCGCACCGTCGCCCACGTCCTCGACAGCTCGGTGCAGGTGCGCACGAACACCGAGGTGACGCGGATCCTTGGCGCCAACGGGGGCGCCAACGGGGGCGCCAACGGGCACGGGAACGGCGCCACGACGGCGATCGGGGGCGTCGAGGTGGCCGCCCGCGACGGTGGTCTACGGGAGGTGCTCAAGGTGCAGGCCGTGGTGGCCGCGCTGGGCTTCAAGGCCGACCTCGGCCCGCTCGAGGCGTGGGGCCTGCAGGTGCGGGACCGCAAGGTCGCCGTCGACACGCGGATGGCCACCGGGGTGGACCGGGTGTTCGCCGCGGGCGACATCACGACCTACGCGGGCAAGGTCGACCTCATCTCGGTGGGCTTCGGCGAGGCCGCCACGGCGGTGAACAACGCGGTGGCCACGATCGACCCCACGGCGCGCGTGTTCCCGGGCCACTCCTCGGACCGGGCCTGACCCCCCGCGTCGGGTCCCCCACGCCGGCGCCGGGCCGAGCGCCGCCGGCTCGGGCGCCTCACCGTGGCGCCACCTGCCTCACGGCGACGCCGCCTGGCCCACCGGACCGGCTGGCCGACGCGCGGCCTCGTCGTGGCCGGTGCCGGTGACCGCCTCCACGGCCCCGGCGACGAGCGGTTCGAGGCCCCACTCGAGCCCGTCGAAGGCGCCACTGAACCCCAGGCGCACGACCACGAGGTCGGCGGAGGGCACGACGACGAGGTGCTGGCCCTCGTTGCCTGACGCCCAGTAGGCATCGGCCGGGACCGAGGGCATGCGCAGCTTGCCGTCGGCGCCCTCGTTGGGCCACCACTTCCAGCCGTAGGGGGTCTCGCCCGACACCGCGACGGGGGCGGTCGACGTCTCGACCCAGCCCTCGGGCAGCAGGCGCTCGCCGTGCCACACGCCGTCCTGCAGGAACCACTGCCCGAACCTCGCCCAGTCCCTGGCGGTGGCGTAGAGGAACGACGAGCACACCAGCCCGCCGTCCGCGTCGGCCTCGAGGACCGCCGAGCGCATCCCGACAGGGTCGAACACGAGCTCGTCGGCCAGCTCCGGTCCGGATCCGCTCGCCGACTGGGCGACGTCGCAGAGGATGTTCGTCGTGCCCGACGAGTAGGCCCACTGCGTACCCGGCTCGGCCACGAGCGGCTGGTCGGCGGCATAGCCGCCGGTGCTGCCCGGCAGGAAGAGCATCCGGGTCGCGTCGGTGTCGGGGTCGTAGACCTCCTCGAAGGCGAGCCCGTCGGTCATCGTCAGCAGGTGCTCGACGGTGATGGCCGCGCGGTCGTCGCCGGACCACCGCGGCAGCAGGTCGTCGTCGGCGACGTCGAGGAGGCCTTCGTGGACGAGGCGGCCGACGATGGCGTTGGCCACGGACTTGGCCATCGACCAGCCGAGCAGCGGGGTGTCGGCGTCGAACCCCTCGCCGTAGCGCTCGGCGACGAGGTGCCCGTCGTGGGCCACGACCACCGCCCGGGTGTTGCGCGCCCGACCCTGCGGGTCGTCCTCGGCGAAGGCCCCGTCGACCGCGGCGTCGAGCACGTCGCTGCGTACCCCGTCGGGCACCGCCGCGGGCGCGCCGCCCTCCGGCCACGGGGTCCCGGTGTCGCCGGTCCCCCCGACGCCGGTGAAGGGCGGCAGGTCGGGCGGGTCGTCGGCGAGGGTGCAGCCGTAGGCGGAGACGTGGGCCGTCGAGCCCCAGCCGCCGAGCAGGGTCGTGGTCACCGTGCCCTCGGAGGCGTCGCGGGAGGTGAGGAGGAACGGCACGAGGGGGTTGTCGGGCAGGTCGCCGAGGGCGTCGTCGACGCTGCGGCCGGACAGGAACGTCGCCGAGCACACGGTCTTGGCGGCGTAGCCGGTGGCCACCGGCGCGACCGGGTCGAGGTAGCGCACGAGGCCGCCGGCGAGCAGGGCGACGACGGCGACGGCGCCGAGCAG
>JAWOAS010000163.1:0-14497 GCA_046498405.1 Egibacteraceae bacterium
CGGCCGGATCCGCGCTCACGCCGCGGACGCTGATCCGGACCTCGTCCCGCGGGAGGCCATCACCGAGCGTTCGATGACCCGCCGTCGCGGCGCAACCTCGGCGATGCCCTGCCGCAGGGTTGGCCGGGCAGGCTCGCAGCGTCGATGGGTCGACGCGCGGGAGGGGCGTGACGGTGGAGCTCGAGGCCCTGGGGGCAGGGGACGAGCCAGCGGTCCGGCGGGTGCCCTGGGCGACGTGGGCTGACGTCGTCGAGGGGCTTGAGCAGCGGCTGCGGGCGTGGCGCCCCGACGTCGTCCATCTCGCCGCGCCCGACGTCGGGGGGATCGCCGAGCTCGTCGAGGAGGAGCAGGCCGCATGAGGCTCGTCCAAGTCGCGAACGTCGTGAGCCCGACCTCGGGCGGGCTGCGCACCGCCCTCGAGGCGCTGCGTCACGGCTACGCCGAGGCCGGCCACGAGCCCGTCCTCATCGCCCCGGCGCCGCGCGACGGCGAGGTCGACACCCCCGCCGGCATCGAGCTGCGGGTGGCCGCCCCGCAGGTCCCGGGCGCGGGGGGCTACCGCGTCATCACCGATGTCGCCCGTGTCGAGCGCCTGCTGCGGCGGCTGCGACCCGACAGCCTCGAGCTCTCCGACCGGTCCACCCTCGTCGGCCTCGGCCCGGCGGCGCGCCGCCTCGGTGCCCGGGCGGTCGGGCTCAACCACGAGCGTCTCGATGCCCTGCTGGCCCGCCACCTGCCCTGGCTCGTGGGCGGTCGGGGCCTCGCCGCCCGGTGGAGCCGTCGCACCGCAACGGGGCTCGACGTCGTCGTCTGCGCGAGCGGCTGGGCAGCCGCCGAGCACGTCGACGCGGGGGTGACCAACGTCGTCCGGGTGCCCCTCGGCGTCGACCTCGCGCGCTTCCATCCCCTCCGCGCCGACGCGGCGCTGCGTCGACGCCTCGCCGGTGAGGGGCCGCTGCTCGTCCTCGCGAGTCGTCTCTCGGCCGAGAAGCGCCCGGCGCTCGCGCTCGACGCGCTGCGGCGTCTCCTCACCAGGGGCGTGCCCGCCACGCTCGTCGTGGCCGGGGACGGGCCGTTGCGCCCCACGCTCGAGGCCGAGGCCGAGGGCCTGCCGGTGGTCTTCCTCGGCCACCTCGCCGCGCGCGAGGACCTCGCGTCCCTGCTCGCGAGCGCCGATGTCGCGCTCGCGCCGGGGCCCGTCGAGACCTTCGGGCTCGCCGCGCTCGAGGCGATGGCCTCGGGCACGCCGGTCGTGGGATCGCAGCAGGGCGCCTTGCCGGAGGTCGTCGGCGCCGACGGCGGCCGACTCGCCTACGGCCACGGGGCGGCCTTCGCCGCTGGCGCGCGAGCGCTCCTCGAGGCCGGCCGTGACGCGCGCGCGGCCGCCCGCCGGCGCGCCGAGGGGTTCCCCTGGTCGGTCACCGTCGAGCGCCTGCTCGCGCTGCACACCGGCGACCCGGGACGGTGGCCCGCCCACCCCCTGCCCGAGCCGGGCCCGCTGACGCCCCCGGCGGTGCGCCACCCGGTCGGGGCGCGTGGTCCGGCGCGGTGATCCGGCGTCCGCTGGCGCCCGCGGTGCGGGCGGTGGCACGCCTGCGGGCCGATCCACGGGTCGTGAGACCGCGCGCACCACGCCGGCGTGCTCGCCGCGCATCCCGGCGACGAGGGGCTGCGGTGCGGGGGCACGATCGTCAGGCTCGTCGAGTCCGGAGCGCCCGTCAGCGTCGTCCCCGTCACCCCGCGCCGGGTGCTCGACCTCGAGGGGGCCGGGCCGTGCACCGCGACCGGGGCTGGGCCGCCCTGGGGGCCACGGCACCTGCGGGGCGTTGCTGATACGCCCATGGCCCTGACCGTCCCACCGGTCGGTCAACGGTCGCGCGGCCGCCGCCCGAGGTGGCCCGATGCGGGGTCCCCGGGCCAGACGCGCTAGAGTCGCGGGCCGTGGCGGCCGACGGCGATGGGCCACGGTCACGCCGCAGCAGAGTGGTCGCGTCACCGTCGCGGAGGTGGAGCCATCCCACGCTCGTCTGGCCGGTCGTCGACGCGCCGTCGCCGCGTCCGCGGTGAGCGGGAGCGCCGATGACGCTCATCGTCCTGCTCGCCGCGGGCTTCGTCCTCGCCGGGCTCGCGCCGTCGCTGACGCGCCGCATGGGGCGCGACGCCGCGTGGGTGCTCGCCGCGGCCTTCGGCGCGGCCACCGCCTGGATCGCCGCGCAGGGCCGAGGGGTCCTCGAGGGCGACCCGGTCCTCGGCGAGCTCGCCTGGGTGCCCGGCGTCGACCTCGCCTTCGTCGTGCGCATGGACGCCCTCGGGCTGCTCTTCGCCCTCATCGTCACCGGCATCGGCACGGCGGTCTTCGCCTACTCCGCCCGCTACTTCCACCCCGGCGACCCCCAGGTGGGGCGGGTGCTGGCCCTCCTCGCCTTCTTCGGCGCGTCGATGCTCGGCCTCGTCGTCGCCGACGACGTCCTGCTGCTCTTCGTCTTCTGGGAGCTCACGAGCGTGAGCTCGTTCTTCCTCATCGGCGGGATGGGCGAGGGCCGGGCCGGCGCGACGCGGGCGTTCCTCCTCACCGCCGTCGGGGGCCTGGCGCTGCTGGCCGGCTTCCTGCTGCTCGGGCTCGACGCGGGGACGCTGCGGCTCAGCGCCATCCTCGCCGAGAGCGCGCTGGCGACCTCCGGGCTCGCCCCGGCGATCATCGCCCTGCTCCTACTCGGGGCGTTCACGAAGTCCGCGCAGGTGCCCTTCCAGTTCTGGCTGCCCGGGGCGATGGTCGCGCCGACGCCGATCTCGACGTACCTCCACGCCGCGACGATGGTCAAGGCCGGCGTCTACCTCGCCTTCCGCATGACGCCGCTCTACGGCGACGTCGTCCTGTGGCGCTCGAGCCTGCTCGTCTTCGGCCTCGTAACCGCGGTCTTCGGCGCGGCGGTCGCCCTGAAGAAGACCGACCTCAAGGCCCTGCTCGCCTACGGCACGGTCAGCCAACTCGGGTTCCTCATCGCCACGATCGGGATCGGCACCCCCCTCGCGCTCGCCGCCGCGGCGGCGCACACCCTCGCCCACGCCCTCTACAAGGCCACGCTGTTCATGAGCGTGGGGATCATCGACCACGAGACCGGTAGCCGGGACCTCACCGAGCTCGGCGGCCTGCGCCGGCACCTGCCCGGCGTGGCGCTGGCCGGTGGCCTGGCCTCGCTGTCGATGGCCGGCATCCCCCCGCTCGTCGGCTTCGTCTCCAAGGAGGAGGCCTTCGCGGCCTTCGCCGAGGCCCCCGGCGCGCCGGCGCTCGCGCCGACGGTGGCCACCGTGGCGGTCCTCGCCTCGGTGCTGACCTTCGCCTACACCGCCCGGTACTACTGGCGGACCTTCGAGGGGCCCTCGCCGGCGGGCCTGCACGCCCACGCCGCCCCCGGCGCCTTCGTCGCGGTGCCGCTCGTCACCGCCGTCAGCGGGCTGGCCCTGGGCCTCGTCGTCCCGCTGCTCGACCCGCTCGTCAACGGCGTGGGGCTGGCCACGACCGGCACCGACCCCGACCTGCACCTCGCGCTGTGGCACGGGCTGACGGTGCCCCTGGCCATGTCGGCCGTCGTCGTGGCCGGCGGGCTCGCGGCCTTCCTCCTGCGTGCGCCCGTCGAGCGGCTCCAGGGGCGGGTGCGACTCGCGCTGACCGGCGACGAGGCCTTCGACCGCCTCTACTACGGCGCGATCGCCCTGGGGCACCGCGTCGGCGCGCCGTCGGCGTCGTCGTCGCCGGCGGCCTACCTCACGCCGATCCTCGCGGTCGTCGTGCTCCTCGCCGGCGCGGCGGCGGCCTGGCCGGCGCTCGAGATCACCGGTGACCCCGCCGCCTCGCGCGCGCCCGACTGGGTCGTCATCGTCCTGCTCGCCACGTCGATCATCGCCGTCGACCAGGCGCGCAGCCGCATCGGCGCGGTCGCGGCCCTCGGCTTCAGCGGCTTCATCGTCGCGGCGTGGTTCGTGCTGCTCGGGGCGCCCGACCTCGCCCTGACCCAGCTGCTCGTCGAGACGCTGACCGTCGCCGTCGTCGTCCTCGCGTTCCGCCGCCTGCCGCCGACGTTCGTCCCGGCCGCCAGGCCCCGGCGCGGCGTCGCCATCGCCGCGGCCGCGGCCGTCGGTGGCGCCTTCGGGCTCGGCGCCTACGCGCTGACGGGGCGCCGGGGGCTCTCCGAGCCGGGCAGGTGGTACCTCGCCGAGGCCGAGGCCGAGACCGGCGGCACGAACATCGTCAACACGATCCTCGTCGACTTCCGCGCCCTCGACACCCTCGGCGAGGTCACCGTCCTCGTCGTCGCGGCGATCGGGATCTTCGCCGTCGTGCGCCTCGGCGTCCGCGTCGAGGGCGACACCGCGGTGCCCAGCGTGGCCGACGGCCCGGTTCTCTACGGCGATCGGCAGTCGTCATGAGACTCGACAGCGTCATCCTCCGCACCGGCGCTCGCATGATCACGCCCGTGCTCGTGGTGATGTCGCTCTACCTCGTCGTGCGCGGCCACGACGCGGTCGGCGGGGGCTTCATCGGCGGGCTGACCGCAGGCTCGGCCGTCGTCCTCTACTACTTCACCAAGGGCAGCGAGCGCATCATGCCGAGTCGGGTCCTGCGCTACGCGCCGCTCGTGGGCACGGGGCTGACGCTCTGCCTGCTCTACGGCCTCGGGGGGCTCGTGCTCGGCGGCGCCTTCCTCGCCGGCGGCAAGCTCACGCTGCCCGGAGGCCTCGAGGTCGCGGCCTCGCTCGTCTTCGACGTCGGCGTCTACCTCATCGTCGTCGGCCTCGTCACCGCGATCATGCGCCACCTCGGCTTCGTCGCCGACTACGCCGCGCGCCTGCCGGAGGTCGAGTCGGCATGAGCGCCGCGATCATCGTCGGACTGCTCGCCGCGGGCGGCACCTACCTCGTGCTGCAGCGCGGCATCGTGCGCGCCGTGCTCGGCTTCGTCCTGCTCGGGCACGCCGCGACGACGATGCTCATGGCCGCCGGCGGCGTCGACCGGCGCGGCATCCCGATCCTCGGCCAGGAGGGCGCCGCCGGCGTCGCCGCCGCCGACCCTCTGCCGCAGGCCTTCAGCCTCACCGCGATCGTTATCTCCTTCGGCGTGACGGCGTTCCTGCTCGCGCTGGCCGCTCGCGGCATCGTCGTGCTGCGCGGTGACGACGTCGAGGCCGGCCTGACCTCCGAGGACGAGGCCGATCTCGAGTGAACGTCCTGCTGTCCGCACCGTTCTGGCTGCCGCTGCTCGCCGGCGCGCTCGGCCTGCTGCGTCGCCACGACCCGCGCGTGCAGCAGGCGCTGTCCCTGCTCGCGCTCGCCACCGTCCTCGGCATCGGCGTCGTGCTCGTCGGGGTCACCGAGGGCGGGGCGGTCGAGGCCACCCAGATCGGCGGTTGGCCGGTGGGGATCGCGATCCCCTTCGCCGTCGACCGCTTCGCCGCGCTCCTGCTCGTGACGACCTCGCTCATGTCGCTGATCGTCGTCGTCTTCGCGATCATCCGCGGCGAGGACCGCCACCGTCTCTTCCACCCGCTCGTCAACGTCCTCGTCGCCGGGGTCTTCGGCTCGTTCCTCACCGCCGACCTCTTCAACCTCTTCGTGACCTTCGAGGTCATGCTCATCGCGTCCTACGTCCTCCTGACGCTGCGCGCCGGTCGCGCCCAGGAGCGCGCGGGGGCGATCTACATCATGACGAACCTCCTGGCCTCGACGGTCTTCCTGCTCGGCATCGGGCTGCTCTACGGCACGGTGGGCACCGTCAACCTCGGCGAGCTCTACGGCGCCGCGAGCGACCCCGCAGCCGCGGTCGGAGCCGGCGTCATCGCGGTGGCCGTCGGCGTCAAGGCGAGCCTCGTGCCGCTGCACGGATGGTTGCCGCGCACCTACGTCATGGCCGGGCCCGCGGTCACCGCGCTGTTCTCCGGGCTGCTCACCAAGGTCGGGGTCTACGCGCTGTTCCGCCTCTACAGCATCGTCTTCGCGGGCGATGCGACGTGGTCGCCGCTGCTCCTGCTCGTGGCGGGCGCGACGATGCTCATCGGGGTGCTCGGCGCCGTCGGCAAGGGCGCGATGCGCTCGATCCTCGCCTTCCACATGGTCAGCCAGGTCGGCTACCTCGTCCTGCCGCTCGGCATCTGGACCGTCTCGGCGATCACCGCCGGCATCGTCTACCTCCTGCAGTACATCGCGGTGAAGGGGGCGCTCTTCCTCGCCGCGGGCAGCGTCGAGACGATCGTGGGCACCGGCCGCCTGTCCCAGCTCGGCGGCATGGCCCGCACCCGCCCACTCGTGGCGATGGGCTTCCTCCTGCCGGCGCTCGCGCTGGCCGGCGTGCCGCCCACGTCGGGCTTCGTCGGCAAGTTCCTCCTCATCCGCTCGGCGTTCGAGGGGTCGCACTACCTCGTCGGTGGCGTCGCCGTCGTCGTGAGCTTCTTCACGCTCATGTCGATGGTCAAGATCTGGAACGGCGTCTTCTGGGGGGAGCCGAGCCCGGCGGTGGCCTCCGAGGAGAACCTCGGCGCGAACTGCATGATCGAGGCCATGCCGAGCTCGGTCGACGGCCGGCCCTCGCTCGAGCCGGTCACGCTCACCCCCGCGCGGCTGCGCGCGCTGGCCCTGCCGGCCTTCGGCATCGGGGTGCTGACCGTCGCCCTGGGCCTCGGCGCCCAGGGGCTCGTCGACCTCGCCGAGCCGGCCGCGCAGGGGCTCGTCGACCCTTCGGCCTACCTCGAGGCGGTGAGGCAGCCATGAGGCTCTGGGCGCGTCGCGCCGTGCGCTTCCCGATCTTCGTCGTCTACTTCCTCGGCGAGGTCGTCAAGGCCAACCTCCGCGTGGCCTGGGAGATCATCACGCCAGGCTTCTCGATGCGGGCAGGTATCGTGAGGGTGCCCCTGGCGGCACGGACGGACTGGGAGACGATGCTCCTCGCCAACGCCATCACGCTGACCCCGGGGACGCTGAGCCTCGAGGTCTCCCTCGACCGCAAGGCGCTCTACGTCCATGGGCTCTACGTCGAGTCGCGTGGGGCCTTCGAGGCCGACATCGGCAAGCTCGAGCGGCGTCTGCTCTGGGCGGTGCGCTGATGGCCTCGATCGGCGGTGTGGCCCTCGTCGACGTCGCGCTCCTCCTCCTCGCGGTCGCCTTCCTCCTCGGCGTGCTGCGCGGGGCCCTCGGCCCGAGGGTCGCCGACCGGGCGATCGCCGCCGACGTCTGCCTCTTCGCGGTGGCCTCCGCCCTGGCCCTGCTCGCGGTGCGCAGCGGCTCGGAGGCCTTCCTCGACGTCGTGCTCATCGCCGCGCTCCTCGGCTTCATCGCGACGATCGCCCTCGCCGCGCTCGTGAACGTGAGGAGCCTATGAGCGCCATCGTCGCTGCCGTGCTCGCGGTGCTCGGCGCAGGCCTCATGGTCATCGCTGGGCTCGGCCTGCACCGGATGCCCGACACGCTCACGCGCTCGAGCGCGGCGACGAAGGCCACGGGACTGAGCTCGGCGCTCATCCTCGCTGGCGCGGCCGTGGCCGTCGGCACACCCAACGCCGTCATCAAGATGGGCCTCGCGATCGTCCTCATGTTCTCGACGGTGCCCCTCGCCGGCCACCTCATCGGCCGCTCGGCCTACCGTGCCGGCACACCGCTGTGGGAGGGCACGGTCATCGACGACTACCGGCGCTTCGCGGCCTACGAGGAGGAGCTCCTCGCCGAGCAGTTCGGCTGGCAGGACACCTCCGACCAGTCGTCACTGGGCGGGCACTCCTCCGACCGCGGCGAGCCGAGCTAGCGCCCGCTCTGCCCGGCCACCCCGGCCGCACGCCCCATGGTCGGCTGACGCCGGCCCGCCGGCCGGCCCTCACCCCTCGCGCCGACGGCGCTGTCTCCTCGAGATCCGCGCGGGTGTTTGAGCGCACCCAAGATCTGGCATCCTGACGATGCAAAGACTTGAGCGTGCTACGATAAGATCGATCCGATGGTGGACGAGGAGGGATGACATGGCACTGCTCCGTTGGGACCCGTGGGGCGAGCTCGCCTCGCTCCAGCGCGACATGAACGAGGCCTTCACCCGCTCTGGCGGGATGGGGGGCCGCGCCGGGTCGCTCCTGCCGGCGATCGACGCCTTCCGCACCGACGAGGGCACGGTCGTGCGCGTCGAGCTGCCCGGGATGAAGCACGAGGACGTCGACGTCTCCGCCCACGACGGGATGCTCACGATCTCCGGCGAGCGGACCGTCGGCGACGAGGTCGAGGACGACGCCTGGATCCGCCGCGAGCGGGCCTACGGCCGGTTCGAGCGCAGCTTCAGCCTGCCGGAGGGCACCGACCCCGACGCGATCGAGGCGACGTTCGACGACGGGGTGCTCGAGTTGAAGATCCCGCACCCCGAGGAGCGCAAGCCGCGCAAGATCGAGATCGGCAAGGGCGTCATCGACGCCTAGCACGACGAGCGAGCCGCAGACGCGCGGGTGGCCAGGCGGCCGCCCGCGCGTTCGTCTGCTCACCGCAGTCCTGCTCGCTTGGCCCAGGCGGTGTAGGAGGTCACGGGCCCACCGTGAGGCCGGACGAGCCAGCGCCAGGGGTGGACCGCCACGGGTGCGAGGGCCGCGGCGCGCCGGTGCCAGCCCGGCACCGGCGCGAACGTCGTCGCCAGGGCCCGACCGGCCAGCGCCTCGGTCGGCGCCCCGCGCAGCACCGCGATCTCACGCCGTTGCGCGAGGTCGCCGAGGCACTCGGCGAGGAAGACGAGCCGCTTGCCCGACAGTCGCAGGCGGGTCAGCAGCGGCACGTCGAAGACGAAGACCGCCGGCAGGTTGGGATGGGCGCGTAGCGCGGGATCGTCGTCGCCGAGCGACTCGGCGGTGAGCCAGACCGCCGCGGCCTCGCCCTCGATGCGCGGCGCGTGCGGGCCGCCGGTGGACTGCGGGTCGGGATCGCGGCGCAGCCGCGGATCGGGCGCGGCCACCGGCGGCGCCTCGCGCCCGGCGTCGGGCCAGTCCTCGACGGGGCAGGCCTCGGCGAGCGCGCAGCTCGCGCACAGACCCGGGGCACGGCGCTCGACCTGGCGGCGGCTGAAGCCGTAGCGCCGGGCGGTGCCGGTGCCGACGGTCCACTGCCAGCCGGTGCGGTTGGCCGCCCGTGAGCCGTCGAGGAGGTGGCGGAAGAACGCCTCCTCCCCGGACCGCCAGTCTCGCCCGTGGCGCACCGACCACTGCGAGGCCAGCCACATCCGGGCCTGGTTGACGACCCACCCGTCGCGGCGCAGCTCGGTCGTCGCGAGGTCCATGCAGGCCATCCGGGGGTCCCACGGATCGGGCTCGTCGCGCCCGCCGCCCACCGGCTCGCCACGCAGCGGCGCGGCCAGCGCCGGGCCGAGGCGGGCGTAGAGGTGACGGGCGTACTCCTGCCAGCCGAGCTCGGCGCGGAACGTGTCGCGGTCCTTGACCGGCGCGTCGGCGACGGCCGCCCAGAGGCGTGGCAGGTCGAGCAGCCCGTGGCGGACGTAGGGCGAGAGCCGCGAGGCGCCACGTCGCCCCTCGGGCCAGACCTCGTTGCGCGCCGCGGCGTAGCCGGTGACGTCGAAGGCCGCCAGGGCGGCGTCGGCGGCGCCCTGCCCGCCCCGGAAGGCCGGCGACGGCGTGGGCTCGTCGGCGACGCAGTCGGCGAGGTGGGCGCGCACCCAGGCGGACGCCGCAGCGGGCTCGCGCGGCGGCGTCGGCAGTGCGGTCGTCACCATCGCCTCCTCCCGCCTCCGTCCCACGGGGTCTACCCCCGGCAGCGGGGGGTACGAACCCCGGTCGCGGCGGTGCGACGGGGCGGCGGCCACGGCCTCGAGGTGCGATGCTGCCACCGGCGGGCCGCCGAGGCCGCGGGCCGCCCAAGGCCGTCGAGGGCGAGGAGGGCAGCGGCATGACGCTCACCGACCGTCTCTGGATGGACCGTGCGCTCGAGGAGGCGCGCGCCGCCGAGGCCGCCGGCGATGTCCCCGTCGGCGCCGTCGTCGTCGCCGCCGGGCAGGTGCTCGCCTCCGGGCGCAACCGCCGCGAGGCCGACACCGACCCGACCGCCCACGCCGAGATCGTCGCGATCCGGGCTGCGGCGGAGGCCTTGGGGACGTGGCGCCTCGAGGGCTGCACGCTCTACGTCACCCTCGAGCCCTGCGCGATGTGCGCCGGGGCGATCGTGCTCGCGCGCCTGCCCGCCCTCGTCTACGGTGCGGCCGACCCCAAGGCCGGCGCGGTCGACTCGCTCTACGACCTCTGCCGCGACGAGCGGCTCAACCACCGCGTCGAGGTCGCCAGCGGCGTCGGTGCCGAGGCCTCCGCGGCCCTGCTCCGGCGCTTCTTCCGCGCCAGACGGCCGCGGTCGCGAGGCGGTGACGACGTTGCTACCCTCCCGGAGCCCGGTGGAGTCGCATAGCCCGGCCTAGTGCGCCGCACTCGAAATGCGGTAGGGGCCTCGCCCCTCGTGGGTTCGAATCCCACCTCCACCACGCCTGCGGGTCCTGTGCGCGACCCGCCTCCCGCCGCCGCGGTGATGCGACGGCCATCGCGAGAGGGGAGTGCCATGCGCTACCGCCCCGACCCCCGTCGCTACGACACGATGCGCTACCGCCGCTGCGGGCGCAGCGGGCTCGAGCTGCCGGAGATCTCCCTCGGGCTCTGGCAGAACTTCGGCCACGACCGGCCGTTCGACGGTCAGCGCGAGGTCGTGCTCGCCGCCGTCGACGCCGGGATCACCCACCTCGACCTCGCGAACAACTACGGCCCCCCGCCCGGCGCGGCCGAGGAGCTCGTCGGCCGGCTGCTCGCCACCGACCTGCGCGGCCACCGTGACGAGCTCGTCCTGTCGACGAAGGCCGGCTACGGCATGTGGCCCGGTCCCTACGGCGACCGCGGCTCGCGCAAGCACCTCCTCGCGAGCCTCGACCAGAGCCTCGCCCGTCTCGGCGTCGACTACGTCGACGTCTTCTACTCCCACCGCGCCGACCCCGACACCCCGCTCGAGGAGACGATGGGCGCCCTCGACACCGCGGTGCGCTCCGGGCGGGCGCGCTACGTCGGGGTCTCCTCCTACGGGCCCGCGCGCACCCGTCGGGCGGCCAGCCTGCTCGCCGAGCTCGGCACGCCGCTGCTCATCCACCAGCCGTCCTACTCGCTGCTCAACCGCTGGATCGAGGAGGAGCTCCTCGACACCCTCGACGAGCTCGGGGTCGGCAGCATCGTCTTCAGCCCGCTCGGGCAGGGCCTGCTCACCGACAAGTACCTCGACGGGGTGCCCGAGGGCTCCCGGGCCGCCGAGGGCGGGTCGCTGACCGACGAGCTGCTCAGCGAGGACAACCTCGCCCGCGTCCGCGCCCTCGGCGCGATCGCCCACCGTCGTGGGCAGAGCCTCGCGCAGATGGCCGTGGCCTGGGTCCTGCGCGACCCTCGCGTGACCTCCGCGCTCGTCGGGGCACGCAACGTCGCCCAGCTCGAGAGCACCCTCGCCGCGCTCGAGGCCCCGCCCTTCAGCGACGACGAGCTCGCCGAGATCGACGTCCACGCCGTCGACGGCGGCATCGACCTCTGGGAGCCCTCCCGGCGCGTGTGATCGCCCCACCCTCGTGTGCGCTCGTACACGAGGACCGCCTCTCGCGCCCAGCGAGGGTTGCCAAGCGTCAGGATGTTGGCACACTACGTGTCCTACGCGGGACGCTGCTCCCCTTCCCCCAGCGAGTCTGCGAGCCAAGGCGGGACGCGATGGCCGACCGGGACCTCCTCCTCGTCGAGCTCGACGAGCTCGGCGCCGACCCCGAGCGCTACCTCGAGACCGCGCGGCGGCTCGGCTCAACCCTCGTCGTCACCCTCGACGGCAAGCCGCAGATCACCGTCGACGACCCCGAGACGCTCGCGGTCGTCGAGGCCGAGGTCGCCGCCCGCCAGCGCATCGACGACGCCGCGGTCACGACGATCGGCGCCAGCCACCGCGGCGACGAGGCGGGCCGCTTCGACCTCAGCGCGTAGCCGGGGCGGTGGGACTGGCCTCGGCGTCGCCGGCGGCGACGGGACCGGGGGGCGATCCCCGTCCGGGGGAGCCCAGGGCCACGGCGACGAGGCGCACGAACAGCGCGAAGGCCACCATCGCGAGGGCCTGGTGGGCGAGGCTCAGCGGCAGGGGCGCGAGCGCGAGCAGGTTCCACGTGCCGACGGCGAGCTGGACGAGGTAGACCGCCCCGAGCTGCGCGCCGGCGCGGACGACCTCCGGGGTGCGGCGCAGCCCCGTCACCGTCGCTGCGGCGACGAGCAGGCCGGTGCCGAGCACGGCGGCGAGGAAGGGGTGGAGCACCCGCAGGCGCACGACGAGCGGCGCCTCGGGGGAGAAGTCGAGCGCGACGCCCTCGGCGACGCTGTCGACGGGCGCGAAGAGGTCGCCGAGCGCGGCGATGCCGCCGGTGAAGACGAGGGCGTAGAAGGCCACCGTCGAGGCGGCGAGCACGAGCGCGGTCGGGCCACGCCCGGTGATCCGCCAGCGCCCCGGCGGCCGCGGCCCGGCGTAGGCCACCGCGAGGGCCAGCGCCCCGAGCTGGGAGAAGCTGTTGACGAGGTGCAGCGGCAGGACCACGGCGCGCAAGGGGTCGGTACTCTCCCCGGTGAGCCCGGCCACGACCGTCCACGCCCCGACGAGGGACTGGGCGACGAAGAAGGCCGCCGCGACGAGCACGGCGGGCAGGACGCCGGGGTGGTCGCGACGCCGGCGGATCGCGGCGACGAGGAGGACGAGGCCGACGAGGCCCACGGCGACGGTGAGCAGGCGGTGGCCGAACTCGAGGAGCGTGGCGACCTCGGGGTCGACGGGCATGACCTCGCCGTGGCAGGTGGGCCAGTCGGTGCCGCAGCCGTCACCGGAGCCGGTCGCGCGCAGGAGGGTGCCCTGGAGGTTGAGCACGAACGTGCTCGCCAGGGCGGTCCAGGCCAGGGCCCTGAGGGAGACGCGGGGCATCGGCGACCTCGCGGTGCGGGCGTGCGGGTGGCCCCACGGTAGCCCGTCGACGACGTGGGCGCCCCCTCGCGCCGGTCCTCCGCGGCTGCGAGCATGGGCACGCGAGGACCGCCGCAGACGATCCGAGATCGGGAGCTGCCCGCCGATGGCCTACGACACCTCCAGCGCGCCCGGCGCGCCGCCGCCCCCTCCGGCCGACCCGCCAGGCACCGTCGGCGCGCTCGTGTGGGGCGTCGTCGGCGTGACGGTCCTGCCGCTCATCGGCTCGATCGTCGCGATCGTCATGGGCGGCAACGCCCGCGACCGCGCCGCGGCGATGGGCCGGCCCGAGCCCTCGATGGCCCTCGCCGGTCGGGTGCTCGGCTGGGTCGGGCTCGCGCTCGTGCTCATCCCGCTCGTGATCGTCCTCGTCGTCGGGCTCATCGCCGGGATCGCGTTCCTCGGTCAGTGACCCCCGGGGGCCAGCGACCCCGGGGGCCAGTGAGCCCCGGGCCCGCCGGCGCGGTGGGCGCCCGGCTCAGGCCGCGCGGCGCAGGAGCTCGGCGAGCTCGTCGTCGGTGAGCTCGACGGGGTTGCCGCGCATCGAGCTCGCCCGCTTGGCGGCGGTGACGTGCGCGGCGGTCTCGCCCTCCTCGAGCCCGTAGGCGGCGAGGCCGGGCACGTCGAGGGTGCGACCGAGCTCGGCGAGCCACGCGACGCCGTCGTCGACCGAGGCGTCGGGGTCGCCGGTGAGCAGCCGGGCGACCTCGGCGTAGCGCGCGAGGGCGGGGTGCCCGGGGGCGCGATGGGACAGCGCGGCGACGTTGGTCTCGACGACGAAGGGCAGGAGCCGCCCGCAGATCACCCCGTGGGGCGCGCCGATCGCCCCGCCGAGCGGCCCGGCGAAGCCGTGCACCGCGCCGAGGCCGGCGTTGGCGAGGGCGAGGCCGCCGAAGAGGCTCACGAGGGCCATGTCCTGGCGCGCCTCGGCGCCGGCGCTGGCGTCCGCCAGCTTCTCACGGGGTGCCCGTTCCATCCCGAGGTCCTCCGGGGCGATCCATTTCGTCTCGACACTGCCATCTTCCACGCGCGCGACGAACGTTCTGTCGCATAGGCTGATCTCGTCCATACCGTCCGCGCTGTGAACGACCATGGCCCGCGCGGCGCCCAGATTGCTCAGCACTCCGGCTATCGGTTCGACAAGCTGCTCGCTGAACACGCCCAGAACCTGGCGCCGGGCGCCGGCCGGGTTGGTCAGCGGCCCGAGGATGTTGAAGACGGTGCGAACGGCCAGTTCGCGGCGGGGCCCGATGGCGTACCTCATGGCGGTGTGGAGCAAGGGCGCGAAGAGGAAGCCGATGCCGACCTCCCGCACGCACTGCTCGACCACCGCGGGCGGCGCCTCGATGTTCACCCCGAGCGCCTGCAGGACGTCCGCGCTGCCGAAACTGCTGGAGGCGCCCCGGTTGCCGTGCTTGGCCACCGGCACACCCGCCCCGGCCGCCACCACTGCCGAGGTGGTGGACACGTTGAACGTG
>JAWOAS010000044.1:0-3854 GCA_046498405.1 Egibacteraceae bacterium
CCGGCGCGGTGCCCGCCGAGCGCACCCCGACGCGGCCGCCGCCGCGGTGCTCGAGGAGCGCCGCGGCGAGCTGGCTGCGCCCGGCGTTGTGGGTGCAGACGAGGAGGACCTCGGGGACCTCCTTGGCCAGGGCCCCCTCGGCCTGGGCCCGCGCGGTGAGGCGCTCGCGGGCGAAGCGGTGGACGAGCACCGGCACGAACGCGGTGATCGGCGCGTCGCGCCAGCGCTCGAGGGTGTCGTCGACGACGGCCTCGACGGTCTCGGGGCTGTAGGTGCCCACGAAGTGCGCGGCGAGCGAGCCCACGACGGCATCGATGTGCCGGCGGGCCTCCTCGCCGAGCCAGGCGTGCTCGCCGATGGGCATGCGTCCTCCTCGCGCCGTGGTGGCGGCCGCGCCGCCGGTGCGGCCAACAGCCTGCTGCGCCGATCTGGCGCCGCGGTGAACGGCCGGCGACGCCCGAGCCAACAGCGCATGGCGCCCGGCGGTCGGACCGGCCCCGGGCCGCCCTTCGCCGGATCGCGGCGCGACGTTCACCTTCGGTTCACATCGGAGGGTCATCCTCTCGGTGTCACGACGCGCCCACCTGTCCACGGATCCACGGAGGAGTGATGGAGCAGCCCCGCACCGCCACCGAGCCCGACGTCCCGGCCAGCGCCGAGCCGCGCGACGACGCGGCGCCGACCGCGCAGGGCGGCAGGCCCGAGGCGCGGATCGACGACGCCGTCTTCGACATCGCCGACCTCGAGGTGCGCTACGGCAGCTTCACCGCCGTGCGCGACATCAGCATGCGCGTGCCGCGCCACGACATCACCGCGCTCATCGGCCCGTCGGGCTGCGGCAAGTCGACGCTGCTGCGCAGCCTCAACCGCATGAACGACCTCATCCCCATCGCCTCGACCGAGGGCCGGGTCCTCTACAACGGCGAGGACATCTACGCCGACTGGGTCGACCCCGTCGAGGTCCGCCGCCGCATCGGCATGGTCTTCCAGAAGCCGAACCCGTTCCCCAAGTCGATCTACGACAACGTCGCCTTCGGCCCGAAGCTCAACGGCTACAAGGGCAACATGGACGACCTCGTCGAGGAGTCGCTGCGCCGCGCCGCGCTGTGGGACGAGGTCAGCGGCAAGCTCAAGGACAGCGGGCTGTCGCTGTCGGGCGGGCAGCAGCAGCGCCTGTGCATCGCCCGCGCGATCGCCGTGAGCCCCGACGTCATCCTCATGGACGAGCCGTGCTCGGCCCTCGATCCGATCGCGACGCTGAAGATCGAGGACCTCATGCGGGACATGAAGGACGACTACACGATCGTCATCGTCACCCACAACATGCAGCAGGCCGCGCGCGTCTCCGACTACACCGCGTTCTTCACCGTCGACGTCGATGACGAGAAGGGCGAGCGCACCGGCGAGCTCGTCGAGTTCGACACGACCGAGCACATCTTCACCCAGGCCAGCGACCGGCGCACCGAGGACTACATCACCGGTCGCTTCGGCTGAGCGGCCCGGCTCTCCCGCTCAGCACGACGACGACGGCCCCGCCTCGATCCCGAGGCGGGGCCGTCGTCGTGGGTGGGGCAGGGGCGCCCGGCTGGGTGGGGCGGGTGGGCCCGCCGGGATCAGTGGGCCTGGCTGCGGCTGGCGACGAAGCGGGCGATGATCGACAGCAGCAGGACGATCGCGATGAGCGTGAAGCCGCCGGCCCACGCGCGCTCGATGCCAGCGTCGAAGGGCTGGGTGAACCCGTCGACCATGAGCAGCCCGATGTCGGCCTGCGGGGCGCCCCACAGCGCGCCGATGACCTCGCGCGCGCCGAGCGCGGTGAGGATGAGCGGGGCGGTCTCCCCCGCCCCACGGGCCACCGCGAGGATCGCCCCGGTGGTGATGCCCGGCGCCGCGGCGGGCAGCGTGACCTTCAGGGCGGTCTGCCACTTGCGCGCCCCGAGGCCGTAGCTCGCGTTCTTGAGGTCCTCGGGCACGAGGCGCAGCATCTCCTCGCTCGAGCGCACGACGATCGGCAGCATGAGGATGCCGAGGGCCGCCGCGCCGGCGAGCGTGCCGAAGCCGAGGCCGGCGCCGCCCGCGCCGCTGACGAGCAGGGCGTAGACGGCCAGGCCGACGAAGACCGACGGCGTGCCGGTCATGACGTCGGTGAAGAAGCGCACGACGTAGGCGTACTTCGAGGCGCCGTACTCGGTGAGGTAGATGGCCGCGAGGATCCCCAGGGGGATGACGACGAGCGCGGCGACCCCGGTCATGTAGAGGGTGCCGACGATGCCGTGGAGGTAGCCGCCGCCGCGCTCGCGGTAGGACAAGGGCTCGATCTCGGTGATGAAGTCGAGCGAGAGCGCCGGCAGCCCGTTGGCGAGCACCTGCCAGAGCAGGAGCACGAGGGGGACGATCGCCGCCGCGACGGTGAACCCGAGCACGACGGTCATGAGCCGCGACGTGGTCTCGCGACGTCGGGCGTTGGGGGCCTTCTCCGCGAGGCTGACCCGCTCCTCGCCTGGCCCGTCGGGTCGGATGGGGGCGTCGACGCTCATAGGGCGGCATCTCCGGAGAACTGCCCGACGCGGTAGACGATGAGCCGGGCGATGACGTTGACGATCGTCGTGATGAGGAAGAGGGTCACCCCGATGGCGAGCAGCGCCCAGATCGCCTCGGGCGCGGCGTCGGCGAAGGTGTTGACGATGACCGAGGTCATCGCGTCGCCACCGAAGAACAGCTGCGGCGCCCAGCGCTGGCTCGCGCCGATGAGGAAGGCGATGGCGATCGTCTCGCCGAGGGCGCGCCCGAGCCCGAGCATCGTGCCGCCGACGATCCCCGAGAAGCTGCGCGGCACGATGACCTGCCGCATGACCTCCCAGCGGGTCGCGCCCATCGCGTAGGCGGCGTTGACCTCGTCGCGCGGCACCTGCGCGAAGCTCTCCCGGCAGATCGCCGTGATGATCGGCAGGATCATGATCGCGAGGATGTTCGCCGCCGACCAGTAACTCGACAGCAGCACCGGCGGGCCGAAGAACGTGAGGTTGCCCAGCGGGCTGTTCGCGACGAACTGCCCCACCGGCTCCCAGATGTAGAGCCGGAAGAAGTAGATGCCGACGAGGGCGTAGACGACGCTCGGGACCATCGCGAGCAGCTCGACGGTCGAGGCGAGCGGCCGCTTGAGCCACGCGGGGGCGACCTCGTTGATGAAGAGGGCGATGCCGATCGCCAGCGGCACCGCGGCGAGGATCGCGAAGAAGGAGATCTTCAGCGTGCCGTAGATGAACGGGAAGGCACCGTAGGTCCCGGTGACCTCCGAGCGGGACTGCCCGACACTCCACTCCTGCCCGGAGAGGAAGCCCCAGAAGCCCATCGCGTCGAAGACCGGCCAGGCGTCGAGCGTCGTGCGGGCGATCATCGCCGCGAGGATGATGAGCACGCTCGTCGCCGCGACGACGACGAGCCCCCGGAAGATCGGGTCGGCGCGGCGCGCGCGCCCGGAGCCGCGGAGGCTCTCGTGGGTCGTGGGCGTCTCGGTGGCTGACACGGGCACTCCTTGCTCGGTCATGCCGCGGCCCCGTCGCCTGCAGGGAGGCGACGGGGCGCGTGCGGCGACGGGCTGCCTACTCCTCCGAGTTGATCCGGTCGATCTGGTCGAGGACGCGCTGCTCGAAGTCGCCGGTCACCGGAGCGTAGAAGAGGTCGGTCGCGAGGTCGTCGCCCTCGGTGACCGCCCAGGTGAAGAACTCCTTCATCGACTCGGCGACGTCGTCGTCGTAGCCGCACTCCCAGGCGAGGATCCAGTGCGGACCGACGATCGGGTAGCCCTCGCCCCCGACGCCGAGCACCGCGAAGCGCTGGTCCTCGGGGATGTC
>JAWOAS010000110.1:0-5142 GCA_046498405.1 Egibacteraceae bacterium
CGCGAGGTGGTAGCGCGTCCGGGCCTCCTCGGCGACGAGGAAGGCCACGCCGCCGAGGTCGGCGACGAGCTCGACGGCCCAGCCGGCCTCGCCGGGCGGGGCGGTCACCCCCCAGGCCGCGCCGGGCAGGCGGCTCGCGCCCGTCGCGGGGTCGGGGAAGGACACCGCCGGGTGGCAGGCGGCGACCCGGGCCCCGACCAGGCGCAGCGGCCGCAGCGCCTCGACGCCCCGGCTGCCGGCGGTGTGGAGCCAACGGCTGCCGGGCGCGGCGACGTCGGAGAGGGCGAGCTCGGCGACGAGGGCGTCGAGGGCGTCGTCGCCGACGGTCAGCAGCACGAGGTCGGCGGCCGCGGCGGCCTCGGTGGCGCTGCGCACCGGCACGGGGCCGATCTGCTCGGCAAACCGCGCGAGCGCCTCGGGCCCACGTCCGGCGACGGCGACGAGCCGGTACTCGCCCGGCAGCGCCCGGGCCAGGCTCGTGCCGACCCGGCCGGGGCCGATGACCGCGACCCGCGTGGCCTCCTCGCTCACGTCGAGGGCTCGCGGTTCGGGCCGGCTTCGCCGGGCAGGCGGACCTGGGCGCCGACCATCGTCACGCCGTCGATCGGCGCGAGCGCGGCGAGCAGCGAGGCCACGCTCCGCCCGTCGGGCAGCGCCTCGGCGTGACCGACCTCGAGGAGGGGCACGAGGGCGAAGGGGCGCTCGGCGAGGCGGGGATGGGGGATCTCGAGCTGGCGGGTGAGCACCCGGCGCCGCTCGTAGAGGAGGATGTCGACGTCGATCGTGCGCGGCCCCCAGCGCTCGGCGCGCACCCGCCCGAGGGCCTGCTCGACGGCCTGGCAGGCCGCGAGGAGGCGCTGGGGGCTGCGGCGCGTGGCCACCCGCACGACGAGGTTGAGGAAGGGCCCCTGCTCGGGACCCCCGACCGGCGCGGTCTCATAGACGCTCGAGACGGCATCGACGCGGACGCCGGGCCGGTTCTCGAGGAGGTCGACCGCCTCCTGGAGGATCTCGAGCCGGTCGCCGACGTTGCTGCCGAGGCCGAGGAAGGCGAAGGCCTCCCGGCCCCTGGGTGGCAGCACCGCCGCGCCGACCTCGCGGGCGCTGCCCCGACGGCCCCCGGCCGGTGGCGGGGTGGGATCCGACGCGGTCATCGGCGCGACGACCGCTCGAGCTCGACGGCGACCTCGTCGAGCGCGACGCGCACCGGCGCGTCGGGCTTGGCCACGCGCACCCGCACGCCCTCGACCCGGGCCTCGGCCAGGCAGCGCTCGGCGAGGTGGCCGGCGAGCGCCTCGATGAGGTCGAAGCGCGTGGCCGCGACGGCCTCTGCGAGGTCGTCGGCGAGGGTGCCGTAGTCGACGGTCTCGGCGAGGTCGTCGGTGGCCGCGGCGGTGGCGAGGTCGACGTCGAGCCAGACGTCGACGACGAACTCCTGGCCTCGCGCCTGCTCGGAGGCCAGCACCCCGTGACGGCCGAACGCGCGGAGACCGCGGATCTCGATGCGGTCGGTGCCGCCCTCGCCTGCTGCCACCGTGGCCACCTCCTGCCGGAGCGCTCCGCCTGACGGCGGGCCGCGCCCAAGCCTACCGGCGACGCTCAGCCGCGAGGGCCGAGCGCGGCGCCGACGCGTGCGGCGCGCACCGTCGCCGCGACGTCGTGGACGCGCAGGATGCCCGCGCCGTGGGCCGCGGCGACCGCGGCGACGGCGAGGCTGCCCTCGAGGCGCTCGGTGACCGGCGCGCCGTCGAGCAGCGCGGCGAGGAAGCTCTTGCGCGAGGCGCCGATGAGCACCGGCCGGGCGAGGCCCCGCAGGCCGGGCACCGCGCGCAGCAGCGCGACGCTCTGCTCGGCGGTCTTGGCGAAGCCGATCCCGGGGTCGACCGCGACCCGCTCGAGGTCGATGCCGGCGGCGGCGCAGCGCGCGAGGCCCTCGGCGAGGAAGGCGGTGACCTCGGCGACGACGTCGTCGTAGTCGGTGAGCCCGCGCATCGTCGCCGGCGTGCCGCGGGAGTGCATGAGGACGTAGGCCGCGCCGGTCTCGGCGACGACCTCGAGGAGGTCGGGCTCGCCGCCGGCGACGTCGTTGACGATCTGCGCGCCCGCGGCCACCGCCGCACGCGCGACCTCGGGCTTGGTCGTGTCGACGCTGACGACCGCGCCGTCGGCGGCCAGGCCCTCGACGACCGGGACGACGCGGCGGATCTCCTCGGCGGTGGGCACCGGCGTGGCGCCCGGGCGGGTCGACTCGCCGCCGACGTCGATGACCGCCGCGCCCTCGGCTTGGAGGCCGCGGGCAAGGGCGAGGCCCGCCTCGGGATGGCCATCGGGGTAGGCCACGCCGCCGTCGGCGAAGGAGTCGGGGGTGAGGTTGACGATGCCCATGACCGCGGGCACCGGCGCGCAGGCGAGCTCGCCCGAGGGCAGCCGCAGCGGCGGCGTCGGTGCGTGCGGGTCGCCGGTGCCCCCGGCGACCGTCGCCTCGTCGCTCACCGCGCTCCTCCCCGACCCGCCACGGCGGGGTGCGCGCAGGTCAGTGCAGGCCTGAGCGGTTCGCGCCCAGCGCCAGCGACATCGCCTCGGCGCGGGTGGCGGGGTCCTCACGCATGATGCCACGGACCGCGCTGGTGACCGTCATCGCGCCGGGCTTGCGGACCCCGCGCATCGACATGCAGAGGTGCTCGGCCTCGATGATGACGATGACCCCGCGGGGATCGAGCGCCCGCTCGAGGGTGTCGGCGACCTCGCTGGTGATGCGCTCCTGGAGGTTCGGGCGCTTGGCGACGAGGTCGACGAGGCGCGCGAGCTTCGACAGGCCGGTGACCTGGCCCTGCTCGTTGGGGATGTAGCCGACGTGCGCACGGCCGATGAACGGCACGAAGTGGTGCTCGCACACGCTCGCGAAGGGGATGTCCTTGATGAGGACGAGCTCGTCGTGGCCCTCCTCGAAGACGACGTCGAGGACCTCGGCGGGGTCGACGAGCAGCCCGGCGAAGATCTCGTCGTACATCTGCGCCACGCGCTTGGGGGTATCGGCGATCGCGGGGTCGCGCGCGTCGAGCCCGAGCCCTTCGAAGATGAGCCGCACGCCCTCGCGCAGCTTGTCGTGGTCGAAGGCCTCGGCGGGCTCGACGCCGGTGAGGGTCCGGATGCGGTCCCCGCTGGCGCCGTAGCGGCCCACCGAGCCGTTGGGCTCGTAGCCGTCGATGCGCTGCGCGAGATCGGTCATGAGGGTGCTCCTCGGGTTCGGCTGCCTCGACGAGGCAGAGCTGGCCCCACCGCCGGGCCGAGAGTGCCCAACCCGGCGTGCTTCGACACCCCCCAGGGGTCGGTGTCCCCCGGGGCCCGGCGCGCTCGACGCGCTCAGCCCTGCCGCGGCTCGCCGTCGCCGGTCTCGGCGCGGGCCCCGACGACGCGCCGCAGGCTGCGCGCGGCCCCGTTGCCGTCACGACCGTGGCCACCAGCCACCGGGGGCTGCTTGCGGCTCGGCCGCCGCTCGACCCGGTCGAGCAGGCGCTCGAGCTCAGGGCCCTCGACGGTCTCGGAGGCCATGAGTGCGTCGGCGAGCTCCTCGAGCACCTCGCGGTTGGCGTCGAGGATCGCGAGCGCCTCGTCGTGGGCCTCGTCGAGCAGCGCGCGGATCTCCCGGTCGATCTCCCCGGCGATGCTCTCGGAGTAGTCGGGGCGGTGGCCCATCTCCTTGCCGAGGAAGGGCTGGCCATCGGCGTCGCCGAGCTTGACCGGGCCGAGCCGACCGCTCATCCCGTACTGGGTGACCATGTCGCGCGCGGTGGCGGTGGCCTTGGCGATGTCGTTCGACGCCCCGGTCGTGACGTCGCCGATCGTGAGCTCCTCGGCGACGCGCCCACCGAGCATCATCGCGAGCTGGTCGATGAGCTCGCCGCGGCTGACGAGGTACTTGTCCTCGGTCGGCAGGGCCAGCGTCCAGCCCAGCGCCTGCCCGCGCGGGATGATCGAGACCTTGTGCACGGGGTCGGCGTGGGGCAGGGCGTGGCCGACGATCGTATGCCCGCCCTCGTGGTAGGCGATCGTGCGCTGCTCGGTGGCGCTCATGACCCGCGTCTTGCGCTCCGGGCCGCCGATGACGCGGTCGATGGCGTCCTCGAGCGCGGCGGTGGAGATCTCGGTCTGCCCGCGACGGGCCGACAGCAGCGCGGCCTCGTTGACGAGGTTGGCGAGGTCGGCGCCGGTGAAGCCGGGGGTGCGTCGCGCGACGACCCCGAGGTCGGCGTCCTCGGCGAGGGGCTTGCCGCGGGCGTGGACGGCGAGGATGCGCTCGCGACCGGCGAGGTCGGGCCGGTCGACGACGATCTGGCGGTCGAAGCGCCCCGGGCGCAGGAGCGCGGGGTCGAGGATGTCGGGGCGGTTCGTCGCGGCGATGAGCACGACCCCGGTCGTGGCGTCGAAGCCGTCCATCTCGACGAGCAGCTGGTTGAGCGTCTGCTCGCGCTCGTCGTGCCCGCCGCCCATGCCGGCGCCGCGGTGGCGGCCGACTGCGTCGATCTCGTCCATGAAGACGATCGCCGGAGCGCTGTCCTTGGCCTGGCTGAAGAGGTCGCGGACCCGGCTGGCGCCGACGCCGACGAACATCTCGACGAAGTCCGAGCCCGAGATCGAGAAGAACGGCACCCCGGCCTCACCGGCCACCGCCCGGGCGAGCAGGGTCTTGCCGGTCCCGGGGGGGCCGACGAGCAGGGCGCCCTTGGGGATGGTGGCCCCCATCGCCTGGAACTTCGCGGGGTCGGCGAGGAAGTCGCGGATCTCGCTGAGCTCCTCGACAGCCTCGGCGGCCCCGGCGACGTCGCTGAAGGTGACCTGCGGCTCGTCCTTGTCGACGACCTTGGGCTTGGACTTGCTGAAGCTCGCCATGCGTCCGCCGCCCGCACCGCCCATCGAGAGCATGATGAAGACGAAGAGCCCAAGGATCAGCAGGAAGGGCAGGACGTTGAAGAGCACCTGCAGCGCGGTGCCGGTCGAGGGGTCGACCTCGGCCTGCTCGACGCGCCCGTCGGCGCGCGCCTCGGCGAGCAGGCCACCGAGCTCCTCGGCGTTGAGCTCGGGGTTGTAGTACGTCTCGTACTCGGTGCCGTCGGCGAGCTCGCCGGCGAGCTGCCGGTCGGA
>JAWOAS010000005.1:0-26274 GCA_046498405.1 Egibacteraceae bacterium
GCCTCATCCGCGGCGCCCCGGCCACCCCCGGGGCGCACACCCCTGCCCGCACACCAGCACCGGAGCCGAGTCCATCGGAGCCGACCCGACCGTGCGACGCGCGACGCGCTGGCACGCCATAGCCAGGTGACCATCCCCGCGGCACCAACCCCGACCGCGACTTGGCCTTGAGGCTCACGGTCCTACCGCGCGAGGGGTCGCAGGACCCGCACCTCGACGGCGGCGGTCGCCTCGATCGGCTCGGGGCACGCCGCGAGGCGGTCGGCGAGGTCGTCCTCGTCGACGTGGTGCGCGCTCGGGCCCATCGTGACGATCGCGTGCGCAGCGGCGCGGTCGAGGAGTAGCGCGGCGCTGACCTCACGCTGCTCGAGGAGGGCGAAGTGCGGTTCGAGAGCGCTGCGGAGTCGAGACTCCTTGCCCTGGTCGACCGAGAGAAGGCCGAGCGGCGCGACGAGCTCGGCGAGGTGCGCGGGCGTCGGCGTGACGACGATCGCGACCCCGTCGCGGTGGCAGACCCGCTGCATCTCGGCGGGGTTGCGGGGTGCGAAGACGTTGAGCACGGCCGCGGCAGCATCGTCGGTCAGGGGCAGCCGCTCCCAGACATCGCAGCCGACCGCGGCGAGGCGAGGATGGGCGCGGGCAGCACGACGTAGGGCTGCGGGCGCGACCTCGAGTGCGATGCCGGCCCGCTGCGGGCAGGCGCGGAGCACGCTCGCGAGATGGTGGCCCGTGCCTGCGCCGAGGTCGACGACCGCGCCGGGCGGGCCGTCCGCCAGCCGCGCCGTCGCTGCGTCGGTGACCGCCGTGGTGATGGCCGCGAGATGGCCTGCAGCGAGGGCACGCTCCCGGGCGAGGACCATCGCCGTGGTGTCACCGCGGCTGCGCGAGCTCCCGGAGCGCAGCGAGGCGTAGCCCTGGCGCGCGAGGTCGAAACGGTGGCCCTGCGGGCACCCGAGGGCCCCGCCGTCGCGGCGGAGCGGGCGGTGGCAGTGCGGGCAGCGCAGCCACGGGAGCGCGTCGTCGAGCACCGGCGTCGATCCTTGCCTTGGCTCGGGCGAGCCTACGCCGGGTCGGCAGCACCGCCGTCAGGACCGGACGGCGGCCTCGCGCGGGGACCCGCGTGGCATGCTTGCGCGCACATGGCTCCGCACCGCCCCTATCTCGCCAGCCCAGCCGCCACGCCGGTTGCCGCGCACGCCGACGCGCGTCCTACCGATGGCGCGGCGACCCGCGGCACGGCGGCGGTCGACGGCGTCACCCTCGCACGGCGCCACGATCCGGGTGAGCGTCGCCCGTTCCTCCTCGTGCACGGCCTCGCCTCGTCGGCGCGGCTGTGGGACGTCGTCGCCGACCGTCTCGCCGCCGCCGGCCATGAGGTCCTCGCCGTCGACCTGCGCGGCCACGGCCGCTCGCCCGACCCCGGCGTCGGCCACGACACGCCGACCGCGGCCGCCGACCTCGCCGCGCTGCTCGCTGCCGAGGGCCTCGTCGGCGGGCGCGCACCCGTGGTCGCCGGACAGTCCTGGGGCGGCAACGTCGTCGTCGAGCTCGCCGCCCGCCACGGCGGTCCCGCCGCGATCGTCCTCGTCGACGGCGGGTGGATCCACCTCGCCGCCGCCTACCGCGACGTCGAGGCGTGCTGGGCTGACCTCGCGCCCCCGCGCCTCGGCGACCGCAGCCTCGAGGAGCTCGCGGCCGGGCTGCGCGCCTCGCGACCCGGCTGGCCGGAGGCCTCCCTCGCGGCGCTGCTCACCTGTTACGTCGAGCGTGACGGCCGCGCCTTCCCGCGTCTCGACCGCGGCGCGCACCGCTCCATCCTCGACTCGCTGTACGCCATCGACCCCGCGACGCGCTTCGGCGCCGTCGAGGTGCCCGCGCTCCTGCTCGTCGCCGGCGCCGAGGCCGCCGCGCCACCGCCGGCGGTGGCCCGGGCGATCGACGGGCTGCCGGAGGCCTCGGTGTCGTGGTATCCCGACGGGGACCACGACCTCCACGCCGAGCAGCCCGACGCCGTGGCCGCCGACCTCCTGTCGCTCGCGGCCCGACTGGAGGAGGGACGATGAGCCTCCTCGTGCTCATGGGCTCCGGTGAGACCGCCCCGCCGATGGTGCGCACCCACCGCGAGATCTTCGAGGAGGTCGGACCCGGCCCGGCGGTGCTGCTCGACACCCCCTTCGCCTTCCAGATGAACGTCGACGACCTCACGGCCCGCACCCGTGCCTACTTCTCTCGGACCGTCGGTCGCGAGCTCGAGGTCGCGCGTTGGCGCCGCGCCGACGCGCCGGTCGCCGAGCGGGAGGCCGCCCTCGCCGCGCTCGAGCGGTCGCGCTGGGCCTTCGCCGGGCCTGGCAGCCCGACCTACGCGTTGCGCCAGTGGCTCGGCACGCCGGTGCCCGCCGCGCTCGCCGCGGTGGCCGAGCGCGGTGGCGCGGTCGTGGCCGGCAGCGCCGCGGCGGTCACCGTCGGTACCCACGCCGTGCCGGTCTACGAGATCTACAAGGCCGGGCTCGAGCCGGCCTGGGCCGAGGGCCTCGACCTTCTCGGCACGCTCGCCGGCATCCGCGCCGCGGTCGTCCCGCACTTCGACAACGCCGAGGGCGGCACCCACGACACCCGCTACTGCTATCTCGGGGAGACGCGCCTGGCCCGCCTCGAGGCCACCCTGCCCGACGAGGTCGGCGTGCTCGGCGTCGACGAGCACACCGCTCTGCTCATCGACCTCGACAGCGGCGCCGCGCGGGTGCGCGGCGCCGGGGCCGTCACCGTCCGCCGCCGGGGCATCCACCGCGCCTTCGCCGCCGGGCAGGAGATCGCCGTCGACGAGCTCGCCGGCCTGCTCACCGGCCGGGACCGGGACGCGGCGGGGGTCCCGGCAGCGCCGCAGGGAGTCGCGGCGGCGACGACCGAGGCCGCGGTGGCGCCGGCAGCGACGCGCCGGACCAACGCCGGGGCAGCGCCGGCCCAGGGCGCGGGCGGTCGTCACGCGGGGACCGACGCGGCGACCGACGGGCAGCCGGCGGCCCCGCCGTCGTTGCGCGCCGAGGCCGAGGCGGCGCGCGTGGCGTTCGACCGCGCCCTGGCGGCCGGCGACGCCGACGGCTGCGTCACCGCGATCCTCGAGCTCGAGGACGCAATCGCCGCCTGGGCCACCGACATGCTCGAGAGCGACGACGCCGACCGCGCGCGTCGGGTGCTGCGGGCGATGGTCGTCGAGCTCGGCACGCTGGCCCGCGAGGGGGCCCGCGATCCCCGCGAGGTCCTCGGCCCCTACCTCGACCTCCTCCTCACCGTGCGCGCCGAGGCGAGGGCCGCCGGGCGCTACGACGAGGCCGATCGTCTGCGGCAGCGACTCGTCGCGCTCGGCGTCGAGATCCGCGACGGGCGGGACGCCACGTCGTGGCACCTGCCCGGACGGGGCGAACGCGGCGGCTAGGCACCCTGGCCGCTGCGGCGGCGGACCCGCGCCGTCGCGGCGCTGCCAGCGCGGCGCGCCGAGGCCGAGCCCCGGACAAGCGAGGGCTGGTCGAGCCTTCTGCCCGCGGCGTCGACGAGGCCGCTGCCGGACTGCCTCAGGCTCCGGCCGACCGCGCCAAGGGCGATGCCGCCGAGCGCAGCCCCGACGACGCCGCCGACGACGGTGCCGAGGCCCGGCACGACCGAGCCGAGCGCCGCGCCGGCCTTCGCGGTGCCGGCCACCCCGAGCTTGGCGCCCACCGCACTGCCGGCGAGTCCGAGGCCGCCCTCGAGCGTGACCGCGGCGCCGGCGCGCGCGGTGCGCACGCCGCCGCTCAGGGTCGGGTCGCCGGCGTCACGGGCCGTCTGCTCGATGCCGGGCAGCACGAGCGCGCCGGCGCCGGTCGCCCGCGATGCCCAGGGCAGCGCGCGGCTCGCGGCGGCGGCGCTGCGGCGGGCGTGGTCGGAGCCGGCCACCCCGTCACGACGGCGCCACGCGGGCCCGGTGCGGTCCTCGGTCAGGCGCGCGGCGGTGATCTCGGCCGCAGCGCCGAGCCCCCCGACCCCGAGCTCGGCGCGTGCGTGGACGCGCTCGCTCCGCCAGGAGGCGGATCCGGCGCCCCCGGCGGGCGCGGGATCGGCGCGGAGGAAGGCCTCGGCGGCCTCGGTGAGCCGTGCGATGGTGCGCTCGAGTCGGGCTGCGGTCTCATCGAGGTCGCCAGCGCGGTCGGGCGGCGGTGGCAGGTGGGGCGCTGCGGCCTGGTAGCGGGCGAGGTCGCTGCGGTAGGCGCCGATGGCGGCGCGCAGTCTCGCCAGCGGCAGCGCGCAGTCGGCCGCGGCGTGCTCGAGCCGGGCGGGGGCGGCGCGCACCGTGGGGGCGGAGGCCATGCCCTCACGCTACGACGCCGAGGCCGGCGGCTCGGCGACCGTCCACAGACCCCGCCGACGCAGTCCTCGGGCGCGGCTCGCCCCAAGGCGTCCCGCGGCCCGACCAGTGCCCTCCAGGGGGTCGGTGAGCCCCGGGATCGGTCAGGCCGGGGGGTCGGTTAGCCCCGGGATCGGTCAGGCCCCGGGATCGGTCAGGCCGGGGGATCGGTCAGGCCCCGGGATCGGTCAGGCCGGGGGATCGGTCAGGCCGGGGGATCGGTCAGGCCAGGCCCACCTCGGCGGCGATCTTGCTCGCCCACTCGCGGATCTGATCGCGGTCGCGGTAGTCGCCGGAGCGTCCCTGCTCGATGAGCTTGCGCGCGACGAAGCCACCGGAGTCCTCGGTCAGGCGCCCACCGAAGACCATGTGCTCCTTGGCCTCGAGCAGGCTCGCGATGCGCTCGCCGCCCGGTGGGGCCTCGGCCTCGCCCTTCGTGGCGGTGTCGTCGAGGGGCCCGCTGGAGAACAGCCACACCGGCAGCTCGTGCAGCGCGTCGCGGTGGTTCTTCGCCCAGCGACGCGCGTCGCCGTCCCAGCGCCCCATGTAGACCGACGAGCCGAGCACGACGGCGTCGGCGCGGTCGGGTGGCAGCGCGCTCTCGGCATTGCTCAGCACGACCGAGGCCCCGGCCTCCTCGAGGTGCTCGGCGATCTGCTCGGCGATGCCCGCGGTGCCACCGGAGCGGCTCGCGTACACCACGAAGACCGTGGGTGCGGTCATGGTTGGGCTCCTCCTCACCCCAGGACGGCGTGCCGGGCTCCACCCCGCGCTCCTAGCATGCGCACCTCGCCGGTGCGCGCAAGAGTCCAGCCGGCGCCCTCGCGGGGGGTCCAACGTCCTCCCGGGAGGGCTGGAGGGCCCCCCGCAGCCAGGGGGCGCGCGCCCGGACAGGCCCGTCGACCGTCGACCCCGCGTGGGGCGGCGTCGACGGTGCCCGGACATGACGAAGCCCCGCCGAGGTGGCGGGGCTCCGAGGATCTCGTACGGTCGCGATCACGCCCGAGAGATCGTGATGCACCGGCGGTGCCGGTGCGCGCCGTTAGAGCGGCGTGACGTCGCTGGCCTGCGGCCCCTTCTGACCCTGCGTCTCGGTGAACGAGACGCGCTGCCCCTCGTCGAGGCTCTTGTAGCCGGTCATCTGGATCGCAGAGAAGTGCACGAAGAGGTCGTCTCCGCCGCCCTCCGGGGTGATGAATCCGTACCCCTTGTCGGCGTTGAACCACTTCACGGTTCCCTCAGGCATTGCTGTTCCTCTCGCGTGGACACGACCGGCCGGGTAGCTCCTCATCCTGAAACCTGACACCCCGACCGGGTGCCGATGCCCATCACTGTAACCGACCGCAGGGGCGTGTGCACGGGCTCCTGCCCAACCCACACCGGCGCCGGCTCAGTGTCCCTGCACGCAGGCGAGGGTCTGCTCGGCGATCTCGAGCTCCTCGTCGGTGGGCACGACGAGGGTGCGCACCGCGGCGTCGGCACCGGTGACGTCGAGGAGGCGCCCCGCGGCGCGCTGGTCGTTGGCCTCGGCGTCGAGGCCGTAGCCGAGCCCGGTGAGCCCGTCGACGACCATGCTCCGCACGGCGGGGGAGTTCTCGCCCACGCCGGCGGTGAAGACGAGGGCGTCGACGCGGCCGAGGACCGCGGTGTAGGCGCCGACGTACTTGCGGATGCGGTAGGCGTAGAGCTCGAGGGCCATCGCGGCCTCGGCGTCGCCGGCCGCCGCACGGTCCTCGACGGTGCGCAGGTCGTTGTCGCCGCAGAGCCCCTTGAGGCCCGACTGCTTGTTGAGCATCGTGTCGATCTCGTCGGGGCTGAGGCCCGCGACGCGCTCGAGGTGGAAGATCACCGCGGGGTCGAGGTCGCCTGAGCGGGTGCCCATGACGAGGCCCTCGAGCGGGGTGAGGCCCATCGAGGTGTCGACGCTGCGGCCGGCCTCGATCGCGGTGATGCTCGCGCCGTTGCCGAGGTGCGCGGTGATGAGGTTCGTCGCGTCGAGGTCACGCCCGAGGTGAACCGCGGCGCGCTTGGCGACGAAGGCGTGGCTCGTGCCGTGGAAGCCGTAGCGGCGGACGCCGTGCTCCTCGTAGTACGCCGTCGGGATCGCATAGCGGTAGGCGTGCTCGGGCAGCGTGCGGTGGAAGGCGGTGTCGAAGACCGCGACCTGGGGCACGTCGGGGCGCAGCGCCATCGCGTCCTCGATGCCGGCGAGGTTGGCGGGGTTGTGCAGCGGCGCGAGCGGCACCTGGTCGCGGATGCCGGCGATGACCTCGTCGTCGATGCGCGTCGGCGCGACGAAGCGCTCCCCGCCGTGGACGACGCGGTGGCCGATGCCCGCGAGCTCGCGGCCGAGGCCGGCCTCGTCGAGCGCGGCGACGATCCGCTCGAGCGCCGCGCCATGGTCGGCCACGGCCACGGTCTCGGTGTGCTCGACGAGGGCGCCGTCGGCGCCCGGGGTGCGTGAGACGACCCGGCTCTCGGCCTCACCGATGCGCTCGACGAGGCCCGAGGCGAGCACGCGCTCGTGGGCCATGTCGAAGAGCTGGTGCTTGAGCGAGGAGCTGCCGGAGTTGAGGACGAGGACCTCCACGTTCACGCCTCCTGTGCCTGGACCGCGGTGATCGCCACGGTGTTGACGATGTCGTTGACGGTGCAGCCGCGCGAGAGGTCGTTGACGGGCTTGTTGAGCCCCTGGAGCACCGGGCCGATCGCCACCGCCCCGGCGGAGCGCTGGACGGCCTTGTAGGTGTTGTTGCCGGTGTTGAGGTCGGGGAAGATGAAGACCGTCGCGTGCCCGGCGACGTCGCTGCCGGGCATCTTCGTGGCCGCGACGCTGGCGTCGACGGCGGCGTCGTACTGGATCGGCCCCTCGATCTTGAGGTCGGGACGGCGCTCGCGGGCCAGGGCGGTGGCCTCGCGGACCTTCTCGACGTCGACGCCCTGGCCGGACTCGCCCGTGGAGTACGACAGCATCGCCACCCGCGGGTCGACGCCGAAGGACTGGGCGGTCTCCGCGCTCGACAGCGCGATGTCGGCGAGCTGGCCGGCGTCGGGGTTGGGGTTAACCGCGCAGTCGCCGTAGACGAGGACGCGGTCGGGCAGCGCCATGAAGAAGACGCTCGAGACGATCGACACGCCCGGCTTCGTGCGGATGAACTCGAAGGCCGGCCGGATCGTGTGGCCCGTGGAGTGCGCCGCCCCGGAGACCATGCCGTCGACGACGCCCTCCTTGACCATCATCGTGCCGAAGTAGCTCACGTCGGCCATGACCTCCTCGGCGAGGTCGCGGCTGATGCCCTTGTGGGCCCGCAGCTCGAGGTAGCGCTCGATGAAGCGCTCGCGGTCCTGGGAGGTCACCGGGTCGACGATCGCGGTGTCGCCGAGGTCGAGGCGCAGCGCTGCGGCGCGCGCGCGCACCTCCTCGGCGTCGCCGAGCAGGACGAGGTCGCAGACGTTGCGGCGCAGCAGGAGGTTGGCCGCCCGCAGGACGCGGTCGTCGTCGCCCTCGGGCAGGACGATGCGCTTGCGCTCGGAGCGCGCGCGCTCGATCAGCTCGTACTCGAACATCAGCGGCGTGACGCGCTCGGAGCGCGCGACCTCGATGCGGGCCTCGAGCTCGCCCGTGTCGACGTGGGCCTCGAAGACGCCCAGCGCGGTGGCGATCTTCTGCTCGTTCTCGGGCCGGATGATCGCGCGCACCTCGCCGACGGCGTGCGCAGTCGCGTAGGTGTCGTCGTCGACGGCGAACAGCGGGGTCGTCGTCGCTCCACCGAGGCCCTCGACGAGGCGCAGCACGCGCGGGTCGGGGTCGAGACCGCCGGTGAGCACGAGGGCCGAGAGGTTGGGGTAGCTCGACGACAGCGAGGTCGTGAGCGCGCCGACGATGATGTCGGCGCGGTCGCCGGGCACGAGCATGAGCGCGCCGTCGTTGATGTGGTCGAGGACGTTGGGCAGGGTCATCGCGGCGATCTTGTAGCCGGTGACCACGCGCGAGAGGTCCTCGATCTCGCCTTGGAGGTGCTTGCCGTCGAGCGCGTCGACGATCTCGCCGACCGTCGGCATCGCGAGCTGGTCGACCTCGGGCAGGACGTAGATCGGCTCGTGCTCGGGCAGGTCCTCGACGAGCGCGCGGGCGCAGTCGTCGCGGTCCCCGGGCTCGACGCGGTTGACGATGGTGACCGCGAGGGTGCAGCCCTGGCTCTCGAGCGACTCGCGCGCGAGGCGCACCGCGTCGACGATCTCGCCACCGTCCTTGCCGGCGCCGTTGACGAGGGCGACGACGGGCGTGGCGAGGTGGTTGGCGACCTCGGCGTTGAAGTCGAACTCGAGGGCCGAGGCCACCCCGGTGTAGTCGGTGCCGTCGCAGAGCACGAAGTCGTGCTCGCGCTCGAGTTGGCGATAGGCCTCGAGGATCCCCTTGAAGACGTCCTCGGAGCGTCCGCGCGCCTGGAGGTCGGCGACCTCCTGGGCGGTGTAGGCGTAGGAGTCCTCGTAGGGGACGTCGAGCTTGTAGCGCCGACGGACGAGCTCGATGCGATGGTCGAGGTCGTCGGCGTCGGGGATGACCGGCCGGAAGTACCCGACGCGGTCGAGGCGCCGCGACAGCAGCTCCATGAGCCCGAGCGTCACGACGGACTTGCCGCCGGCGGGCTCGAGCGAGGCGAGGTAGAGGCTGCGGGCCATGATCGGGCTCCCAGATCGACGGACGACCGCGACCGATGCTAGAGGTCGCCGGCGCTCCGGGGACAGCGGCCGTCCGCCGAGGTGACCTGCGGCCGTGGCGCGGCGGGCCGATCGTCCGCTGCGGCAGGGGCGGCGCGCGCGGTTGGGTGCGCCCACGCGAGCGGCTAGGCTGTCGGCGGTACCCAGGGGGGTACCGCGCGCCGGGCCGTGCCCCTGCTTGTCGTCAGCGCTGAAGGGAGACGTCGTGGAGCCCCTCACCACCGAGATGATCGTGGTGCTCGCCGTGCTCGCGGGGGCCATCCTCCTCTTCGTCACCGAGGTCGTCCGCATCGACGTCGCGGCGATCGGGATCATGCTCGCCATCGGCCTGCTCGGGCTCGTCCCCGCCGACGACGTCTTCGCCGGGTTCGCCTCGAACGCGGTGATCTCGATCATCGCGGTGATGATCCTCGGCGCCGGGCTCGACCGCACCGGCGCGATGCGCGCGGTGGCCCGGGCGATCCTGCGCGTGGGCGGGGAGACCGAGCGGCGTCTGCGCGCGCTCATCTCGCTGGCCGTCGGCGGCATCAGCGCCTTCATGCAGAACATCGGCGCCGCGGCGCTGTTCCTGCCCGTCGTCGAGCGGGTGGGGGAGCGCACGGGCATCCAGCCCTCGCGCCTGCTCATGCCGATGGGCTTCGCGGCGATCCTTGGTGGCACCCTGACCCTCGTGGCCTCGGGCCCGCTCATCCTCCTCAACGACCTCCTCGACGCCTCCGCGGCCAGCCTCGGCATCGAGATCGAGCCGCTCGGCCTCTTCGCGCCGACCCCGATCGGGCTCACGCTCCTGCTCGTCGGCATCGCGTTCTTCTCGACGGTGGGTGCGCGCTTCCTGCCGAAGGGCGCGGCCGAGGCGATCGTCGCCGAGGTCGCCGACGCCGCCGACATCGACAGCCGCGTGCGCCCGGTGTGCCTCGGCAGCGGCAGCTCGCTCGAGGGCCGCGACCTCGAGTCGGTCGAGGCGTCCTCCCGTGGTGTCGTCGTCGTCGCCGTCGAGGACGACGAGGGCCTGACCGTCGCCCCGGCGCGCGAGCTGCGGCTGCGGTCAGGCTCGCGTCTCGGCCTCGTCGGTGACGATGCCGCGGTCGAGCGCTTCGTCGCCGAGCACGACCTGCGCGAGGAGGAGGAGCTCGGGGAGCTCTCCGTGCTCGGCGACGACGCCCATGCCGGGGTGGCCGAGGCCGTCGTGCGCCCCGGCTCGCCGGCGGCCGGTCATGTCCTGCGCGAGCTGCGGATGCGGGCGCGCCTCGGCGTCAGCGTCGTGGCGATCCGTCGTGGCGACGAGGTCCTCACCGAGGGGCTGCGCGAGCGCCGGCTCGCCGGGGGCGACGTCCTCGTCCTGCTGTCGACCTGGGACCGCCTCGCCGAGGTCGACGCCGACCCGTCCTTCGTCGTGCTCACCGACCACCCCGCCGAGCGCCCCCGCAGCGCGAAGCTGCCGTTCGCGCTCGTGTCCTTCGCGCTCGCGCTGACGCTCGTGATCTTCACCGACCTGCAGCTGTCGATCGCCCTGCTCACCGGCGCGGTCGGCATCCTGCTCAGCGGCGTGCTCACCCCCGACGAGGCCTACCGTGCGGTGTCATGGAAGACGGTCTTCCTGCTCGCCTCGCTCATCCCCCTCGGCCAGGCCGTCGAGGACTCCGGCACCGCGGCCTGGATCGCCGAGGGGGTCCTGTCCTTCGCCGGCGGCTTCCCGCTGTGGGGCCTGCAGCTCGCGATCGCCGTCCTCGCGACGATCTTCACCCTCGTGGTCTCCAACGTCGGCGCGACGGTCCTGCTCGTCCCGCTCGCGGCCAACGTCGCCGTCGGCGCGGGCGCCGACCCCGCGCAGTTCGGCCTCATCGTGGCCATCGGCGTGTCGAACGCCTTCCTCCTGCCGACCCACCAGGTCAACGCCCTGCTCATGGGCCCGGGCGGCTACCGCGTGAAGGACTACCTGCGCTCGGGCGGGCTCATGACGGTGCTCTTCCTCATCGTCCTCATCCCGGCGGTCAACCTCTTCACGTGACCCTCGGCGTGGTGTGGGCCGCGGGGTGGTGCGAGGCGCGTGGAGCCGTGCGCGCCTCGCCCTCAGCCGACCAGGCCCCGCACCACGGCGAGCACGCCCGCCGCGCCCTCAGCCGGCCAGGCCCCGCACCACGGCGAGCACGCCCGCTGCGCCCTCAGCCGGCCAGGCCCCGCACCACGGCGAGCACGCCCGCCACGCCGGCGAAGAGCAGCACGCCGGGGCGCAGCCAACCGGTGTCGACGCGACGCCCCAGCGGTCGGCTCAGCGCGAAGCCGGCGACCATGGCCGGGGCGAGCAGCGCCGCGAGGGCGAGGTGGGCCACCGAGAGCCTTCCGGCGAGGACGAGCCCGCCGAGGCTGATGAGCCCGCCGAGGAGGAAGAGCAGGCTGAGGGTGGCGCGCACCTCGGGCCCGGGACGGCTCTGGTAGAGCAGGGCCGCCGGCGGTCCGCCGATGGCCGCGGTCGTGGCGAAGAGCCCCGAGGCCGCGCCGGCGAGCACTTGCGCGGAGGGCGTGGGGCGGACCTCGGCGCGGAGCAGGCTCAAGCCCACGACGGCCAGGACGACGATGCCGAAGAGCATCTCGAGCGCGGCGTCGGAGAGCACGATGAGCAGCCCCACCGCGGCGGTGGTGCCGAGGACGCGACCGACGAGTAGCAGCGGCAGCCCGCGGCGGTCGACGGCATGGCGCTCCCGGTAGGAGATGAGCGCGACGAGCGGCATGACGATGACAAGCGGGACCGCTGGCAGGGCTGCCGGGGCGATGAGGGCGAGCACCGGCACGACGACGATGCCGAAGCCGATGCCGATCGTGCCCTGCACGACGGCGCCGGCGACGACGCTGACGAGGGTGATCGCGAGCTCGACGACGCTGAGGTCCGAGAGCACCGGGCGCGCTCCGATCGGTCGACCGGGTGGGGGGATGGCGTGGGGCAGCCTACGCCGCGACGCGCCGACGGCCCCGGCGGGGGAGCCGGGGCCGTCGGCGGCGGGGGTCGCGCCGCGGTGGGCGCGCCGTCTCGGGGGCTATGACCCCGGCAGCGGCAGGACGGTGAGGGTGTACATCGCCGCGAGGGTCACGAGCGGCGGCACGGCGACCATCACCGGCCAGGCGATCGCGGGGTTGACCGCCGGCGCGGTCGCTGCGCCGCCAAGGCGCTTGACGGCGACCTCGAGGGCGAAGAGCGTCGTCGTGGCGGCCGCCGAGATCATGCAGAACGGGCAGATCTCGCCGATCGGCACGAGCTGGAGGTAGACGAAGTAGGCCGAGAAGGCCACGCCGCTCGCGGTCACCGGCAGGAGGAGCCGCTCGAGCAGCGGGTTCTTCGTGGTGATCCACAGGGCCGCCGCGGTCATCATCCCGATGTAGTAGAGGGCTCCGATGAGCGCGAGCGGCAACGGGCCCACGTAGGCCCAGGGGCTGGTGAGCACGGCGATCGGCCCCTGGGGGTCGATGCCGTCGGGGATCGGCAGCACCCAGAAGTGGATCGCGGTGAGGATCGCACTCGCGCCCCAGCCAGCCGCGGCCACCCCGAAGAACGCCGCGATGAGGCGATTGGCCAGGGGCCGCGTCTCGACCTGCGGCGGGGTCGTCGTGATGAGGTCTTGCATGCGTGGTCTCCTCTTCTCGCGCACGGGTGAGGGGTCGATCAGCTGGCGGCAATGTACCCCTACCCCCTAGGGTATTGGAGGGACGAACGACCCGAACGCGGAGGGTCCGAGGACCCGTCAGGGGATCGGCCAGAGGGGGCTGCCGCCCGGGCCGCCGCGGCTCAGCGCGGGCGAGCCCCGTCGAGGAGGTGCAGCAGCGCGAGGGCGTAGGCGTCGGCGGGCTCGGCGGCGTGGAAGGACGCTCGCGGCGCACCGGCGTCGACGTGGCAGCGGTAGCCGCCCTCGGCGGGCTCGAGCCCGGCGAAGGCCTCGCCGAGTCGCTCGCGGACCTGGCCCTCGCTGGGCAGCCACACCGCCTCGCCGACGACGATGGCGTCGAGGGCCCACTCGACCGCCCCGTTGAAGGTCAGCAGCAACCCGCCGGGGCTCTCGCGCACCTCGACGCTCATGGGGCTGACGAGGAAGACGTGCTCGTCGAGCCCGCGGTCGGGGATGACGAAGCGGTCGCCGTTGGCCGGGGTCCAGGCCAGGCCGGCCTCGCGCAGGCGCCGCGCCAGCGGCGGGCTGACGTGGGGTCGCTCGGGGCCGCTGCGCGCCTCGCCGAGGGCGCGGTCCTCGATCCATCCCTCCGAGGCAAGCCCCTGGAGGGTGCGATCCTCCGAGGGCCCGCGGCCGAGCGGACCTTGCGCGGACCCGGCGACCATCGCGACGCTCCTCCTGTCGGTCTGCCAGTCCCAGCGTAGGCCCCACGCTGGCGCTCGGCGCGGCGAGGCCCGCCGGAAGGAAGGACGTCATGCGCAACGCCACGCAGCTCATCGCCTACGCCGACCGGCTCGCAGGCTCGCTCGCCGGGCTCGCCGAGCTCCTCGACGGCCCGCTCGACGGGCTCTTCGGTGGGGTCCACGTCCTGCCGTTCTTCACGCCCATCGACGGCGCGGATGCCGGGTTCGACCCCACCGACCACACCGCGGTCGACCCGCGGATGGGCTCCTGGGACGACGTCGCGGCGCTGAGCCGCCGTGCCGAGACCGTCGTCGACCTCATCGTCAACCATGTCAGCGACGACTCCCCGGAGTTCCGCGACGTGCTCGCCCGCGGCACCGACAGCCAGTGGGCGGGGATGTTCCTCACCTTCGCCGACGTCTTCCCCGAGGGGGCCACCGAGGCCGACCTCCTGCGGCTCTACCGGCCGCGCCCCGGTCTGCCGCTCGTCGACGTCACCTTCGGCGACCGAAGCCGACGGATCCTGTGGGCGACGTTCACCGAGCACCAGATGGACCTCGACGTCAGCCATCCGCGTGCCCAGGGGTACCTGCGCTCGATCCTCGACCGCTTCGCCGCCGCCGGAGTGCGCGTGGCCCGACTCGACGCGGTCGGCTACGCCGTCAAGACCCCGGGCACCTCGTGCTTCATGACCCCGGAGACCTTCGCCTTCATCGCCCAGCTGCGCGCCTGGGCGCGCGAGCGCGGCATCGAGACGCTCGTCGAGGTCCACGCGCACTACGAGCAGCAGATCGCCGTCGCTGCCGAGGTCGACTGGGTCTACGACTTCGTCCTCGCCCCGCTCGTCCTCCACGCGCTGTTCACCGGCGAGGCCGGACCGCTGCGCCACTGGCTCGACGTCCGCCCCACCAACGCCGTGACCGTCCTCGACACCCACGACGGGATCGGCGTCCTCGACGTCGGCTCCGACCCCAACGACCGCACCCGTGCCGGGCTGCTCGACGACGAGGCCATCGACGCGCTCGTCGAGCGCATCCACGAGCACACCGGAGGGCAGAGCCGGCAGGCCACCGGCGCGGCGGCGTCGAACGTCGACCTCTACCAGGTCAACACGACGTACTACGACGCCCTCGGCGGCGACGACGACGCCTACCTCCTCGCCCGGCTCATCCAGCTCCTCACCCCCGGCGTGCCGCAGATCTACTACGTCGGGCTGCTGGCCGGGCGCAACGACATGGAGCTCCTCGCCGCCACCGGCGTCGGCCGTGACATCAACCGCCACCGCTACACCCGCGAGGAGATCGAGGCCGCCCTCGCCACGCCCGTCGTCGAGCGCCTCTGCGGGCTCATCCGCTTCCGCAACCGCCATCCCGCCTTCGGCGGCCGCTTCGAGCTCGGCGCCGACGAGCCCGACGCGCTCACGCTGCGCTGGATCGCCCCGCAGGCCTCGATCGAGGCGCGCCTCGACCTCGCCGCCCGCCGCGCCGAGCTCACCCTCTACGAGGACGGCGCGGTGCGGACGATCACCGACCTCGCCGAGCTCGCTGGGGCGTGAGCTCGCCGGGCCTCGAGCTGGCCGGGGCCGGCCCGGGCACCGCGGCGATGGCTCGGTGGGGGAGGCCGGCGCCGCGCCTGGGTACCCTGCCAGCGCGGGCGTGAGGCTCGGAGGTGGTCACGGTGGCGGTGCTGGGCTACGGCGACGTCGATACCTACCTCGAAGGGCTCTTCGGCGGAGCCGACCCCGACCTCGAGGCCGCGCTCGAGCGCTCCCACGCGGCGGGCCTGCCGCGCATCGAGATCGCCCCCGGCGTCGGCCGGCTGCTCGCGGTGCTCGTCGCGGCCTGCGGCGCGCGGCGCATCCTCGAGGTCGGCACCCTCGGCGGCTACAGCGCGATCTGCCTCGCACGGGCCATGCCCGCCGAGGGGCGGCTCGTCACCCTCGAGCTCGATCCCGCCCACGCCGCGGTGGCCCGTGCCAACCTCGCCGAGGCCGGTCTCGCCGAGCGCGTCGAGGTGCGCGTCGGCCGGGCCCGCGTGCTCATGGAGGCCCTCGAGGACGATCCCGCCGGACCCTTCGACCTCGTCTTCATCGACGCCGACAAGGCCTCCTACCCCAACTACCTCGAGGCGGCGCTGCGCCTGACCCGCCCCGGCGCGGTCCTCGTCGCCGACAACGTCGTGCGGGGCGGGCGGGTCGCGCTGCCGGCCCACGACGAGGACGTCGAGGGCATCCAGCGCTTCAACGCCGCGCTCGCGCGCGATCCCCGCCTCGAGACGGCGTTCCTCCAGATCGTCGGGCGCAAGCGTCACGACGGCATCGCCGTGGCGGTGGTGCGCGGGCCGCGGTGAGGCCGCGCCCCCGCCCGACCCTGCGACCCGGGTGCTGCGTTCAGGGGCGTGGGCTGGCCGGCGGGGCGATCTCGATGGCGAGGCGCTCGACGGCGTCGACGAGCGCCGCGCCGTCGAGCAGCGCGCGGTCGTTGTGCCCGCCGGGCACCGCGACGACGTCGTGGAGGTCGGTGGCGGCGGCGGCGGCCTGCCGGCTGAGCTCGGGCGGCACGATGCCGTCGTCCTCGCCGTAGACGACGGTGACCGGCGCGGTGACCTCGGCGAGTTGCTCGGCGAGCGGGTAGCGGTCGCGCAGCAGCGCGCGCACCGGCAGGAACGGGTAGTGCCGCCGGCCGACGTCGGCGAGCTCGGGGAACGGCGAGCGCAGGACGAGCCCGCCCGGTGGCGCCTCGGTGGCCAGGGCGGTCACGACCCCGGTGCCGATCGACTCGCCGTAGTACAGCAGCGCGTCGGCCTCGAGGTCGGTGGCGCCGAGCAGCGCCTGCCGGGCGGCGCGGGCGTCGGCGAGCAGGCCCTCCTCGCTCGGGCGCCCGGGGTTGCCGGCGTAGCCGCGGTAGTCGAAGAGCAGCACGGTCAGCCCCCGCGCGCGTAGGGCCTCGGCCAGGGGCGCCCGCAGCCCGCGGTGCCCGGCGTTGCCGCCTGCGACGAGCACGCCGACGCCGAGGTCGCCGTCGGTGGGGGAGGCGAGCCAGGCCTCGAGGCCGAGCCCGTCGTCGGTGGTCAGGGTGAGCTCGCGGGCGCCCGGCAGGGCCTCGTCGACCGGCGGGACGTCGGCGGGGCTCGGCAGGTAGATGAGGCGGCGCTGCCCGAGCCACGCCATCGCAAGCAGCACCGCGACGACGAGGAGGACCACGAGCGTCGGGCGCACGTCGCGAGCCTTCCCCGGGCGCGGCGCCGGGCACACCGCTGCGGCGGCGCCGCAGCGGTGGCGCATCGCCCGGCCGGAGGGACACCCCAGGTCAGGTCAAGTCCGCCGCGGGTCGGGCCGACGTGGGATCTACGCTGACCGCGCACCGCCGCCGCGGCAGCGGACACGCCCGCTCAGGGCCCATCCTGACCACCTCCCGCCGCAGCGCGAGGCCCCGGCCCCGCCTGTCGGCCACGTCCCCCTCGCGAGGCGCCGTATGCCCCTCCTCCTCGTGCCCCCGACGCGCCGCCGTCCCCCGCCCGTCCCAGGCGCCGGGGTCGTCTTCGCAGGGCTGCTGCTCATGATGCTCTCCGGCGGGCTGCAGGGCAGCCTCGTCAGCCTGCGCGGCGGGATCGAGGGCTTCAGCGAGGCCGCGCTCGGGATCGTCGCCGCGAGCTATTACGTGGGCTTCGTCGCCGGCACCTGGTGGGGGCCGTCGGTCGTGCGCGCCGTCGGCCACGTGCGGGTCTTCTCCGCCCTGGCCTCGCTGGCCTCGGCCTCGGTCCTCGTCCACCTGCTCACGATCCACCCGGTCACCTGGTCGCTCGTGCGGGCGCTGACCGGGCTGTCGGTCGCCGGGCTCTACGTCGTCGTCGAGAGCTGGCTCAACGACCTCGCGACGAACGAGACCCGCGGGCGGGTCCTCGGCCTCTACGCGATCGTGACCGCCGCCGGCCTCGGCGGCGGGCAGGTCCTGCTCGTCACCGCCGACCCCGGCGGCATCGAGCTCTTCCTGCTCGCCTCGATCCTCGTCTCCCTCGCCCTCGTGCCGATCGCCCTCGGGGCGCGCAGCACCCCCCACATCGCCGAGCCGAGCCCGATGGGGCTGGGCGCGGTGCTCGCCGCCGCGCCGCTCGGCGTCGTCGGGGCCGCCGGTGCGGGGCTGGCCCACAGCGCCGTCATCGGCCTCGGCGCGGTCTACGCCAGGGACACCGGTCACAGCCTGGAGCAGACCGCGGCGTTCATGGCGGTGTGCATCCTCGGCGGGGTCGTGCTGCAGATGCCGCTGTCGCGCGCCTCCGACCACCGCGACCGTCGGGGCGTCATCGCCGCGGCGGCCCTCGCCGCGGCTGGCATCGCCGCGCTCATCGCCGTGACCGCGCCCACCGGCCTCGGGCTCCTCGCCGCCGCGGGGCTCTTCGGGGCGCTGGCCTGGCCGATGTACTCGCTGTCGATCGCCCACACCAACGACTGGCTCTCCCGCGAGCAGATGATCGGCGCGAGCGCCACGCTCGTCCTCGCCGCGGGCGCCGGCTCGATCGTCGGACCGCTGCTCGCCTCGGTGGCGATGTCCCTCATCGGCCCCGCCGGCCTCTTCGCGACCCTCGCGCTGTCCTACCTCGTCGTCGGGCTCTACGCCCTGCACCGCATGACCGTCCGGCCGATGGCGCCGCGCCAGCGCCCGGCGGTCGCCGTCGCCGTCCTGGCCCGCACCGTCGCGGTGACCTCGGCGGTGCGCCCGGCGCGCCGCCACCGTGGGGGCTGGCGCGAGCCCTCGGCGTTGGGTCACCGGCGCGCGGTCCGCACACGGCCCCACCGCAGGGGGCCACGGCGCCGCGGTGGGCCCTCCCGCCTGCCCGCCCACGACACGAGCGCGGCCGGCGGTCCGGCGCAGCCCACGGCCTGAGACCGCGCCGCCCGGCGCACCGCTGCGCCCTCCGCTGCCGGCTCCGGCGGGCATGGGCTAGCGTGCCGCGGGCCACGAGAGCGGCGAAAGGGTGCGGGCATGGCCGGCGAGCGGGGATTCGAGCGCGGGGTCGTCGCCGCCGGGCACCCCGCCACCGCCGCGGCCGCCGCCGAGGTCCTCGAGCGCGGGGGCAACGCCTACGACGCGGCGGTGGCCGCCGGCTTCGCCGGCGCCATCGCCGAGCCGGGGCTCACGAGCCTGGCCGGCGGCGGCTTCCTCCTCGCCCGCCCCTCGGGGGGCCGGGAGGTCCTCTTCGACTTCTTCGTCGACACGCCGGGCCGGGGCCTGCCCGGTGCGGTCCACGCCGGGGAGTTCACCCCCGTCACCGTGCGCTTCGGTGGTGCCGACCAGGTCTTTAACGTCGGCGCGGGGGCGATCGCCGTGCCCGGGTGCCTGCCCGGCTACCTCCACGTCCAGCGCCGTCTCGGTCGGCTCGGCCTCGCCGACGTCGTGGCCCCGGCGCGTCGACTCGCCGCCGAGGGGGTCGTCCTCGGCGGCGAGCAGGTCGCGGTCGTGCGCCTGCTCGAGGCGATCTTCACCCTGCGCGCGCAGGGCCGCGCGCGCTACGCCCCCGGCGGCCGCCTCGTCGGCCCCACCGACCGGGTCGCCCACCCCGACCTCGCGGCGTTCCTCGACCGCATCGCCGCAGGCGAGGTCCGCGGCTTCGACGAGCCGGGGCTCGCGGCCCGCATCGCCCAAGAGGTCGGCGAGGCCGGTGGCCTGCTCACCGCCGAGGACCTCGCCGCCTACACCGTCGTCGAACGCGATCCGCTGCGGGTGGACTACCGCGGCGCCCGTCTGGTGACGAACCCACCGCCGTCGTTCGGCGGCGCGCTCGTCGGTCACGCCCTCGCCGCGCTCGACGCCGCCGGGCCGCCCGAGCCCGGCGGCAGCCTCGCGGGCCTCGAGCGGCTCGCCGGCGTCCTCGAGGACGTCACCGCCGGGCACACCGACGGCCGGCTGCGCTCGAGCCGCGGCACGACCCACGTCAGCGTCGCCGACGCCGAGGGCAACCTCGCGGCGATGACGACCTCGAACGGCAGCTGCAGCGGGGTCTTCCTCGCCGGCACCGGGGTCATGGCCAACAACATCATGGGCGAGGCCGACCTCCACCCCGACGGCTTCCACGCCGCACCACCAGGGCAGCGCGTCGGCTCGATGATGGCGCCCTCGCTCCTGCTGCGCCCCGGGGCACCCGACGTCGCGCTCGGCAGCGGGGGCAGCGAGCGCATCCGCAGCGCGCTGACCCAGGTCGTCGTCAACCTCGTCGACGAGGCGCTCGGCCTCGCCGAGGCCATCGACGCCCCGCGGGTGCACTGGGACGGCGCCACCCTGCAGGCCGAGCCGGAGATCGGCGCCGAGGTCTGCGCCGCCCTCGCGGCGCACCGGCCGGTCAACCGCTGGGCCCGCCGTGACCTCTACTTCGGCGGGGTCCACGCCGTGGCCGCCGACGGCGAGGCGGCTGGCGACGCACGTCGCGGCGGCAGCGTGGCCATCGCCTAGAAGTGGTAGGGGTGGCCCGACCAGTCCGGCGCCCGCTTGTCGAGGAAGGCGTCGCGGCCCTCGGCGGCCTCCTCGGTGCCGTAGAGCAGGCGCGTGGCCTCGCCGGCGAGGAGCTGCTGGCCGACGAGGCCGTCGTCGGGCAGGTTCATCGCGAACTTGAAGAGGCGCTGGGCGGTCGGCGAGACCGCGCAGGCACGGCGGCCCCAGTCGAGGGCGACGGCCTCGAGCTCGTCATGGGGCACCGCGGCGTTGGCCATGCCCATCGCCACGGCCTCCTCGGCGGTGTAGGCCCGCCCGAGCAGGAAGACCTCCCGCGCCCGCTTCTGGCCGATCTGGCTCGCGAGGTAGGCCGACCCGTAGCCGGCGTCGACGCTCGCGACGTCGAGGTCGGTCTGCTTGAAGCGCGCGTGCTCGGCCGAGGCCAGGGTGAGGTCGCAGACGACGTGCAGGGAGTGCCCCCCACCGGCGGCCCAGCCCGGCACGACGGCGATGACGGTCTTGGGCATGAAGCGCACGAGGCGCTGGACCTCGAGGATGTGCAGTCGCCCGGTGCGCGCGGGGTTGGCGTCGCCGTAGCGGTAGCCGTCGCGGCCGCGGATGCGCTGGTCGCCGCCCGAGGAGAACGCCCAGCCGCCGTCGCGGGGGGAGGGCCCGTTGCCGGTGAGCAGGACGCAGCCGATGTCGGGGCGCTGCCGGGCGTCGTCGAGCGCGCGGTAGAGCTCGTCGACGGTCTGCGGCCGGAAGGCGTTGCGCACCTCCGGCCGGTCGAAGGCCACCCGCACGACCCCGGCGTCGCGGGCGCGGTGGTAGGTGACGTCGGTGAGGTCCTCGAAGCCCTCGACGGGCTCGTAGGCCTCGGGGTCGAACAGCGCGGAGACCATCGGCGCACTCCTGGCTCGGGGCGGGGGCGGCAGGCGCAGGCTACGCCGGCAACGCGCGCATCGCGCTGCCGGGGCAAGGTCGAGCGGCTACCGTCAGCGTCGACGCCCGCCACCCGCGATGAGGTGATCGACGATCCCCGCCCACCACGAGCCCGTCCGCCTGTCCGCCGGGACGGGCGGGGTGGACGCGCTCGTGCCGTCGCCGGCGGGCAGGCGAGCCCAGGCCGTCGTCGGTGCGCTCGTCGCGCTGTCGGTGGCCGCGGCGATCGTCGGCAACGCGTTCACGCCGCTGCTCCTGCGGCTCTCACCCGAGCTCCTGCTCGTCGTCCAGGCCTCCTATGCGCAGATGGCGCTCGCGACGACGCGGCTCGACCCGGTGACGATCATCGCCATCGCGGTGCTGCGGCGTTGGGCGGGCGAGATCGTCGCCTTCGCCGCCGGCCGCGTGCTCGGCCCGCGGGCCCTGGCCTGGTACGCGCGGCGTGGGCACGATCCCCTCGCGGCGCTCGAGGGCCTCGACGAGCGCTGGTGGCGGGTGCGCGACCTCGTCATCGTCGTCGTGCCCCAGCCGCTGCTCAGCGCGGTCTTCGGTGTCCTCGGCACGCCGGTGCGGCGGTTCGTCGTGCTCAAGGGCGTCGGGACCCTGTGGTCGGTGACGGCGTTCGTCCTCCTCGTGGGGGTCGTGCCGCTGCCCCTCGCTGCGGTGGCCGACCTCGTCGAGGCCAACGCCCTCCTGCTCACGGTCCTGGCCGCCGTGGGGCTCGCGGGGTGGGCGTGGCGACGGCGCGACGCGGGGCGGGACTGAGTGGGGCAGCATCGGTGTGCAGCGGCGCTTGACCCTGCCGAGGGTCCGGCCGACGAGACGGTGGTGCGTCGCGGTTGCATCGACAAGGCGTGAGGCGAGCAGCGGAGGTCACGAGCGTGCACCGAAGCCGGGCCGAGGGGCGCACGACCGCGCCGACGTCCCCCGGACACGAGGTGTCGGGTCCCACCGAGAGCCACCGCATCGAGCGCGACGTCGCTCAGGCGCTCCTGCGCTCCGGCGCGGTGGCCGTGCTCGTCCTCGACGCCGCCGCGCGGGTGCGCTTCGCCAACGACGAGGCGCGCAGGCTCCTCGGACCGCAGGGGCAGGTCCTTGCCGGCCGCCCCCTCGTCGACCTCGTCACGATCGCGCCGCTGAGCCGCGGCGCCCTCGACACCGCCTCGCTCACCGAGCGTCCATGGTCGGGTGCCTGCACCCTCGACGCCCATGAGGGGGGCTTGCTCCACGCCCACCTCCGCGCGCAGCCGCTGCCGGGTCGCCGGGGGGTGCGGCAAGGCCAGCTCGTGACCTGGATGGCCATCGACGCCGACGACGTGGCCCTGGCCCACCGCGGCGAGCATGACGAGCTCACCGCGCTCGCGAACCGCGCCGGGCTGCTCGGCGCCCTCGCCGGCGCCCTCGAGCGCGTGCGCGAGCCGCTGCGCGTCGCGGCGCTCGTCATCGACCTCGACGACTTCCACATCGTCAACCATGTGCTCGGCCACGCCGCCGGCGACCTCCTGCTCGACGCGGTCGGACGCCGCCTCGAGCGCGCCGTCGGCGAGGGGGCGACGGTGGCCCGGCTGCGTGGTGACGACTTCGCCGTCGTTGCGGTCGGTGCGAGCGGCGAGCGCGACCGCGCCGCCGAGGAGGCCGCCGCGCTTGCCGAGCGGCTCAGCATGGCGATCTCCGGGGCCTACACCGTGGCTGGCCAGGAGGTCTTCGTCACCGTGCGGGTGGGCATCGCCCTCGGCGACCCCGCCCGCGACGCCGAGGCGCAGCTGCGCGACGCCGAGGCCGCCGTGGTGCGGGCGGTGCAGCTCGGCTCCGACGTCGAGCTCCACGCCGAGCAGGCGCGGGTCGAGGCCCACCAGCGGCTCGTGCTCACCAACGCCCTGCGCCACAGCATCCCGCGCGAGGAGCTCGAGCTCGTCTGGCAGCCCGAGCACGACCTCGTCACCGGTGGGGTCTTCGGTCTCGAGGCGCTCGTGCGCTGGCAGCACCCCGAGCGGGGTCTGCTCACGCCCGAGTCCTTCCTCGACACCGCCGAGGCCAGCGGGCTCATCGTGCCGCTCGGCCGGTGGGTGCTCGCCGAGGCCTGCCGGCAGGCGGTGGCGTGGCTCGGCCGTCACCCCGAGGACGTCTCGACGGTCTTCGCCGTCAACGTCGCCCCGCGCCAGCTCGTCGCCCCCGGGTTCGTCGCCGACGTCGACGCCGCGCTCGGCGACGCCGGGCTCGCCCCCCACCGCCTCACCCTCGAGATCACCGAGTCGGCGATCCTCCACGACCTCGGGCGGGCCCGCACCGCCCTGGCCGGGCTCTCCGAGCGCGGGGTGCAGGTCGCCGTCGACGACTTCGGCACCGGCTACTCGTCGCTGAGCCACCTCATCGAGCTCCACGTCGACATGCTCAAGATCGACCGCTCCTTCGTCGCGCACGTCGAGCAGCCCGGCGCGACGCGCACCGTCGTCGAGGCCGCCGTCGGCCTCGCGCGCACGCTCGGCGTGACGAGCATCGCCGAGGGCGTCGAGCGCGCGTCCCAGGCCGAGGCGTTGCGACGGCTCGACTGCAAGGTGGGGCAGGGCTACCTGTGGTCGCGACCGCTGCCGCTGTCCGGCCTCGACGGACTCGTCGGCCACGCCGTCGGCGGCGAGCGCTGAACGGCACCCGCGGACCGGCCCGGGGGTCGTCGCTACTGCGCCTGCAGGGCCAGTTGGGCCAGCCGGTCGGGCACCGCGCGCAGCAGGCTCACGAGACGGGCGTCGCGGGCCCCGGGTAGCAGGGCCCCGGCGTCGGGCGACCCGGGCGCGAGGTAGCCCTCGGGCCAGCCGTCGTCGAAGAGTGAGGCCGCGGTGACCGGCTCGGGCTCGGGCTCAGGCTCGGGCTCGGGCTCGGGCTGCGGCTCGGGCTCGGGGTCGGGCTGCGGCTCTGGCTCTGGCTCGGGCTCGGCCTCGGGCTGCGGCTCGGGGTCGGGCGGTGGTGCGGGCTCGTCGGCGACGAGGGCGAAGACGACCGTCGACCACATCGTGCCGTCGGAGGCGGAGACGATGCCGACGCCAGCGCGGTTGAAGTCCCCGAGGATGTTCGCGCGGTGGCCGGATGAGCCCATGTAGGCGTCGTGGAGACGGCCTGCGAGCTCGGTCTCCGAGGCGCCGGTCAGCACGGTGTAGCCCACGTTCTCGCCGGCGCGCTGGAAGCCGCCGGGCAGTTGCGAGGCGAGGGCGGGGTTGTGGCGCAGCGCCCCGTTGCGGTCGCCGCCGGACTCGTGGGCGTCGCGCATCTGCGCCGACCAGGCGCGGGCGACCGAGGCCAGCGCACCGTCGGCCTGCAGCGGGGCGAGTCCGGCGGCCGCGCGCGCCTCGTTGTGCCTGGCGAGGAGGTGGCCCTCGGCGCTGCCCGAGGCGGCTGCGGGGCTCGTCGGCAGGGCCCCCAGCACGAGCACGACGACGAGGAGGAGCGCGGCCGAGACGGCGAGCCCGCGGCGCTGCCCTGGTGCCCGCACGAGCATCGTGACCGACTCCTCTGCGTAGTCAATGGTCTCGAGGAGTGGTATCGGCGTGCGGGGTGCGAACCTGAAGGGGCGAGCGTGGAGGAGCGACGATCGCGTCGGGTCGGCGCGGCCGGCTCAGCTGCCGGCGTGCTCCATGGCCCGCTCGGGCAGGGGATCGCCCGGGGGCAGGCCGCGGATGAGGATCTCGGGGTGGTGCTCGAGGTCGAGCTCCTCGGGGCGGCTGGCCGCTCGACCGTCGGGACCGGCGAGCACGCGCACGACCGGGCGGTCGAGCGAGGAGCTGCGGGAGGCCACGACGACGCCACGCCAGCCGTCGACGGTGCCCCCGGCGAGCTCGACCCAGGTGCCGACGGTGTACATCGGCACCCCGGCGAGGAAGAGCGCGACGATCTCGCTGTTGAGGTGGGGCCCGGCCATGTCCTCGAGGATCGCCTGCACCCGCTCGGGCGGCATGCCCGGTCGGTACGGGCGGTCGGAGGACAGCGCGCTGTGGACGTCGGCGACGGCGCAGATCTCGGCGACGAGGAGCATGCGCTGGCGGTCGAGGCGCTCGGCGGTCGAGCGCATCACCGCGTTCGTGCCGTCGAGGCCGTTGGGGTAGCCGGTGCCGTCCTGGCGCTCGTGGTGCTGCAGGGCGATGTGCGCCGGCAGGATCGACGGCAGCGGCAGCCGCTTGATGAGCTCGAAGCCGAGGCGGGGGTGACGCTCGATCTCGTGGCGCTCCTCGGGGTCGAGGGCCCCGGGCTTGTCGAGGATCGCGAGGTCGATGTAGGTCTTGCCGAGGTCGTGCAGCGCGGCGCCGAGGGCGAGCGTGCGCAGCTCGGCGCGCGGCAGCCCGACGAGGTGGGCGAGCAGCGTCGAGGTGATCGCGACGTCGACGGAGTGCTGGAAGGTGTAGTCCGAGTGGCTCTTGAGGCTCGTGAGGCTGCCGACCGCCCCGCCGTCGAGGATCTCGTCGACGATCGACTCGATGCCGCGTTGGAGGCCCTCGAGGTCGCGCTGCTCCTGCTCGGACAGCGGCAGGGGGCGCTCGCCGAGACGCCGGGCGGTCTCCTCGACCCCCGCGGGGCGCACGGCGTCGTCGGTCGTGGTGGCGAGCGTGCGCTGCTGCAGCCCCGAGATCACGCGCTTGAGCGAGACCGCGGTGCGTGACCGCGTCTCCTCGGAGACCGCCCGCTCGGGCACGATGTCGTCGGCGAGGCCATCGCAGAGCTGGACGGCAGGGATGTCGCGGCGCACGAGCGTCGAGATGAGGCGCTCGTCGAGCCGGGTGCCCTCGGCGAGCAGCACGGTGCCGTCGAGCGCGCGGATGCTCTCGGCGACGACGTGACCGGGACGCAGTCGCTCGGTTCTCTCGAGGTACATCGACTCCCCGCTGGCGTTTGGCGGGCGCTTGTCCGACGGCCCGATCGTGCTGTCGGCCGCGGTCGGCGCGACGTAACCTCAGGCGGCGCGTGACCCGGTGACAGCCGCCGACGTGGGCCGGCCGACGTGGCCGCAGCCGGCCTGCGGGCACGGTCGGCTCGACGGCGATCTCGGCGTTGACGCTGGGGCTCGCCGCGACGTACCTTGCCGTTTGGAAAAGCATTTCCCTTTGGGCTGGCGGGAGAGTCCACCGTTGGCGACGATGCGGGACGTGGCCGAGCGCGCGGGAGTGTCGATCGCCACGGTCTCGCGCGTGCTCAGCGGCTCGCGTCCGGTGCGCCCCGACGTCGCCGAGCGCGTCCGCGAGGCCAGCGAGGCACTCGGCTACCGCCGCAACCTCCTCGCGAGCAGCCTGCGTCGCCAGCGCACCGGCACCGTCGGCGTCGTCGTGCCCAACGCCGGCGACCTGCGACACGCACGGCTCGTGCAGGCGCTGTCCCAGGAGCTGCACCAGCGCGGTGACACCCTGCTCATGGCCCACGCCCAGGGGTCGCCGGAGATCGAGAAGGAGAGTGCCCTGCGGCTGCTCGACCGCGCCGTCGACGGGCT
>JAWOAS010000009.1:0-3713 GCA_046498405.1 Egibacteraceae bacterium
AGCCCGTCCTCGCCGACGGGCCCGTCGACGCTCGCGGCCTCGTAGACCTCGGCGGTGGTGGGGCCGACCCGATGCCAGTCGCAGCCGCTGCGGCAGCGCCGCAGGCACGCGTCGGGGACCCGCTGACGCTCGTCGAAGGGCAGCAGCTGCCCGCAGCAGCCGCACCGGTACGTCGTGTTCGCCTCGACCACGGCCGCCTTCGACCCTCCTGCTCGCCTCCGGGCACACCTGCCGACCCGAGCCGAACACTAACCTCTGCCAACGCTCGGTTCCCTACTCCCCCGGCCGCGGCTCCCGAAGGCACAAGCCCGACACCTCCCGCCCACAGCCGGCTTCCGTGCGGGCGGCGCACGAGACACCCACGCTCGAGGGCCGCGCAACGGCCGTCCCGCTGCGGCTGGCCGAGCCGGCTCACCCTCGCACTGCCTCGGTCCCTGACCTCCTCGCCGCGGCGACCGGCGAGCTCACGCCGCTGAGCGTCCTCCACGTCGGCTGCGACGTCGACCTCGTCGCCTCGACCACCGACCAGCCGGTGGGACGACCACCGGTCCAGGGGATTGGCGGGCACGCGCTCGTCTACCCTGGGACCCCTGCCTGCAGCCGCCGGGCATCGTGAGCACCGCGCAGCCGGAGGCGCGGAGGCGCTCCCACCGTGGATGCCGCCCGTCGTGGAAGGGGTCCGGCGTCTCGAGCGCGCGCCTTCGCGCTTCCGCGCCTGAGGTTCTCCGCGATACTGACGCCATGGACGAACCCACCGCGAGCGGTCCCCGCGCCCCTGCCCAGCCATCGACCCCGCAGGCCGGCCCCATGACGACGTACGTGCTGCACGTGGAGCTCGACGACACCGCGCCGGCGGTGTGGCGGCAGCTGGCAGTGTCGTCGGGGTTGCACCTCGACGAACTCCACACGGTGCTGCAGGCCGCGTTCGGGTGGGAGGAGTACCACCTCTACCGGTTCTCCTCCGATCCCGACGAGCCGTGGGGACAGCCGGCGTACCTGTGCCCGTTCGACGTCGCCGAAGAGAACACCGGGGCGCCCGCCGAGCTCGTGCGCCTCGACGAGGTCCTGCCCAGCGAGGGCGAGCGGCTGGGCTACACCTACGACTACGGCGACAACTGGCAGCTCACGCTCACCCTCGAGGCGAGCGAGCCGCACGGGGACGACGGCCCAGCGGCGGCCTGCCGCGACGGAGCCGGCGCCGAGCCGCCGGAGGACTGCGGCGGCGTGCCCGCCTACGAGCTCATCGTCGGCGCCCAGGACCCCTCCCACCCCGACCACGCCGAGCTGCGCGCCGAGTTCCGACGCTGGTTCGGCGCCGAGAGCGACCCCGCACGCATCCACCTCACCCCCTTCGACGTCGATACCGTGGGCGCCCGCCTCGCCGACCTCGATCTCGGCTCGCCGCCACGACCGCGCGAGGTTCCCGTCGCCGTGGCCGACCTGCTCGCCGGTGTCGGGCGCCACCCGGTGCGGCGACGGCTGCTGCGCCTGCTCGCCGAGGCCGAGATCGACGTGCCGGTCGCCGTCGACCCGGACACCGCCGCCGCGATGGTCGCGCCCTACCGGTGGCTGCTCGAGCGCGTCGGCGAGGACGGCATCAAGCTCACGAAGGCCGGCTACCTGCCGCCCGCCCACGTCGAGGCGGCGATGCACGCGCTCGACCTCTGGGAGGAGTGGATCGGCGCCGGCAACCGGGAGGACCTCACCGTCCCCGTGCTCGACCTGCGCGAGTCGGCCCAGCAGCTCGGCCTGCTGCGCAAGCACCGTGGTTGGCTGCTGCGCACCAAGCGCGGCACCGCCGCGGCATCGGACCCCGTCGCGCTCCACCAGCTCCTCGCCGAGCGCATGCCGCCCGCCCGGCGTGGGACCGCCGAGCATCGCGCGGGCGCCGTCGTGCTGCTCGCCCTCGCCGCTGGCGCCGGCGCCACCGACGACCTCGACGTGCTCGTCACCGAGGCGCTCGTCGCCGAGGGGTGGCGCCACACCGACGGCACGCCGCTCGACGACTGGACGATCCACGCGGTGCAGCGCCCGACCACGAGCGTGCTGCGACGCCTCGGCGCGCTCGGGCGTGACCGCGCGCTGCCGGGCGGGCTCGCCCCCACCGCGCGCGCCCAACCGTTCGCCCGCGCCGCGCTCGCGAGCGCACCGCGCACCCCGGCGGCACCCGAGGTCTCGTGACCGTCGTCGCGTGGCCCTCCGAGGTCGTCCTCGGCCTCGAGACCGGCCCCCGAGGTGTTCGCGAGCGGCGAGGACGAGGTCGAGGGCGGCCTCGTCGATCTCACCACCGTCGAGGAGGAGCACGTCGTGGCCACGGTGCACGGCACCGAGGCGCACCGCGTCGAGCTCGCATGCTCAGGCGGTGCGCTGCGGTGGTCGTGCTCGTGGCCGTACGCCGCCGACGGGCAGAGGTGCAAGCACGTCGTCGCCACCGGGCTGACCGCGATCGCGCAGGCGGCGCGCCGGTCACACGGGACGGCAGCCACCGCCACGCCGGTCGACGAGGCCACGCTGGGAACCTGGTTCAGGAGCCTGCCCCATGACGAGGTCGTCGCGCTCCTGCTCGACGCCGCCCGGGACGACCTCGCCGTCGAGTGGGGCGAGCACGGCCACGGAGCCTTGGGCGCGGAGGCACTCGATGGAGGACTCGCCGACGCGCGCTCGGCGGCCACGCTCGTCACTCACCCCCGACATCCCAGGCCACAAGTCGTCAACGGCCGTCCCCACGTCGGTCGCCACGAAGATGGGGCGTCCGGCGCAACCGCGCTGAGCCCCGATCCCTCGCAACGGACCCGGCGGGCCGTTGGCACGGGGCACCTTGCCCGCGCCACGCCGCAGCACCGGGTCACCGCCCAGCCACCCATGCCCGTGGGCCCGGCAGGGATCGAACCTGCGACCAAAGGATTATGAGTCCCCTGCTCTGACCACTGAGCTACGGGCCCTGGAGCGGCAGCGTAGCGCCCCGAACGAGGCGCACCGCGCGGGCTGTGGACTGCGCGCCCCACCTGTCGCACCCCTACCGTATCGTGACCTTACGAACACCTCTTCGAGAAGGGATGCGGGGGCACCATGGGCTACAGGGGCAAGCTCGCCGAGCAGGAGGCCGCCCGCGCCTTGCGGGCCGACGGATGGGCGCTCGCGGCCATCGCCACCGAGCTCGGGGTCGCGAAGAGCTCGGTGTCGCGCTGGGTCCGCGACGTGCCCGCGCCGACCGTGCCACGCTCACCCGGCGGCCGGGCGGTCAGACCGGCGCGGCCCCATGCCCAGGCCGAGCGCAAGGCGCGGGAGATCGCCGAGCTGCGCGCCGAGGGCGCTGCCCGTGTGGGGACGCTCTCCGCGCGCGACCTCCTGCTCGCCGGCGTCGCGCTCTACGCCGGCGAGGGGCACAAGCGCGACGGTGCCGTGGCGATGGCCAACAGCGACCCCGCGCTCGTGCACTTCTTCTGCACCTGGATGAGGCGCTGCTTCGACGTGGACGAGGGCCGGCTGCGGGCGCGGCTCTACCTCCACGAGGGCCTCGACCTCGAGGCAGCGACCCGGTTCTGGAGCGAGCTCACCGCGATCCCCGCCACGCACTTCGGCCGGCCCTACCGCGCGTTACCCGATGGGGGCATCCGACACTCGAAGCATCAGCACGGGTGCCTCACCGTCCGCTACTCCTGCGCGCGCACCCACCGTCGCATCATGGGCCTCATCGACGGGGTCTTCGCGCC
>JAWOAS010000112.1:0-16302 GCA_046498405.1 Egibacteraceae bacterium
AACAGCGGCGTCGTCCACGCGGGGCTGTACTACCCGGAGGGCTCGCTCAAGGCCCGGCTCTGCGTCGCAGGCCGAGCCCGGCTCAAGGACTACTGCGCCGAGCGCGGCCTGCCCTACCTCGAGCGCGGCAAGCTCGTCGTGGCCACGCGCGAGGACGAGCTCGCCGGGCTCGAGGCGATCGCCCGGCGGGCGGTGGCCAACGGCGTGGAGGGCCTGTCCCTGCTCGGGCCCAGCGAGCTGCGGGAGGTCGAGCCGTTCGTCACCGGCCTGCGCGCGCTGCACTCGCCGCTGACCGCGGTCACCGACTTCGCCGCCGTCGCCGAGAGCCTCGCCGCTGACCTCCGCCGCCGCGGCGGGCAGGTCCGCCTCGACGTCACCGTGGCCGAGCTCGCACGACGCGACGGCGGGGTCGTGCTGCGCACCGACCGCGGCGTCATGCACGCCGGACAGGTCGTCAACTGCGCTGGCCTGCACTCCGACACCCTCGCGGCTCGCAGCGGCGACGACACTCCCGTGCGGCTCGTGCCCTTCCGCGGCGAGTACCTCCGCGTCGACCCGGCCAAGGCCCACCTCGTGCGCGGCCTCGTCTACCCCGTGCCCGCCGACGGCCTGCCGTTCCTCGGGGTGCACCTCACGCGCACCGTCTACGACGACGTCTGGGTGGGGCCCAACGCCGTGCCGGCCCTCGCGCGGGAGGGCTACCGCTGGAGCGCGATCCGTCCACCCGAGCTCTGGGCGACGGCGACCTGGCCGGGCACCCGCGAGCTCGCCCGGGCGCACTGGCGCGTCGGCGTGACCGAGATGCACCACTCCCTGCGCCGGGCGCCGGTGGCCCGGCAGGTCCAGCGCTACGTCCCCCAGATCGGCCGGGGTGACCTCCTCAAGGGCCCCTCGGGTGTGCGCGCGCAGGCGCTCGGCGCCGACGGCTCGCTGCTCGACGACTTCCTCATCACCGGTGACGACACCGTCGTGCACGTCCGCAACGCGCCGTCGCCGGCGGCCACGGCGTCGCTGGCGATCGCCGAGCACCTCGCCGACCACCTCGAGGGCACGGCCGGCTGAGGGCCGCGGGGCTCAGGGCAGCTCCTGGCGCCCCATGAACCCGTGCTCGGGGCGGTGGAACCAGACGAGGTCGGTCTCGCCCTCGAGCCAGCACAGCAGGGCAGGCTCGCCGTCGACGCGTCCGGGGAAGTCGAGGACGACCGGGGCGATGCCCTTGACCTGCACCCCGGTGCGCACGAACCACTCGACCTCCTCGGCCAGGCGCGCCTCGGCGCCCTTGCGCTCGGCGGTCGGACCGTCGGCGAGCAGGGCAACGTCACGCCGCGCGGCGATGATCGCCGTGACCCGCTCACGCACCTCGGGCATGAGTTCACGGGCCTCGTCGACGCTGAACTCTCGTTCCATGGCCGCCTGCCTACCCGCTCGCGGTGGCCCTCACGCCACGCGACGTGACGACCCGCCGGGCGGCGGCTACGCTGCCTGCCACCATGAGCGAGCCCGTCGAGCCCTTCGAGACGATCCGCCCCCTCCTCGTCGAGGCCGCGATCGTCGACGGGCCCCAGGGGCAGCGGGCGCGGGTGGCCCTCGAGTACCACACCGCCCTCTACGTCGGGGAGCGCGTGCTCGGCGACGGCGACGACGAGCCGGCGCTCGCGGCGGCGAGCGCGACGGTCGCCGCGCTCGAGACGTTCACCCCCGAGGCGATCCGCTTCGCCCTCGAGTGGTGCGAGCGTCTTGACCCCGGACAGGGCCTGCCCGAGGTCGTCGCGACGATGGTCGGCGTCGACGTCGCCGGCACGCCGATGCGCTACGCCGGCGCGGCGATCGTCGCGGGCGACGACGTCGCCGCCGCCGGCGCGAAGGCCACGCTGGCCGCGCTCAACCGCCGCCTCGGCATCGCCGGGCTGTGAGGCGACGGGACGCGCGGCGCCGCCGTCGGCGCGGGCCGGACGGCGAAACCGGGCGGCAACGTCGCGCTCACCGCGACGTGACGACCCCGGCGTAGGCTCGCGTCCGAGGAGGGGAGGCCATGCGCTACGCGTTGCGGATCTCGCTGCCCGACCGCCCCGGCGCCCTCAGTGGCGTGACCGGGGCGATCGCGCGCCTGCGCGGGGACATCGAGCGGGTCGAGGTCGTCGAGCGCAGCGACGGCGTCGCCGTCGACGACGTCAGCCTCGTCGTCGACGTCGACGCGGCGACCCTGCGGGAGGCCGTGGAGTCGGCCCCCGGCGCGGTCGTCGAGTTGCTCGAGGAGGGCGATGCCGCGACCCGTAGCCTCGACCCCGTCGACCTCGCCGCCCTCTGCGTCGCGCAGGGCCGCGGTGCGGTCGCCACCCTCGTCGCGCGGCTGCCCGAGGCGCTCGGCGCGACGTGGGGCGCGGCGCTGGCCAACGGCGTGGGCGGCGTCGAGGCCCTCGCGCGCAGCCCCGGTGCCCCGGCCCTCGACGGCCTCGCGACCCCCTGGCTGCCGCTCGAGGCCCCCCGACGGCTGCCCGCCGCGGTGTGGATGCCCGAGGCCTGGTCGACCGACGGGCGCATCGAGGTGGCCGCGGCGCCGCTCGGCCAGCCCACGACGGCGGTCCTCGTCGCCAGGGCGCGCGGGCCGCGCTTCCGCAGCGTCGAGCTCGCCCATCTCGCCCGCCTCGCCGAGATCGCCGTGGGCACCGAGGTGCGCGCGGCCCGTGAGGTGCGCGCCCGCGCCGGCTGAGCCGCCCGCGACCCGCCTCGACGGCCTAGGCTGGAGCCGCCCTGGCCCACCGAGGGGGAGCGACGCGACGATGCCCCACCGGCTGTCCCCGCGCGACGCCTCGGTGCTCGCGCTCGACACGCCGGCCGCGCCGCTGCACACCGGCGGGGTGAGCGTCTTCGCTCCCGGCCTCGGCTTCCAGGACGTCCACGACCGCCTCGTCGCCCGCCTCGACGAGGTCCCGCTCGCGCGCCGCAAGGTCGTCGACATGCCCCTCGGCGCCGGTCCCCGCTGGGTCGACGACGCCGACTTCGACCTCACCTACCACCTGCGCCACGCCGCGTTGCCCCGCCCCGGCGACGCCGCCCAGCTCGGCGAGACCCTCAGCCGCCTCATCGCCCGTCCGCTCGACCGCGACCGGCCGTTGTGGGAGCTCTACGTCGTCGAGGGCCTCGAGGGCGATCGCACCGCGGTCGTCCGCAAGGTGCACCTCGCGATGGCCGGCGCCGGGCACGCCGACCTCTTCGCCCTGCTCCTCGATGACACGCCGGCCGCACCGGCACCGTCGCCGCCGCCGGCGTGGCGGCCCGAGCCCGAGCCCGAGGCGCTCGAGCTCGCCGTCGAGGGAGTGCGCGAGCGCGCCCGCGGCGCGCTCGGCGCCGCCGGCGGGCTCGCCGAGCTCGCGACCTCGCCCCGCAAGGCCACCGCCGCGGTGGGCTCGGCTGCCGGTGCGGCGGTCGGGCTCGCCGCGCGACTGGCGCGCTCGGCCCCGCGCAGCCCGCTGAACATGCCGTTGACCCCGCACCGTCGCTTCGCCACCGCGACCCTGGCCCTCGACGACCTCAAGGCGGTCCGCGCGGCCTGCGGGGGCACGATCAACGACGTCGTCGTCGCGATCAGCGCCGACGCCGTGGGCCGCCTGCTGCGCGCGCGCGGCCACGAGACCAAGGACCTCGACCTGCGCGCGATGGTGCCGGTGCGCGTCGCCGCCCCGGAGGGCGCGCCGGCCGATCGCTGGGGCGAGGGGGCCGTCGGCGTGCTCGCGCCGCTGCCGGTCATGGCGATGGATCCCGTCGCGCGGCTCTACCGGGTCATCGGCGAGCTCGCCGGGCTCAAGGAGTCCCGCCAGGCCGTCGCCGCCGACCGCCTCGCGCTGCTCGCCGGCTACAGCCCCCCGGCGCTGCACGCGACGGCGGCGCGCATCGTCATCGGCGAGCAGCGCCACAACGTCGCGCTGTCGAATGCCCCTGGTCCGCAGCGTCGACGCTGGCTGGCGGGGGTGCCGCTCGAGTCGAGCTGCGCCTTCATCCCCTTGAGCGGCGACGCCGGGCTGTCGATCGCGGTGAGCAGCTACCTCGGCAGCGTCTGCGTGGGGCTGCTCGGCGACCGCCGCGCGATGCCCGACCTCGACCGCCTCGTCGGCTTCTACCACGAGGCCGTCGACGACCTCCTCGAGGCCGCGCAGGACCTCGAGCCCGCCGACCCCCGTGACGCGCCGCCGGGACGGGGCGGCGCGGGGGAGTGAGGACGCCCCGCCGATGACCGTCTTCGACGCGCTTGCCAGGGCCCGGGGCCAGGGGCGCCGTGTCGCGCTCGTCACCGTCCTCGAGGTCGCCGGCGACGTCGCGAGCCACCCCGGCGCCAAGCTCGTCGTCGACGAGGACGGCGCGGTCGCAGGCACCCTCGGCTGCTCGGAGTTCGACGCGCTTGGCGTCGACCTCGGCCGCCAGGCGCTGGCCGGTGGCCGCGCCCAGCGACGCACCGAGCGCCTCGAGGGCCACGACGAGCCGCGCCACCTCGAGCTCTTCGCCGAGGTCCATGAGCCCGAGCCGTGCGTCCTCGTCCTCGGGGCCACGCCGGTGGCGCGCGCGGTCTGCGAGGCCGCTCGCCTTGCCGAGCGCCGCGTCGTCCTCATCGCCGTGGGCGGGCACGTCGACGTGCCGGCCGGTGTCGAGGTCAAGGCCGACGACCCCGGGCGCTACCTCCTCGCCGCCCCACCGGGCGAGGGCGACGCCGTGCTCGTCAGCGACCACGACGCCCCCTGGGTCGACGAGGCCCTCCGGGTGGCGCTGGCCAGCGAGGCGGCGTTCGTGGGGATGCTCGGCAGCCGTCGGCACGCCCCCACCGCGGTGCGGCGCCTGCGCGACGCCGGTGTCCCCGAGGCCCACCTCGCCCGTCTGCGCGCGCCGGTCGGCCTCGACATCGGCGGGCGCAGCCCCGGGGAGATCGCCATCGCCATCGTCGCCGAGGTCATCGCCGCCGAGCGCGGACGCCCCGGCGGCCCCCTCGGGGTCGACTGGTCGCTCGGCCCGCGCTAGGCCATCTCGGAGGCCGCCCCGCCGGCGCGGGGCCGGGGCGCGGCGACGCCGCGCTCGAAGGTGGTCTCGACCGCGGCGATAACGTGGGCGTCGTCGGGCGCGGGGGTCAGCAGCTCGTCGAGGCCGACCGCGGCGCCGGTGACCTCCGCGTCGCCCGGGTCCGCGCCCAGCGCGGTGAGCAGCGCACCGGGGCGCCACCGCCGCAGCAGGCCGCACTGCACGAGCACGCCATGACGGCGGTGGCGCTGGGAGAGCCCGACGAGCTTGCGGGCCCCCACGCGGACCTCGCCCCGTCCGAGCGTGGCGTAGCACACCGCCGCGAGCAGGGTGCTGCGGGCGTCGGTGGCCCGCGGCGTCGTCGACGGTCCGTCGTGGACGACCGCATCGCGCAGGCCGAGGTCGCCGAGGGCCTCGGCCCAGGCGGCGCCCACGCGGGTGAAGACCGCGCCGAGGTCGCCGACGTCGAGCCAGGGGTGGCCCGCGGGCACGGCGACGTCGAGGGAGAGCAGCTCGGGGTCGAGCAGCACGGCTCCGCCGCCGGACTCCCGGCGCACGAGGTCGATGTCGGCGCCCGCGCGGACCGCGAGGCGGCGTTGGCCACGGCCGAGGACGATCGCGGTGCGCCGGGCGCGGTACCAGCGCAGCGTCGGGCAGGGATCGTCGGCGAGCCCGTCGAGCAGCCTGGCCGAGCCCTCGAGCAGGGCGTCGGCGTCGGCGACCTCGAGCGGCAGACGGCGCCAATGGGCGGCGGTGTGGCCGGGGACGTCGGGCATCGCCGCAGCCTAGCGAGCGGCGGCCGGCCCGCACGGCGCTAGACTGCCGCGTCGGCGTGCCGCCGCCCGACCACCCTCATGGAGGAGCCCCGTGCCTGTCGACGTGGGTGAACAAGCCCCCGACTTCGAGCTCCGCGACCAGCACAACCAGCCGGTCCGCCTCACCGACTACCGCGGCAAGCGCCACGTCGCCGTCGTCTTCTACCTCATGGCCTTCTCGCGGATCTGTGACCGCGAGCTCGCCGGCCTGCGTGACGACGTCGGCGCCTACGACAACGACGACGTCGCGTTGCTCGCGGTCTCCTGTGACGCACCGGCGACCCACCGTCGCCAGGCCGAGCAGGACGGCTACCGCTTCCCGCTGCTCTCGGACTTCTGGCCCCACGGCGAGGTGGCGCAGCGCTACGGCGTCTTCGACGAGCGCTTCGGGCTCGCGCGGCGGGCGACGTTCCTCGTCGACCGCGACGGCGTCGTGCGCTACCGCACCGTCAACGGCATCGCCGACCCGCGTGACCCCGCCCCGCTCAAGGAGGCCATCGCCGGGCTCGCCGGCTGAGCCCGGCCGGGTGGGGCGTCACGCCGCGCCGCCCGCCACCGTGCTCAGCCGACGTCGCGGACCATGCCGTGCTTGTCCTCGTAGTTCGTCATGTTCGTGTTGAGCGCCTGGATGATCTTGCCCACGAGGGTCGGCGCGACCTTGATGCGGCTGACGACCTCCGCACGCGGCTTGCCCGGCTCGCCGCCCGGCAGCACCTGGCAGAAGTCGAGGGTGAACTCGTGGGGTGAGTGGCTGACGAGCAGGAAGTTCGCGTAGGTCCCGTGCTTGAGCTCGTCGCTGACGCTGACGTTGAGCTTGCTGCTGCCGCCGCTCTGCTCGGGGGGCTGGGGGTCGTCGCTCATCGTGTGCCCTTGTCTCCTCGGTCCGTCAACGCTGGGTTGGCGGGGGGAGCCCCGATGCTAGGGGAGGCGCGTCGGTGGTGGGCGCCGCCCCCCGACGGCGATGGGCTGCCGGCGCGGTGCGGCCCACGCGCGAGCGCCTCGCGCGTGGGCCGCGGACCGGTCCGTCGGGGGGCCGCTACGCGTCGTGGAGGGTGCTGAGCTCGCGCATGACCTCACGCAGCGGTCCGTTGAGGACCTTCTCGCGCTTGTCGAAGACCCTGCGGTAGGCCGCGGTGTTCTCGGCGTTGGGCTGGAACGTCTCCTTGCGCTCGAGCCACTGCTTGATCGTCGAGGGGATGTCGGGGATGTCGCCGACGCCGTAGGCGGCGACGACGGCGTTGCCGAGCACCGCGCCCTCGGTCCGCTTCAGCGTCGTGTACGGCGCGTCGAGGACGTCGGCCTTGATCTGGTTCCAGATCTTGCTCTTCGAGCCGCCACCGGTGCCGATGACCTCCTCGAGGTCGATGCCGACCCCGCGCATGAGCGAGACCCAGGAGAGGTACTCGAAGGCGATCGACTCCATCATCGAGCGCCACATCGTCCCGCGGTCGTTGCTGCCGTGCATGCCGATGAAAGAGGCGCTGGCCTCCGGCCAGGAGGGGTTGCTGCGACCCTGGAGGTAGGGGAAGAACAGCGACATCTCCGAGCCCAGCGGCACGTCGGCCGCCATCTTGTCGAGCTCCTTGAAGATCTCCTCGTCGCCCTCGCGCCCGAGGACCTCGTCGCGGAACCAGCGCAGGCTGAGGCCCCCCGCGGGGATGAAGCTCCAGTAGACGTACTGGTCCTCGAGGGTGCCCATCGAGTTGAGGATCGCCTTCTGGTCGGTGACCTCGCGCTTGAAGTCGGGCGCGACGAAGGTGAAGATCGACGCCGTTCCCGCCACGTCGGAGGACATCCCCACGTCGATGACCCCGGAGCCGAGGTTGGACTGCATGACGTCGCCAGCGCCGGTGACCAGGGGGATGCCGGCCACGAGGCCGCAGGCCTCCGCCTGGCGCGGGCTGAGCTCGCCGATGACGTCCCAGGGCTTGTTCATCTTCGGGATGAGCTCGCGCGGGATGTTCAGCGCCTCGAACTGACGGTCCGACCACTGCCGCTTGCGGGCGTCGAAGCCGATGATCCAGCCGGAGGCGTGCGCCCAGTCGGTGAAGGCGTCCTTCGCGGTGAGCTCGCCGAGCCGGCCGAGGACATAGTGCGCGCCGTGGACGACGGACTTCGCCCGGCCCATGTTCTCCGGCTCGTGGGTGAGGAGCCACTTCATGAACATCGGGGGCATGTACGCGCCGGGCTCGGCGTTGCCGGCCTCGTCGTACCAGGGCTTGTCGTCGAGGTTGGCGACCTCCTCGGCCTCCTTCTTCGCTCGGGTGTCGAGGAAGCAGATGTAGGGCCTCGTGGGGTCCCAGTTCTCGTCGATTGGCACGAAGCCACACACGATCCCGCTACAGGAGATCCCGCGGACCTGTGTCGGGTCGATCCCGCTCGTGGTGACGCACTCCTTGATGCCGTCGACGACGCAGCGATAGAACTGGTCTGGGTCCATCTCCGCCCAGCCCGGCTTGGGGAAGTCGATCTTGTGCGGACGGTACGCCTCGGCGACGAGGTTCGAATCGTCGGCGTAGACGGCGACCTTCGTGCCCATGGTTCCGCAATCGAACCCGATGTAGTAATTGGTCATAGTTCCCCCTGCTCGAGCGGCGTGGGTGGCGACGTTGCCGCCGCTGGGTGCGGTACGGCAACGCCCTCGGCATCGGTGGACGAACGGCAGGGCCGCGTTCGTCACCGCGACGGGCGGCCGTTGCCGAGTGCATGCCACCGACGATTCGCGCCGAGATGACGCCGGTGCGGCGCGTCCGCCGCCGGTATCACCATCAGCGGGAACGTTATAGATGGCTGCACCGGTACGGTCAAGTACTTTTCTGTGAGACCATGCGACCGCTCATCGTGGTGGCCTTGACGCCTGATGGGCGCTGGGCAAGCGTGCGCGGCGCCGGGAGGCGACGAGCGAGGAGGGCCCGGTGGACGCAGAGGCGGCGACGATGAGGGCACTACGACTCCCGGCGTTCGGCTCGTGGCGCGACCTGCGCCTCGACTCGGTGCCGATCCCCGAGCCCGACGCCGAGCGCTGCCTGCTCGTGCGCGTCCGTGCCGCGGCGGTCAACCCCGTCGACCTCAAGACCTGCGCGGGCCGCCCGCCCGACCCCGGACTCGCCGAGCGGCTCCCGCTGACGCCCGGCTACGACCTCGCCGGTGAGGTCGTCGGCGACCTCGGGGACCGCCCCTGGGCGGTCGGCACGAGGGTGTGCGGCATGGTCGGCTTCCCGCAGGCGCCCGGCGCCTTCGCCGGCTACGCCCTCGCCCGGCCCGACGAGGTCGTGGCCACACCGGCCGACGTGAGCGACGCCCAGGCCGCGGCGCTGCCGCTCGTGGGGCTCACCGCCTGGCAGGCGCTCTTCGAGCACGGCGGCCTCACCGCCGGCGAGACCGTGCTCGTCACCGGAGGCGCGGGCGGCGTGGGTCAGCAGCTCATCCAGCTCGCCCACACCGCCGGCGCCCGGGTCGTGACGACCGCGTCGGCCCGCAACCGCGCGCACTGCCGCGCCCTTGGCGCCGACCGCGTGGTCGACTACGCCGGTGAGGGGCTCGCGTCGGTCGACGAGCGCATCGACCTCGTCGTCAACACCGTCACCTCCGCCCACGAGGTCCCCGCCCTGCCCGGCGTCGGCGCGCAGACCCGCCGGCTCACCCTCGTGTCGCTGCCAAGCGACGCCCCCGACCTCCGGGCGTTCTTCGGCGCCCGGCCGCTCGTGTACGCCGACGCCGTCGTCCTCGCGCGCCTGCTCGAGCGCGTGGCGCGCGGGACGCTGCGTTCGCGGGTCGTCGTCGAGGCGCCATTGGAGGAGGCCGAGCGGGCGCTCGCGCCCGTCGACGCAGGCCATGCCGGAGGCAAGGCGCTGCTGCGCCCCGCCGAGTGACCGGTGGCTACCGCACGGCGTCGCGGACGTCGATGACGTCGCCGCTCGTGATCGACGGATCGTCGAGCGTGGCGGCCACGGCCCTCGCGGCGGCCGCGGCATCGTTGAGCGCCCCCGTCTCCTTGAGCGACACGAAGGCGTCGCGGTCGGGGAAGTCACGGGGGTCGCGCTCGCGCAGGCTGGCCTGCATCGCGGTGTCGACCTTGCCGGGCGCCACCGAGTAGACGATCACCGGCTCGGCGCCGGTCTGCTCCGCGCGGTCGCGCTGCTCGAGGCCGGCCACGCGCCCGAACTGGTCGAGACCGGCCTTCGCCGCGCAGTAGACCCCCCAGCCGCGGTAAGGGTTGGCCGCAGCGCTCGAGGAGACGTTGGCGACGACACGGCGACAGGTCGCCTGCCCGCTGTGGCCGATGAAGAGGGAGGTCAGCCGCATCGGGGCCACGAGGTTGACGGTGACGTGCAGCGCCATCGCCTCGGGGTCGAGGTGCTCGACCGCCGCGACGGGGTCGAGGAGGCCGGCGTTGTTGATGAGGTAGAGGCCCTCGGCAGCGGCGAGGTCGATGCGTGCGAAGACATCGTCCATCAGCCCATCGAGCCCGTCGAGGCGGGCGAGGTCGAAGGGGAGGTCGACGACCGGTGCGGTGCCGGACCCGAGCCCGCTCGTGTCGGTCCCCGAGCGCGAGACGCAGAAGACCGTGGTGCCCTCGCCGGCGAGCTCGCCGACCAGCGCCTTGCCCAGGCCCCGGCTCGTGCCGGTGATGAGGTAGTACTTCACGTGCGCTCTCCTCCTCGGTCGACCCCCGGCGCCCACGGTGCTCCGGTCGCGTGCGGCGCGGTGCGCGCGGTGGCGCGGCGCGCCCCCGCCGTCCGCAACCTACTGCACCCCGGTCGGCCAGGGCAGTGCGCCGCCAGCCGATCCCTCACGCCGGCGTGGCGGTTAGACTCCGTCGTGGGGCGCTTAGCTCAGGTGGCGAGAGCGCGTGCCTTACAAGCACGAGGTCGCAGGTTCGAGCCCTGCAGCGCCCACGATACCCGGTCTGACCTGCGCATTCGCTATCCGCTCCTCGGTGCGCTGAGTAGCACAGCGCTGTGCGACACGATAACATGCCGCGGCATGAGCACAAGCCCCGACCCCGTCGACAGCCTCATCCGCTCGTGGATTCGCGCCCTCAAGGCCCGCAACCTGAGCGCGCAGACGATCTCGAGCTACGAGACCAGCGTCGGCCAGCTCGTCGCGTTCGCCGCCGAACGGGGCACCAACCCGCTCGCGCGCGGCACCATCGAGGAGTTCCTCGCCGACCTCGCCGCCAAGCGGTCGCCCGCCACCGTCAGCGTCCGCTACCGGGCGCTGCAACAGTTCACCAAGTGGTGCGCCGACGAGGAGGAGGTCGCCGTCGACCCGATGGCGCGCATGAAGCCACCGAAGGTCCCCGAGCAACCCGTCGAGGCCGTCACCCTCGACGAGGTCGCCGCGGTGCTCGACACGATGAAGGGCCGCGGGTTCGTCGACCGGCGCGACACCGCCATCATCCGGCTGTTCCTCGACTGCGGGCTCCGGCTCGGTGAGCTCGCCGGGCTGACCGTCGACGACCTCGACCTCACCGACGACGTCGTGCTCGTGCTCGGCAAGGGCCGACGACACCGCGCGGTGCCATTCGGTCACAAGACCGGGCAGGCGCTCGACCGCTACATCCGCGCGCGGATGCGCCACGCCCGCGCCGCCGAGCCGTCGTTGTGGCTCGGTGAGAAGTCCAAGGGCGCGATGACCGCCAACGGGGTCGCGCAGATGGTGCGCCGGCGAGGCCGGGAGGCCGGCGTCGACGGGCTGCACCCGCACCGGTTCCGGCATGCGTTCGCGCACGAGTGGCTGTCGCAGGGCGGCAGCGAGGGCGACCTCATGCGGCTGGCGGGCTGGCGGTCGCGGCAGATGCTGGCCCGCTACGGCGCCTCGGCGGCCGACGAGCGCGCCCGGGAGGCGCACCGGCGCCTGAGCCCGGGGGATCGGCTCTAGGTGTCGACGCCGACGACGACGTCGGCGCGGCCGTCGGCCTCGGCGCGGCGGTAGGCCGCGTGGATCGTGTCGGCGCGCAGCGCCACCCGGGAGCGGCACCGGCGGCAGTTCCAGACCATGCGCGCGTCCTCGCCGGACGGCGTGCCCGGCTCGACGGCCTCGACGCTCTCCTGGCGGTGCCTTCCAGTGTGACGGACCAACGCTCGAGGGGCGTCTGGCCACGCCATCGTGCCGAAGCGGTCGAGGGGCTTGCCGCAGTAGCACAGCAACCGCTGCGGGGGCGTCTGCTCGCGCTGTAGTTCCATCTGTGTTATTCTAGCATACGTCAGCATAGCGGCCCGCGGGCTCGGCCAGGAACCCCGCGCACCCCTCCCCAGCAGGAGCGGGGCGTGAGGTGATGGCCGCGATGGCCGCCAGCGACTCGCTAACCCCCCAAGAGCGCGCGACGCGCGCCCGGATGGCCGCTCACAAGTCGTGGGCGAACACCACCGACCCGTCGGCGCGCACCAAGCCCGCCCGCGACGCCGCCCTCGCCCGCTTCGAGGCCGAGGTCGACCCCAACGGCACCCTCGCCCCCGACGAGCGCCGCCGGCGCGCCGAGCATGCGCGCAAGGCCTACATGCAGGGGCTCGCGCTCAAGAGCGCGAAGGCCCGGCGGCTGCGCGCCCAGGCCGACGACCTCGACGCCGAGGTCGACGAGGCCGGTGGTGCCCGATGAGCCGGTCACGCTGCGCCGCGTGCAATGAGACGTTCGGTGGGCTCACCGGCTTCGACGCCCACCACCTGCCCCTCGGCGACGACGGCCGCCACGGCGGCTGCGCCGACCCGTCCACCGTCGGGCTCCGCAAGCGCGCAGACGGCGTGTGGGTCCTGCCGCCGCCCGAACGGGCGCGAGAGCGTCACCCCTCAACGGCAGACGCCCGTCGGCGTCGAGGCGGTGACGCCCGATGAGCCGGCGAGAAGAAGGCCGCCCCGTGGGCAGCGAGGCGGCCGAAGCTCAGAACACCGGGCGGGGCGTCGAGCACTGCCAGTGTAACCGCGACCACGTCGCCGTCGCCCGCTACCCCCTCGACCTGCTCACCGACGTCGTCGCCGACCTCAACGCCCAGAAGGCCGCGCTCGGCTGCACCTGCGAGGTGTACGCCGAGCTGTGGGACATCGGCGGTACCCTCGTCGTCCGCACGACCCACGACGAGGACTGCGCCGGCGTCGGGGGTGGTGCGGCATGACGCCGATCTACAGCGACCACGCCCTCACCTACTGGCAGGCCGGCTGGCGCGGGGTGCTGCCGCTGCCCCGCGGCGAGAAGGGGTACCCCCCGAAGGGGTACACCGGCTCGCACGGGGTCGACCCTAGCTACGCCGACGTGCTCACCTGGGTCGAGCACCGGCCCGCCGACGCGAACATCGCCCTCCGCTGCCCCGACGGGGTCGTCGGCATCGACGTCGACGTCTACGACGGCAAGCGCGGCGACGTCACCGTCGCCGAGCACGAGGCCCGCCTCGGGCCGCTGCCCCCGACGATGGTGTCGTCGGCGCGGCCCGCACCGTCGGGCATCCGGTGGTTCCGCGTACCCGAGGGGCTGCGGTTCCGGACAGTCCTCGGCGCCGGCGTCGAGATCATCCAACGCCGACACCGCTACGGCGTCGCCCCACCGTCGGTCAACCCTCACGCCGGCGGGGCGGTGTACCGGTGGGTCGACGAGCGCACCGGCGAGGTGCTCGAGGGGCGCGTCCCCGAGGTCGACGACCTCCCCGAGCTGCCGGCCGCGTGGGTCGACGACCTCGTCGACGACGGCGCCGACGAGGTCCCCGGCGTCGACCTCAACTACGGGCAGGCCCGCGACTGGGTCCTCGACGCCCCCGACGGGCCGCCGTGCACGGCGATGACCAACAAGCTCGAGGGGTGGGTCGCCCGGCTCGGCAGCGGCGAGGCCCGCCACGACGTCGCCCGCGACGGCAGCCTCGCGCTCGTCCGCCTCGCCGAGTACGGCCACCGGGGGCTGACCGACGCCCTCGAGGCGCTGCGGGGCGCGTTCACCGCCGCGATCGCCGGCGACCGCGACGTCGCCCGGGAGTGGCGCGAGATGGTCGTCGGCGCCGTCGGCAAGGTGCAAGCGACCCCGACCCCCGACGGCGAGCGGGGCTGCCGCTGTGGCGACGAGCCCACGCCCGTCACGACCCTGCCCGACGTCGAGGCCGGCGACCGCAGCGTCGACACCGACCCCGGCGTCGACCCCTACCCCGCCCTCGACTGGCACGCCCTGTGGGACGCTGGCGTCGACGACGTCGACTGGGTCGTCGACGGGCTCGTCGAGGCCGGCCGGGCCGCGGCGATCTACGCGCCCGGCAAGACCGGCAAGAGCCTCGTCCTGCTCGAGCTGGCCGCCGCGGTCGCGTCGGGCCGGCCGTTCGCCGGCCTCGACGTCCCCCGGCCCCGCGTCGTGGTCTACATCGACATGGAGATGAGCCCCGGCGACGTCATCGAACGCTGCAAGATGCTCGGCTACACCCCCGGCGACCTCGCCCGGCTGCGCTACTACAGCCTGCCGATGCTGCCGGCGCTCGACACCGACGCCGGCGGGCAGCACCTCGAGTGGATCGTGCAACGCGACGGCGCCGACCTCGTCGTCATCGACACCGTCGCCCGCAGCGTCGCCGGCCCCGAGGACGAGGCCGACACGTTCCGGGACTACTACCGGCACACCGGCCAGCGGCTCAAGGCCGCCGGCGTCGCGGTGTGGCGCGCCGACCACGCCGGCAAGGACGCCACCAAGGGGCAGCGGGGCAGCTCGGCGAAAGCCGACGACGTCGACGCGGTGTGGAAGCTCACCGCCCACGGCCACGGCCGGCTCGCGCTCAAGTGCGACCGGCGCCGCACCATGCACGGCCTCGACGCCCTCACCCTCGAGCGCACCGACGCGGGCACGCTGCGCCGCACCGACGGCCCGACCGTGCAGTACCAGGAGCACCTCGACGAGATCGTCGCCGCCCTCGACGCCGCCGACGTCCCCCTCGACTGGGGACGCGACAGGGCCGCCAAGGCGATACGGGCGCGCGGCGTCGGCGTCCGCAACGAGATCGTCGCCGCGGCGCTCTCGATGCGCCGGCAACGCGACGGCGACGACGCCGAAGCCGTCGCCGCACCTGTCCCCGAACCCGTCCCCGACGACGAGGCCGGGGACAGGTCCCGGGGACAGGTCGACCCTGTCCCCGAGGCGACCGGGGGCAGCCCCGAAAACCCCTGTCCCCACCGCCTCGGGACAGGCGGGGACAGGTCAATCGAGGCGAACGGTGGGGCACCTGTCCCCGCCACACCGCGCCCCTATGGGGCGCGGGGGCGGGACAGGTCCACCACGCCCAACCCCGACACCGGCGGCCGCGCAGACGACGAGGGCGCCGAGCCCGACGCCAACGCGCGGATGGCCGCGCAGGCCGCGCGGATGAAGGCGAAGCTCGACGCCCAGCTCGGGGGTGGCGCATGAGCGCCCGCATCGACCCGCGGTGGACGCCCGGCCTGCTACCCGACCCCGACGACGCCGCCCAGGCGGTGCTCGTCGCCCGCGCCTGCCTCGAGGCCGCCCAGGCCGCCTACCACGACCACTGCGGCGGGCACGCCCAGGTGACCGCCGCCGAGCAAGACCTCGTCGTCGCGCTCGGCGACCGGCTCCGCGCCGGCTACCTCGACGACCTCGTCGACCCCGGCCGCGAGTGCTGGTGGTGCAGCGACCGGCACGTCCTCGGCGCACCGACTGGCGCGTGCCCGATCCGGCTCGTCACGGTCGCCGAGCTGTCCCAACGTCGACGTCGCCACCGGTGGGTGCTGTCATGAAGGTCTGCGACGAGTGTGGCCAGCGCCGCGACGATGGCGAGTTCTACGCAGCCAACGGCTCGCGGTGCCGTCAGTGCGTCAAGGCCGCGGCCGCGGCCAGGGGCCGCGCCGACCCCGCCCGCCACCGCGAGTCCACCCGACGGTGGCGCGAGCGCGAAAGGCTGCGCTCCGAGCTTCTGGAGTTGACGTTGCGTGCGCTCGCGTCGCGGGATCCTGAAGGATTCCACCGGGCCGTGCTCACTAGGTTCAAGCGGTCGTCGCCAACGCGGCCTCGGCAAGCTCACCCCCATCGAGTACGAGACCATCCTGCACCCCACAAGCAACGCCGCCTAGACTCCCACCTTCTGGGTGTCAACCAAGACTGGTTGCAGTCCCCAGCAGCGGGGCTGCTGTTGAGTTTGCGTTGCCCTAGGGGCACACGGGAGGATTGAAAGTGACAGCAGCGAAGCTTGGGGGCGTGCATGCGCAACGGGGACAGCGGGGGCGAGTGGCAACCGGCGCGGCTGATCCCCACTGCGGGAATCGGTGGCGCGCGGGAGCAAGAGCAGCGAGCCACCTCGACGTTGTTGGCGGTGATGAGCGGGGTGCCAAGCTTTGGGCGGGAGCTCCTGGCCTCGTTGGGCGCGCCCCGCGGGAAGGTCGAGTCCTACATCGAGGTGCCGTTCACTGACGAGCAGGGCAACACTGTTCGCCCCGACGGGCTCATCACTGCTACGCGCGGCCCCCATATCTATAACCTGAAAAAGAAAGTGCCCTATCTGCGCAGTGT
>JAWOAS010000082.1:0-5090 GCA_046498405.1 Egibacteraceae bacterium
CGAGTCGCTGCGCGGCGGCGGTGTACCGCTCGACGTACCGGCGCTCGACCCGGCGACCGAAGCGTGGTACGAGGCGAGGTAGGAGACGACAATGGCGCACATCGTCCTGCTCGGCGACTCGGTGTTCGACAACGCGGTCTACTCGGCCCCCGATGTCGCCGCTGGCGGCTGGGGACGCTACCGCGGTCGCCAGCCGCCAGCGAGCGAGGGTCCGCGCGGTGACCGCAGCCGCGGGCCGGCAGGAGGGTGGGCACGGGCGCGGTCGCCCGGCTCCGCCGAACGCGTTACACTCCCTGCCGCCCCAGGGCGGTTAGCTCAGCTGGGAGAGCGCCGGCTCGACAAGCCGGAGGTCGCAGGTTCGAGACCTGCACCGCCCACCCACCTCCCGCTCGTCCGGGCTGCCAACGCCCGCCGCCCCCGTCCACGGTCGGCCCCCATCGCCGCGCGGACCGGCCGCCCGTGGCCCCGCGCTCAACGGCGCCGCTCACGCCGCGAGGGCGCCTGGCGATCTCCGGCGCGGGCGCGCCCTCGAGGCCGTCGCCGGCGCTGCACGCGAGCGCGGTGAGCGGCGAGGCCCTGCCTCCACGGTGGGGGCGCACTAGGCTCGGCCGCGCAGGGCGAGGGCCCACAGCCTCGGTGGCCCGCACGACGAAGGAGCACGCCCCGGTGGTCGCGCGCAGGTGGGCAGGCCCCCTCGTCGCCGCCTACGCCGTCACGTTCCTCACGTTCTTCGACACCTTCGCGTTCCTGCCGACGATCGGGCCGCGCGCGGCCGCACTCGGCGCCGATCCCGTCCTCGTCGGTGCGACCGTCGGGGCCTACTCGCTGACGAACCTCGCGACGAACCCCGTCGCCGGGGCGCTCCTCGACCGCCTGGGTCGACGAAGGTTGCTCGTGGCCGGGCTCGCGATCGCGATCGCCGCGGTGCTCGCCTACCCCCTGGCCACGACCCCTGGGGCGTTGCTCGGCGTCCGCCTGCTCCACGGCGTCGGCGGGGGGATCATCGTCCCCGCGGTGTTCACGCTCGTCGGCGACCTCACCGGCGCCGACCGCCGCGCCCGGGCGATGGGCCGCACCGGCGCGGCGATCGGGCTCGCGGCGATCGTCGGGCCCCCGGTGGCCGGAGCGCTCGCCGGGCGCCTCGGCTTCGTCGGCGTCACGACGACGGTCGCCGCGGTCCTCGGCATCGGCCTCGCCCTCGCCGCGACGCGCCTGCCCGACCCGCCGCGCGAGCGGTCGACCGCCCCGGGCGAGGCCCCTGAGGCCGTCGACGTCGGCCGTCTCGCGCGCGCGGGTGTCGCGGTCTTCGGCTTCACCTTCGCCCTCGGCGGGCTCACGGCCTTCCTGCCGTTCCGCGTCGAGGCGCTCGGAGGCTCCTCGGCCACGACCGGGGCGCTCCTCGGCCTCTTCGCCGTCGTCGCCGCGGGGCTCATGCTCTCACCGGTCGCCGAGCAGGGCCGCGCGACCTCGGCGCTGCGCCCGCTGGCCACCGGGCTCGCCCTCGTCACCGTGGCGCTCACGCTGCTCGGCCTCGCGCCGACGATCGTCCTCGCCGCGGTGGCCTGCGCGATCTTCGGCGCCGGGTACGCCTACGTCTTCCCCACCGCCGCCAGCGAGGCGAGCGCGGCGGCGCCGATGGGCCGCCGGGGGTGGGCCTTCGGCCTGTTCCATGCCGCCTTCAGCCTCGGCTTCGTCGTCGGCCCGCCGTTGGCGGGCTGGGTCGACGCCACCGCGGCGGGGCCGTTCTCGATCGGCGCGGTCGTCGCGGTCGCGGCCCTGCTCGTCAGCGCCGCGCTGCCCCACCTCGCGTCACGGGATCGCGCGGAGGTCGACTGACGCTCACGCGGCCGGGCCGCGCAGCACGCGTGCGGGCAGGCGCAGCACGGCCTCGAGCAGCGAGAGGACCCCGCGCACCGACACGCCGACGAGCCGGAACGGCAACGACAGCAGCCAGACCACCGGGTAGAGCACGAGGGCGGCCAGCGCGAGCGGCCAGGCCACGATGAGGAGGATGAGCCAGAGCAGGAAGGTCGCCATGCGCCGCATGCTCCCCGCTCGCGGCGTCGATGTCCAGTGGGGCCCGGGCGTCGTCGGTCCCGCGTCCTGGCCGCGGGCCGTCGAGACTCAGCCGCTCGGTGGGTCAGACCCCGCGCGGTCCGACCCACCGGGGCTGATCGGGGGCACGATTCGGCGTCGTCGCGCGCGACGGCGTCGCGGTCACGGGCGGGCGCTCGGACGTTGTCACCGTGGCGCCCACCTCCTCCATGGCTCCATGGCCGCTGGGGCCGCTGGTCGGCCGCTCGTCAGCGCGTGCGGACAGGTGTAGCCGAGGACCGCGCGCGCCACGAGGCGGGTCGGACCTTCCTGTCGGGACGTCTGGCCCCATTCGACGTCCCGCGGCGGCGTACGGCCTGGGTCGCTACCCGGCGGCCTCGACCGCGGCGAGCGCGGCGTCGAGCCGCTGCGTCGCATCGTTGGCGACCTCGTCGAGGAGGCCACCCCCCACGACCGAGGCCATGAGCTTGGGGTCGAGCGCCTCGACGACCGTGCTTTGGCCCTCGGTTCGGACGACGACGTTGCAGGGCAGGAGCACCCCGATGCGGGGCTCGGCCTCGACGGCCTGCTGCGCCAGTGGCGGCCGGCAGGCCCCGAGGATGCGGTAGGGCTCGATCTGCGCCCCGGTCTTCTCGGCCAGCGTCGCCGTCATGTCGATCTCGGTGAGCACGCCGAAGCCCTGCTCGGCGAGGGCCTCGCGGGTGCGCTCCAGGGTCGGCTCGAAGGGGGTGTCGACGCGCACGCGTCGGGCGATGCGCTCGATGCCGAGGGGGGCGGCCTCAGACACGGGAGGACTCCTCGGCGATGCTCGCGCGGACCTCGTCCATGTCGAGCGCGCGCACCTGCTCGAGGAGCTGGTCGACGGCCTCCTCGGGCAGGACGCCGGGCTGGCTGAAGACGACGACCTTCTCGCGTACCGCCATGAGCGTGGGGATCGACATGATCCCGAACTCCGCGGCGAGCGCCTGCTGCTCCTCGGTGTCGACCTTGCCGAAGACGACGTCGGTGTGGCGCTCGGAGGCGCGCTCGTAGATGGGGCCGAACATCTTGCAGGGCCCGCACCACTCGGCCCAGAAGTCGATGAGGACGATGTCGTTGTCCTCGAGGGTCTCGTTGAAGTTCTCGGTCGTCAGCGCAGTGGTCGCCATGGCAGTGGACTCCTCGGCAGGGGTGATCGCGGCCTTCCCCCCGTCTAACCGCTCTACCCCTTAGGGTATTCCCGTCCCCGCGAGGACGACCCACCGCACGAGACACGGCCCGGCACGCGAGCGCGCGGCACTGCACCGTCGCTGCGGCCATGGGAGACTACCGATGATGGCAGCGACGAGAGCCGACGAGGCAACGCCGGGCGGCGGCCCGACCCCGCGCACCGAGCGCCGACAGCAGCAGCGACGGCGCCGGCGTCGTCGCATCCTCTCGTGGACCGCCGGTGGGCTCGGGGCCCTCGCGCTCGTCATCGTCGGCCTGCCCGTGCTGCTCGGCCTCCTGCGCGCCGACGCGCTCGACGCCACGACCGTGCTCGGCGTCGAGGTCGGCGGCCTCGACGGCGAGGAGCTCACCGCCGCGGTCGAGGCCATCGCCGAGGACCGCCGTGGCGACCCCGTCACCGTCGAGCGCGGGCTCGTCGACGGTCGGGACAGCGGCGAGGCCCGCGAGATCGAGGCCACCGCAGGCGAGGCCGGCTACGACCTCGACGTCGGGCTCACCGTCGACGCGATCCGGCGCCGCGGCCGGCAGGCCAACCCGTTCGTCGCGCTCGGCGACCACTGGCGGTCGCTGGCCTCGGGGCTCGTCGTCGTGCCCGTCGACGGCATCGACGCCGACGCCCTCGAGGCCTGGAGCGAGGAGGCCGCCGAGGAGCTCGGCACGGCCCCGATCGAGGGCGAGGTCGTCATCGACGCCGAGGGCGTGCAGCGCACCGACCCCGAGCCCGGCATCGTCGTCGATGCCGAGGCGCTCGCCGCCGACGCGCGCCGCGTCGCGCTCGCGCCGGGCGGTGGCACCGTCGAGGCCGAGCTCGAGGCCGAGGAGCCCGAGACGACCCTGGCAGCCGTCGACGAGACCGCCGCCCTCGCCGAGGCCGCCATCGCCGACGAGGTGCGACTCGAGCGCGGCGAGGGCGCGATCGAGCTCTCGGTCGCCGAGCTCGCCGAGGTCATGAGCGTCGAGCGCGACGGTGGCGAGTTCACGCTGACGGCCTCGGCCGACGCGCTCGACGCGCTCGTCGACGCGTCGCGGCGCGAGGCCGTCGAACGCGACCCCGTCGATGCCGACATCTCCCTGTCGGGTGGCGCGATCGTCATCGACGAGTCGGCCGACGGCTTCCGCTTCGACGCCGAGCGGGCCGCCGAGCAGCTCCTCGCGATCGCCCGCGGCGACGAGGAGCGCACGACGACGCTCGATGCCGAGGTCGTGCCGCCCGACCGCAGCACCGCCGACGCCGAGGACCTCGGCATCACCGAGCAGGTCTCCTCGTTCACCACCGAGTTCGTCCCCGGCCAGAGCCGGGTCACGAACATCCAGCGCATGGCCGACCTCGTCGACGGCGCCGTCGTCGAGCCCGGCGAGGAGTTCAGCCTCAACGGGCACGTCGGGCCGCGCACCGAGGAGAAGGGCTTCGTCGGCGGTGGGGCGATCCTGCGCGGAGAGTTCGTCGAGCAGATCGGCGGCGGCGTGAGCCAGTTCGCGACGACGTTCTACAACGCCGCGTACTTCGGTGGCTACGAGATCCTCGAACACCAGCCGCACAGCTACTACATCAGCCGCTATCCCGCGGGCCGGGAGTCGACGATCAACTACGACACGATCGACGTGCGCATCCGCAACGACTCCCCCTACGGCCTGCTCATCGACACCTCCCACACCGACTCGTCGGTGACGGTGTCGATGTGGGGCACGGACTGGGTCGAGGTCGACAGCGTCAGCGGGCCACGCCGCAACGTCGACACCGTCACCGACGAGTCGGTGTGGGAGGTGTCGATGAGCAGGCCGTAGGGGGAGTCGTTGCGGATGCGCACGTCGATCGTGTCGTAGTT
>JAWOAS010000117.1:0-3063 GCA_046498405.1 Egibacteraceae bacterium
GGGGTTGCCATGCATCCGGGGGACGCGCATCACCGTGAGCGCGATCTTGGGACAGCTCGCTGCGGGCCGCTCGGTCGATGAGGTCCTCGAGGACTACCCCCAGCTCGACCATGCTGACGTGCTCGGCGCGCTCGAGTATGCCGCGGCAGCCACCCGTGAGCGTGAGATCCCACTGACCCCTGCGGGATGAGACTCCTCCTCGACGAGAACCTCTCACCCCGGGTCGTGACGATGCTCCGTGAGGCCGGTCACGACGCTGCGCACGTAACCCAGGTCGGCCTCGGCAACACCGACGATGCCGAGATCCTCGCGGCAGCTGCGGGGCAGGATCGCACCGTCGTGACCGCCGACACCGACGTCGGCGCGCTGCTGACGGCTCGTGGGACGTCGTCGCCGGCCGGCTCGAGACCCGGGCCTCCTCCCCGCGCGAGCGCACGGGGCAGGTCATGCACGATGCCGTCAACACCCGCTGCTCACCTCGGCGGCTCCTGAGCCCCCGACGGTCAGCAGGCTCGATCGCCCGCCGGCAGGACCGCGACCTCGGCGGGGTCGATCGCGAGGTCGACGCGCTCACCGAGCGCGGGCGCCGGCGCGCGCCAGATCCCGACCTCGAGGCTCACCCCGGCATCGGTGGCCACCGTGGCCACGACACGGTCACCGGCGAAGCGCCGGGCGGTGACCTCCCCGGAGACCTTCGGCCCGGCGGGGTCGCCGGCGTCGGCGGCGAGGCTGACCGCCCCGGGGAGCAGGACGAGCTCGGTGTCGCCGTCGTCGGCGGCCACCGGCAGGTCGGCGAGCGCGGTGGCCGCGACGCCGCCGCGCACGGTCGCGGCGAGGATCGGCTCGTGGCCGAGGAAGCGCGCGACGAAGCCGTCGGCGGGGTGGCGCCACACCGCCTCGGGCGCGCCGACCTGCGCGAAGCGCCCGTCGCGCATCACCGCGACGCGGTCGGCGAGGCTCAGCGCCTCCTCCTGGTCGTGGGTGACGTAGAGCACCGTCGTGCCGAGGGTGGCGAAGAGCCGCGGCAGCTCGGTGAGCAGCCGGTCGCGCAGCGCCCGGTCGAGCGAGCCGAGCGGCTCGTCGAGCATGAGCAGGCGCGGGCGCGGGGCGATGGCCCGGGCCAGGGCGACGCGCTGCTGCTCGCCGCCCGACAGCTCCGAGACGGGCCGGTCGGCGAAGCCGTCGAGGTCGACGAGGGACAGCGACTCGGCCACGGCCCGGTCGATCTCGGCGGGGCCGGCGCCGCGCATCCGCGGGCCGAAGGCGACGTTCTCACCGACGCTGCGGTGGGGGAAGAGGACGTGCTCCTGGAACATCAGCCCGACGTGACGCTCGTCGGGGCGCGCGGCGGTGACGTCGCGGCCGTCGAGGGCGATGCGCCCGGCCACCGGCGGCTCGAGGCCGGCGATCGCCCGCAGCAGCGTCGACTTCCCGCAGCCCGAGGGTCCGAGGACGCAGACGACCTCGCCGCGTGCGGCGTCGAGGTCGACGTCGTCGACGGCGACGTGGCGGCCGTAGGCCACGGTCAGTCCGGTGACCTCGAGCATCAGCACCGTCCGATCTCGCGCATCAGAACCGTCCGATCTGGCCGACGCGGACGCGGTCGATCGCGACGATCGCCGTGGCGGTGATCGTCGCGAGCACCGTCGACATCGCCATCGCCTCCCCGAAGTTCGCCACGCCCGGCCGTCCGAGCAGGCGGAAGATCGCCACCGGCATCGTCGGCAGCTCGGCACGGGCGACGAACACCGTCGCTCCGAACTCTCCCACGGCGATCGCGAACGCGAACCCCGCGGCGACGAGCAGCGCGCGACCGACGATCGGCAGGTCGACCTCGGCCCAGACCCGCAGCGGGCGGGCGCCGAGGACCGCGGCGGCCTCGCGCAGCCGCGTGTCGATCGAGCGCAGCACCGGCAGGAGCGTGCGCACGACGAACGGGGTGGCGATGAGCGCCTGGGCGATCGGCACGAGCAGCGGCGAGCCGCGCAGGTCCAGCGGCGGGGTGTCGAGGGCGATGAGGAAGCCGAAGCCGAGGGTCACCGCGGAGGTGCCCAGCGGCAGCATGAGCGCCCGGTCGACGAGGCGGGAGGCGCGCCCGTCGCCGAGCGCGGCGGCCGAGGCGGCGAGTCCGCCGACGACCAGGGCGATGAGCGTCGCGGCCACGGCGAACAGCAGCGAGTTGCGCACCGCCTCGCCGGGCGCGACGGCCAGGACGGTGTCGTCGGCGTCGAGGAGCCCCTGCCACGCGGCGAGGGTGTAGCCGTCGGGCCCGGCGAAGGAGCGCTCGACGAGCACGAGCAGGGGGGCGAGCAGCAGCAGCGCGACGACGGCGAGGTTGGCCGCGAGGAAGGCGCGCTCGCCGCGACTGGCCGGGGGGCGCGCGGTGTGGGCGGCGGCGACGAGGTGCTGCCGGGTCGCCCGGCGCTGCAGACGGCCGTAGACCGCGAGGGCGACGAGGACGGCGGCGAGCTGGAGCAGCGCGAGCGCCGAGGCCAGCGGCAGGTCGAGCAGCTGGGTCGTCGCGCGGTGGATCTCCACCTCGATCGTGGCCCGTCCGGGTCCGCCGAGGATGAGCACGACGCCGAAGGAGGTGAGGGTGAAGAGGAAGACGATCGCCGCCGCCGAGGCGATCGCCGGGCGCAGCAGCGGCAGGCTCACCTCGCGGAAGGCCTGCCAGCGGGACGCGCCGAGGACCCGGGCGGCGTCCTCGAGGCGCGGGTCGAGGTGCGACCACAGCCCGCCGACGGTGCGCAGGACGACGGCGTAGTTGAAGAAGACGTGGGCGATGAGGATCGCCGCGATGCTGCGGCGCAGGTCGAGGGTCGGCGCGCCCGCGCCGAGCACCGCCTCGAGGGCGGCGTTGATCGGGCTGCGCGGCCCGAGCAGCGCGAGGAACGCCGAGCCGACGACGACGGTCGGCAGGACGAACGGCACCGTGGCCGCGGCGCGCACGAGCGAGCGCCCGGGGAAGTCCATGCGGCTCATCGCGTAGGCGCCGGGCAGGCCGACCGCGAGGGTCAGCAGCGTCGAGACCACGGCCTGCCACAGGGTGAACCACGCCAC
>JAWOAS010000145.1:0-3738 GCA_046498405.1 Egibacteraceae bacterium
GGCGGGGAAGCCCGGGCGCGCGGCGAGGACCCTGCGGCCGGGGCCGCCGTAGGCGAGGTGGAGCTGGGCGAGGACCTCGTTGGAGCCGTTGGCGGCCCATACCCGCGCGGCGTCGACGCCGACGTGGGCGGCCAGCGCCTCGCGCAGCCGGCCGAGCTCGCGGTCGGGGTAGCGGTGGAGGTCGAGGTCGGCCAGCCGCGCGGCGAGGCGCTCGGCGAAGGCCCGCGGCGGCGGGTACGGCGTCTCGTTGGTGTTGAGGCGCACGGCGACGTCGAGCTGCGGTGCGCCGTAGGCGGCGACGCCGGCGAGGTCGTCGCGGACGGGCACCCGCCCGCCGGCGGGGGCGGGGCCGCTCACCGCCGCTCCAGGCGCACGCGCGCGGCGCGGGCGTGGGCCGGCAGGTCCTCGGCCGCGCCGAGGGCGTCGACGACGCCGGCGAGGTCGGTGAGCGCGTCCTCGTCGTAGGCGACCCAGTTGACCGGCACGAGGAAGTCGTCGGTGCGCAGCCCGCCGCTGAAGCGCGCGGTGCCACCGGTCGGCAGCGTGTGGTTCGGCCCGGCGGCGTAGTCGCCGAGGCTGACCGGGGTCATCGCGCCGATGAAGAGCGTGCCGGCACGGCGGACCTTCGCGGCGACCGCGTCGTCGTCGGCGGTCTGGACCTCGAGATGCTCGGCGGCCCAGCGGTTGCAGACCTCGACGGCGTGGTCGAGGTCGTCGACGAGCACCGCGGTGCCCTGCCCCTCGAGGGAGGCCACGACCCGGTCGACGTGGCGGGTCGCGGCGACCTCCTCGGCGAGGGCGGCCTCGACGGCCTCGACGAGGCTCGGCGAGGGGGTCACGAGCATCGACGTCGCGAGCGGGTCGTGCTCGGCCTGGGCCACGAGGTCGGCGGCGACGTGGCGGGGGTCGGCGGTGTCGTCGGCGATGACCGCGACCTCGGTCGTGCCGGCGAGTATGTCGATGCCGCACACCCCGGCCATCGCGACCTGCTGCTTGGCCTCGGCGACGTAGGCGTTGCCGGGGCCGACGACCTTGTCGCAGGCGGGGATCGTCGCGGTGCCGTAGGCGAGCGCGGCGATGGCCTGGGCCCCGCCGACCCGGTAGAGGCGGTCGGCGCCGCCGGCGATCGCTGCGGCGGCGAGGATGCCGGGGTCGACGCGCCCGTCGGGTCCCGGCGGGGTCGCGAGGACGATCTCGTCGACGCCGGCCACGCGCGCGGGCACGATCGTCATGATCGCCGTCGAGACGAGTGGGCTGAGCCCGCCGGGGATGTAGACGCCGACGCGGTCGAGGGGCTCGTGGCGCACGCCCATGCGCGCGCCGTCGCGCTCGTCGGCCCAGTCCGGCGGGCGGCAGCGCTCGTGGAACCAGCGGACCTGGTCGGCGGCGCGCTCGAGGGCGGCCCGCAGCGTGGCGGGGATCGCCGCCAGCGCCGCCTCGACCTCGGCGGGCTCGATCGCCAGCGGTCCCTCGTAGGCGTCGAAGCGCGCGCTCGCGCGCTCGACGGCCTCGTCGCCGTGGACACGGACGTCGGCGAGGACCTCGGCGACGGCGTCGCGCACGGCGGCGACGTCCTCCTCGCGTGCCCGTGGCAGGCGGTCGGAGGGGTCGCGGTGGTCGCCTCGCAGGTCGATGAGCTCGAGCATGGCCTGCAGCGTAGCCACCGGCGCGGGGCCGCGCGACGCGGGGGCGGGCGGAGCGACGCGCAGGGCGCGGACGTAGCCTGGCCGGCGTACGCCCAACCGCGACCCGGGGACCGCCGTGACGCTCACGCTGCCGCTCTTCCCCCTGCGCGTCGTCCTCTTCCCCGGCCGCCCCCTGCCGTTGCACATCTTCGAGCCGCGCTACCAGGACCTCCTCGCCGACGTCCTCGCCGCCGACCGCCGCTTCGGGGTCGTGGCGATCCGCCAGGGCGCCGAGGTCGGCATCGCCTCGGAGATCCACACGATCGGCACCGTGGCCGAGGTCGAGGAGGTCGAGCACCACGACGACGGCCAGGCCGACATCGCCACGCGCGGGGTCGAGCGCTTCCGCGTCGTCGAGCTGCTCGACGACCGCGCCTACCTGCGCGCGCGCGTCGAGCCCTGCGACGAGCGCCTGCCCGAGCCGGCGGTGCGCAACGGCGCGCTGCGCGAGCCCACCGCGACGCTGCGGCGACTGCTCGGGCCCTACCTCGCCGACCTCGGGGCCCCGCAGGAGATGCTCGAGCACCTGCCCAGCGACCCCTCCGAGCTGTCGTGGCTGGCCGCCGCCGCGCTGCAGGTCGACGTCGCCGAGCAGCAGCGCCTGCTCGAGCTCGACGCCGTCGACGAGCGACTCACCGCGACGACGCGCCTGCTGCGCCGCGAGTCGGGGATCGTGCGGCACCTCGGCACGATGGCCTCGCTCAACCCTCCCGGTCCGGGCGGTGCCGAGCTCAACTGAGCGCCTCGCCGCCGGCGCGGACCCCGCGGGCGGAGCCGTCGGCCACCCACGGAGGTAGGGTCGCCGGATGCTCGCGCAGATCCCGCCCCCGCCCGGCAACGCCATCGAGCTCGGGCCGCTGACCATCCGCTACTACGGCCTGGCCATCGCCCTCGGCACGCTCGCCGCGGTGCTGCTGACCCGCCGTCGCTACGCCGCCCGCGGCGGCGACCCCGACGACGTCGACCTCGTGGCCATCGGCGCGATCGTCGCGGGCTTCCTCGGCGCCCGCCTCGGCTACGTGCTCTGGCGCCTCGAGGACTTCGCCGACCGCCCCTTGAGCGTCCTGGCGGTGTGGGAGGGCGGCCTCGTGCTCTTCGGCGGGCTGCTGGCCGGCATCGCCGTGGGCTACCTCCTCGCGCGGCGCCGACGCCTCGACGTCGCGGGCTTCGCCGACGCCGTGGCGCCGGCGATCCCCCTCGCGCAGGCCATCGGCCGCTGGGGCAACTACGCCAACCAGGAGCTCTACGGGCGACTGACCGACCTGCCGTGGGCGCTCGAGGTGCGGGCGCCCGACGGGTCGATCAGCCTCCACCATCCGACCTTCCTCTACGAGTCCCTCGCCAACCTCGTGCTCGTCGGCGTGCTCCTCGCCGTCGACCGCACCGGCAGGCTCGCCCGCGGGGGGCTGCTCCTCGCCTACCTCGCCGGCTACGGCGCGATCCGCTTCGCCGTCGAGCTCCTGCGCATCGACACCGACTTCCGGCTGCTCGGGCTCTCACGCAACAACTGGGCGTTCCTCGCCCTCACCCTCGTCGGCCTCGCCGGGCTCGTGTGGTGGCAGCGGCGCCGCCCCGCCGGCTCCTCCGCGCGCTGAGTCGCTCGCGGGCGCCGCGAGGCCGCTGCCCGGGCGGGCGCCTCAGCTGGGCTCCTCGTCGCCGTCCCCGTCGCGGCGAGACGCGTCGGGGTCGGGCAGTCTGCTCGCACGGACCCAGACGATGACCCCGAGGATCCCGAGCACCACCGCGAGCTGGCTCAGCGCCCGGCCGAGCTCGACTGCGGGCGTGAGCGCGGCGACGAGGGCGACGAGCGTCGCGAGGGTCGCCCCGCCGATGAAGGCCTGCCACCAGCGCGCCGTGTAGGCCAGCGGCGCCGTCGCCTGCGCCCCGAGACGCACGATGATGCTGAGCGGCAGGGACAGCGCGACCGCGGCGAGGGCCGCGGCGAAGAGCCACGGCGGCACGAAGGGCAGGCCGGTGAGGATGCCGCCGCCGAAGACCACGACCATGAACGTCGTCGCGGCGCGCAGGACCTCCTCGAGCATGGCCTCGCGCC
>JAWOAS010000126.1:0-35493 GCA_046498405.1 Egibacteraceae bacterium
GCGTGGTACACATAAAGGCGAGCCCCGCATGGGCGGCAGGATGAGATAGAGGGCATTCATAACGTGCGTAATGATAATATGAAGTTCAGCAATATGCGGATGCTCGCTGTGAGGCGCGGTGTAATGAGAGAGAATGAAGCACTGTCCCCGGGTAAGATATTCATAACCGATAGTCCCAAGGAGGACATAAATCCGATTCAACTTGGTGAGGTGTACCCCTCTTCGCTGGCGGCGGAGAATCAAACTGTGAGCTATGCACGTCAGGCAAGCGGGGTGAGCAGCACTATGAGCGGATTTGCCGATCCTACCCTGGGTACAAGGGATACGTATAGGGGCCAGGCGCAGAGGCAGCAGCAGGGTACGAGCCTCTTTACTACTAGCCGAGCGGGGACGGCGCGCCCGAGGACCTCGCCGGCATGGTCGCGCTCACCGACGCTGCCGCCGACGAGTGGGTCGACGGCGCGGTGGCCGTGGAGGTCGTCGTGCCGCGGGACGACGAGGCGATCGTCCGCACGACCTACGTCGCGCCCGACACCGACCGGCTGCTCGTCGTCGAGGCCACCGACGAGGGCCTCGTCGAGCAGCAGCCGACCTTCGAGACGCTCGGCTTCTCGGAGCTCACGCCCGCGGCGCTCGAGTCGGTCCCCGACCTCGAGGGGCTGCTCGAGCCCGACGCGCTGCCCGATGCCGCCGAGGAGACCCTCGGGGCCTGCGAGGTCGGCGAGGTCGACGAGGTCCTCTACACGACGGGGGCGCCCGCGGCCTGGGACGGTGCGCAGTGGACCTCCGAGCCGGCCTGGGAGATCACCCTCCTCGACGCCGACGGCAACGGCGCGGTGCTCGACGGCGACGGCGATCCGCGCGAGGACCCGTGCATCGCCGTCGAGGCCGCCTCCTAGCCACCGGGCCACCGCCCCCGGCGACGTCGCGCTGCGTGTCTGCCCCAACGGGGCGCCCGCCCCCGACGGGCCCAGGAGGCCTCCGGTGCCGCCCCGCCTGAGCGGAGGCGACGGTATCCCGCGACAGCACACGACCCCCGTGCCGGTCGATTCCGTCTCCCCTTCCCCTTGGAAGACGGCGCCGAGCCCGCGCGAGGGCCGAGTGCGGCGGGGACGCTACGGGCTCGGCGCACCGCGCGCAACGGTGCCGTCCACAGCGTTGTGCACAGCCTGTGGGCAACCCCATCGCCACCTGCGGCGACGCGTCGGCGTCATGTGGACCCCGCAGGGGACAGGCGTGTGGACGGCACGCGGACGACCCTGCCGGCACGGCGCTGACCAGCGGGAACCCGGTGCACGACGGTGGATACCGGCAGCGTCACGCCTGCCGGGGCGCTGGACGTGCGCCCAGCGGACGCGTGGTCGTCAACGGGCCCGGCGGGCGCCGCGGGCGTCAGCCGCGAGGAGGATCCTCGCCCACACCGAGCTCGACGGCGGCCATGCGCACGAGCCAGCGGCTCGGGTCGGCGAGCTCCTCGGGGGATGGCAGGTGCTCGACGCGCTGCCAGGCCCGGTCGAGGCCCTCGAAGCCTCGGGCCTCGATGACCGCGTCGCAGAACGCCCGCCCCTCGTGGACGTCGGCGGGGGTGAGGTCGAGGCCGATGAGCTGGGCCAGCGCCTGCTCGCCGGGGCCCCGCTCGGCGCGGCGGCGGCGCATCGTCTCCTCGATGCCGGCGAGGCTCGAGAGCCGCTGCCCGGTGGCCCGGGCCACCGCGGTCTCGGCGTAGGCCTCGGTGAAGGCTACGAGGCCCTGCAGCTCGCTGAGCACGCGCCGCTGACCGGTGGTCGGCTCGATGCGGAAGGCGTCGGGCCCCTCGAGGGCGCGCTCGATCGCCGATGGGTCGCTGGGATCGAAGCCCATCCCGCCGAGGGCCTCCATCATCCCGCTCGGGTCGAGGTCGGCCTCGGAGGCGAACCCGCCGACGAGCTCGGCGAAGCGCGCGGGTAGCCAGGGCAGCCCCGCGTACATGCGTCGCTGCACCGACTCGCGGGTGGCCAGCCAGTAGCGCAGCTCGGTGAGGTCGAACTCGTAGTCCTCGGCGAGGCGCTCGAGCGTCCGACCGACAGTGCCGACGGTCGCCGGGTCGATGACGGGCACGCCGAGGTCGTAGCAGCCGAGCACCTGATCGGCCAGCCGCCCCGCGATCGTGCCGACCTGCACCCCGTACATCATCGCGCCCATCGCCCCGAGGGCCTGCTCCATGGCCTGGCCGGCCTGGGCGCCGCCCATCATCTGCTGCAGCTCCTCGGGCAGCGACTTGCCGAGGGCCTCGCTCATGCCCCGCGCGAGGGGCTCGACGAGCGTGCCGAGTCCCTGCGAGGTCGTGGCCAGCGCGACCCACTCGTCAGCCGACAGGGCGCGCACGGGACCGGCCACCGCCGGCAGCGAGGTCACCTCGTCGAGCCACAGCTCGGCGACGTGCACGGCGTCGGTCAGCGCCTCGCCGCTGCCGGAGGCCGGCGCAGCGTCGGAGGCCAGGGCCTGGGCCGTCTGGCGCGCGAGGTCCCAGTTGACGGGCCCTCCCGTCCAGGACATCACTTTGGCGAGCTCACGGAACAGGGGAACCTGCTCGAACATCCGCGGGTCGAACCCGCCGGCGGAGAAGGGATCGCTCATGGGGTCCTCGGGCGCGTCGCGGGCAGCGGGGTCGCCATGGTAGACGCGCTGTCGTCGCGCTCCGGCGCGCGCTGGTGCAGACTGCCCCCATGCGCACTGTGGCCGTCACGGCAGCCTCGGGGCCGGTGGGCCGCGAGCTCCTCGCCCTCCTCGACGCCGACCCCCGCGTCGGCAGGATCCTCGGCGTCGACGTCGTCGAGCCCGACATGCCGCCCGCGAGCCTCGAGTTCCGCATCGCCGATCCCCGCGATCCCGTCCTCGCCTCGGTCCTGCGGGGTGTCGACGTCATCGTCCACCTCGCCGGCTGGGTGCCCGAGCCCGTCTCCGAGGACGTCGCCTTCGCCCGCAGCGTCCACGGCACGCGCAACGTCCTCGCCGCCGCCAAGGCCATCGGCGCGCGCGGCGTCGTCCACCTCTCCACGGCGATGGTCTACGGAGCCCACCCCGACAACCCTGTGCCACTCGGCGAGCAGGCCCGCCTGCGCGCGAGCGCCGACGCGCCCGCGGCCTACCACGCGCTGCTCGCCGAGGAGCTCGTCGCGGCCTTCCGCGCCGAGCACCCCGAGGTCGACGTCGCGGTGCTGCGGCCAGCGACGATCCTCGGGGGCAGCGTCGACTCGCCGGCGACCCGCCTGCTCGAGGCGCTGCGCGTTCCCGGTGTCGCCGGCTACGACCCCCCGCTGCAGTTCGCCGATGTCGCCGACGTCGCCGAGGCGCTGCGCCTCGCGGCCTCCGAGGGGCTCGACGGCGCCTTCAACGTCGCCCCCGACGGCTGGCTCACCACCGAGGAGGCCGAGCACGTCGCCGGACGCCGCCTGCTGCGGCTGCCCGAGACGCCGGCGCTCGGCGCGGTCAGCGCCCTGCACCGCCTCGTCGGCGCCGAGCTCGCGCCCGGCGAGCTCGCCTACCTCATGCACCCGTGGGTCGTCGACGCGGGTCGCCTCGCGTCCCACGGCTGGCGCGCGGAGCGCTCGAACCGCGAGGTGCTGCGCGCCGCAGCCGAGGAGCACCGCCGATGGGTCAGGCTCGACGGCCTTCGCATCCGCCGTCGCGATCTCTACGCTGTGGGTGCCGGCGTCGTCTTGGCATCGGCCGGTCTCGCCGCTGGGGCGCTGCGGCGCCGCTAGCGCAGCGCGGGACCGCTCGGCACCGGGGAGGGAGAGCTGGACATGGGCGCACCGCCACCACCACCGCCACCGCCAGGGGACGATCGCGAGCAGTCCTCGCAGCCGCACGAGCCCGCGTCGGAGCAGGGCGGGGCCCACGAGCCGCCTCCGCAGCAGCCGCCGCCACCCCAGCAGCCGCCGCCTCCGCAGCAGCCGCCTCCGCAGCAGCCGCCGTCGTGGAGCAGCGCGGCTCCCGGCGCCACGCCGCCGCCGGGACAGGGTCCACCGCCGGCCGCGCAGGCCCAGCCCAGCAACGGCCTGGCGATCGGGGCGCTCATCACCGGCATCGCCGCGGCGGTCTTCGGCACGGTGCTCGGGTTCTTCGTGCTCACCCTGCCGCTCGCGTTCATCCTCGGCGTCGTCGCCGTCATCCTCGGCATCCTCGGGATGCGCAAGGCCAAGGTGATCGCCACCGGTCGCGGCCTCGCGCTCACCGGGGTCATCACCGGCGCGGTCGGCATCATCGCGGCGGTCCTCTGGGTCGTGCTCTTCGGCGCGCTCGTCTCCGGCGCCGACGACGCCTTCGACGAGGACTTCTTCGACGACCTCGAGGAGCTCGAGGACTTCGAGGAGGACTTCTAGACCGACGACGCCTCGTCGAGGGGACGCTCGGCGTCGCCCTCGGCGAGGTGGGCCTCGGCCCACGCCGCGTGCGATGGGTCGAAGTAGCGCACCCGCACCTTCTTGAACTCGCGCACCGAGCGCAGGAGGTCGTAGCGCTCGAGGCCGCTGTCGCGGCGGAACGACTCCACCGCAGCGAGCAGCGCCTCCTCGCTCGTGGCATGGAGCATCCCGAAGAGCGCATAGGGCCAGTCGGGGTAGGTCGGGCGCCGGTAGCAGTGACTCACGGCCTCGACTGCGGCGAGTCGCTCGCCGTAGGCGTCGACCTCGTCGGCGGGTACCTCCCAGACGCTCATCGCGTTGGCGCCGAACCCCGCCCGGCGGTGGTGGAGCACCGCGGCGAAGCGGCGCATCACCCCCTCGGTCCGCAGCGCCTCGCCGGTGGCGAGCAGGGCGGCCTCGCGCACACCGTGGCGCGTCGCGAGCGTCGCGAACGGCGTGGGCTCGCAGGGCAGGTCCTCCTGCAGGGCGACGACGGCCGCGACCTCCTCGTCGCTGAGCGGGCGGGCCCCGTCGCCCCCGCGGGGCGGGCCTGCGGGCGGCTTGGCGGCGTCGCGGCCGGTCGGCGCGCTCGCGGTGTCGGCAGGGGCGGCCTGACGCGTCGGGCGCCCGCCGGTCTGGGCGTCGGTCTGCAGCCGCACGCCGAGCTTGTAGCGCCGCAGCGACGGCAGCACGCGCGTCGAGGACGCGCCCGCGAGCCGGTGCAGGGCGCCGACGTGGGCGCGGAGGTCCTGGCCGGGGGGCACCGCGAGGGTCCACCAGAGGTTGAAGCGGTGGTCGCGCTCGTAGTTGTGGCTCACCCCGGGATGGCCGCTGACCACCTCGGCGGCGGCCTCGAGCCGCTCGGGCGCGACCGCGGTCGCCACGAGGGTCGAGCCGTAGCCGAGCGCGGCGGTGTCGAAGATCGCCGAGACCTGGCGGATGACCCGGTCCTCGCGCAGGCGCCGGACGCGCTCGAGCACGTCGCCCTCGTCGAGGCCGAGCCGCGCACCGAGGTCAGCGTAGGGGCGGGTGGTCAGTGGCACGCGAGACTGCAGCTCGGCGAGCAGGGCGCCGTCGGTCTCATCGAAGGCCGGGCGGTCCTCGGGCTCGGCCATCACGGCCTCCTTCACCAGCGGGAGGCGATACGGTACGGCCATGCCTGCCCGCACGCATGTCGCGTTGACGACCGAGCCACTCTCCCTCGACGAGGCGCACGACTGGTGCGCCGACCCCGGGGTCGGCGGCATCGTCGTCTTCACCGGCACGGTGCGCGAGCACGCAGAGGGGCGCGCGGTCGACGGGCTGACCTACGAGGCCTACGAGGAGCTGGCCCGCGAGCGGCTCGCGGTGCTCGCCGAGAGCCTCGCGGCACGCGACGGGGTCGTCGCGGTCTGGCTCGCCCACCGCACCGGCGCCCTCGAGGTCGGCGAGGTCGCGGTCGTCGCCGCGGTGTCGGCAGGGCACCGGCCCGAGGCGTTCGCGACCTGCCGCGATGCGATCGACCGCCTCAAGGCCGAGGTCCCGATCTGGAAGCAAGAGCACTGGGCCGACGGCGGCAGCCACTGGCCCGGCACGACGTGAGGGCCGCCACCCGACGGCCGGTGGGTGCCCGGACGGGCACCCGGGCCGGTTGCGGCTGCCGCGCGGACCGGCCTAGGCTCGCCTCCACCGCTTGGTCCGACCCCGTCTGCGACCGCTCCAGCGCCAACGGAGGGCTCCTGCCTCGATGACCGCCATCCTCGTGCTCTGCCTGCTCGCGTGCACGCTGTGGGTGCTGTCCACCCTCGGCCGGCGCAGCTCCGGCGACCCGCAGCACACCGTCGACGGGTTCCACCGCGCACTGTCCGCCCTCGACCCGTCACCGCGCCCGCCGGCGCGACGACGCTGACGGGCCGATGCCCCGCGGGTTCGCGATCGACCTCGGCACGGCGAACACCCTGGTCTGGGAGCAGGGCCGCGGCATCGTCCTCGACGAGCCGACGGTCATCGCCGTCAACCAGCGTTCCGGGGACGTGCTCGCGATGGGCCGGGAGGCCTACGCGATGATCGGCCGCACGCCCGGGCACATCGTCGCCGAGCGCCCGCTGCGCGGCGGCGCGGTCACCGACTTCGAGGCCACGGCCAAGCTCATCTCCCTCGTCCTCAAGCGCGTCGGAGGGGGGCGGCTGTCCCGCAAGCCGCGAGTGCTGGTCTGCGTGCCGACGGCTACGACGAACGTCGAGCGTCGGGCGGTCGAGGAGGCCACCGAGCGCGCCGGCGCGAGCGAGGCCCACCTCATGGAGGAGCCCATGGCCGCGGCCATCGGGGCGGGGCTGCCCGTCCAGGAGCCGCTCGGCACGATGATCATCGACGTCGGAGGCGGCACCTCCGAGGTCGCGGTCATCGCCCTCGGGGGCATCGTCGCCTCGAAGGGGATCAAGCTCGGGGGCTTCGACCTCGACGCCTCGATCCAGCGCCACGTCCGCGACAAGTACGCCGTGGCCATCGGCGACCGCACCGCCGAGGAGGTCAAGATCGCCATCGGCTCGGCCTCTCCGCAGCGCGAGGCCCTCGAGGCGGAGGTCCGCGGCCGGGAGCTGGCGACCGGCCTGCCCAAGGAGGTCATCGTCGGCGCGGCGGAGATCCGCGAGGCGATCGAGGACGAGGTCTCGGCGATCGTCGCGACCGTCCTCGGGGCGCTCGGCGAGTGCCCGCCCGAGCTCACCGAGGACATCATCGACAAGGGGATGTGGCTCGTCGGCGGGGGGTCGCTGCTGCAGGGCCTCGGCAGCCGGATCGAGCGCGAGTCCCACGTCGCGGTCAACCACGTCGAGCTGCCGCTGGAGTCGGTAGCCACCGGCGCCGGCACGGTCATCGAGACCTACGACGACCTCTCGCGGTTCTTCGAGGGCTAGCCCGCGAGCCCTGCCGAGCGGCCGAAAGTCGCGCACGTAGACTGGCGCCTCCACGCGACGACGGAGGCGCTGCGTTGTTGAGTCCCGAGGAGATCGCCGATCGGCAGTTCCTCGTCTCCATCCGCGGCTACGACCGCGACGAGGTCCACGCGTTCCTCAACGACGTCGCCGAGACCGTCGAAGCCCTCGAGCAGCGCCGCGACGAGCTCGAGCGTGACCTCGCCGCGGCCACCGCCCAGGCCGCGAGCGACGCGCACGCCTCGCCCGAGGTCCCGCCGGACTTCGGGGCGGTCGGCGAGGAGACCAAGCGGGTCCTCGAGGCCGCTGCCCACGCAGGCGAGGAGATCCGTCGCAAGGCCCGCCAGGAGGCCGACCGCGAGCTGCAGGCCGCGCGCCGGGACGCCGCCCGCGTCATCGCCGATGCCGAGCGCCGCCGGGAGCGCATCGAGAGCGCGATCGCCACCCTCGAGGAGCGCCGCAACGCCCTCTCCGGGGAGCTGCGCAACGTCGCGTCGTCGGTCGACCGCATCATCGAGAGCCTCACCGGCGAGGACGAGGTCCCATCGGTGCGCCAGGCGCTGGCCGCGGCCGCCGCGAGTGCCCACCGTGCGGGCGAGACCGGTGGCGCCGAGCCGCTGGCGCGGGCAGCGGGGGAGGACGCGACGGCGCGGGCCGCGGCGGACGAGTCCTCGGCCGGGGCCCAGCGCGCTGGGACCGGGCGCGACGGGAGCGGGCGCGAGGGGGCCGACTCGCGCGCCGACGTCGCCGATCCGCCACCGCGGGAGCAGCCGGAGGTCGCGGGGCCCGGCCCCGCAAGCGCCGGGCACGCGCCGTTCGAGGCTGCGCCCGTTCAGCCGTCGGCCGCTGCCCCGGCCGCCGCCGCAGCTGCTCCCGAGCGACGCGAGGAGGCTGCGCCGGCAGCTGACGAGCCGGCCGCGGCTGAGGCTGCGCCGTCGGTCGATGAGCCGGTGGCGGCTGAGGCTGTGCCGACGGCTGACGAGCCGGTGGCGGCTGAGGCTGCGTCGGCGGCTGACGAGCCATTGGCGGCTGAGGCTGCGTCGGCGGTTGACGAGCCGGTGGCGGCGGAGGCTGCACCGTCGGTCGAGGAGCCGCCACCCGCCGAGGCCGCGCCGCCGGTCGAGGAACTGCCCCCGGCCGAGGAGCCCGTCGCCGAGGAGCAGACCCCGACCTCGCTGCGCGCCGGCGCCCTCGAGCCCCTGCACCCCAAGATGGTGCGGCGGCTCAAGCGTGGGCTCTCCGACGTCCAGAACCTCGTCCTCGACCGCCTGCGGCGCGCGAGCGCGCGCACGACGATCGAGGAGCTCACCCCCTCGGACGAGGAGCTCGCCCAACTCGGCGAGCTCGTCGGGCTCTACCTCGACGACGCCTACCTCGGGGGTGTGAGCGCGGCAGGGGTGCTCGCGGGCCAGCGCCTGCCGAGCCCGGAGCTCGAGCGCAACCTCAGCGTCGGGTTCGTCGCCGATTGCGGGCATCGCGTGCGCGATCCGCTCGTGGCGACGCTCCGCATGGGCCTCAACGCCGAGGAGCCCCTGCCAGCCCTCAACGACCGGGTGGGCGCGGTGTTCGCCGAGCTCAAGGGCACCGCTGCCGACGAGCTGTCGGCGACCCACCTCATCCGCGCCTACGAGCTCGCCCTGCTCGACACCTGGCAGGCGGGGGGCATCACCCACCGCCGCTGGCTGCTCGGTCGGGAACCCCGCTGTCCTGAGGGACGTTGTCGACAGAACGACCACAGCGGAGCGGTGGCCGTGACCGACCCGTTCCCCTCAGGCCACGACGTCCCCCCGGTGCACGTCGGCTGCACGTGCACGACCATCCCTGTCTTGGAGTCATAGCCCATGCGCCTCCTTGAGCTGCTGCGCCGCCGCTGGTGGCTTGCGCTCGCCCTCGCCGTCGTCGTGCTCCTGCTGCTCTCGCAGCGGCTCGCGACCTTCTACACCGACGTGCTCTGGTTCCAGAGCATCGACTTCCAGTCGGTGTTCTGGACAGTCCTGACCACCCAGGTCGGCCTCGGGCTCGCCGCCGGTGTGGTGATGACGCTGCTGCTGGCGGGCAACCTCTTCCTCGCCCGCAAGTTCGCGCCGCCCTACCGGATCCCCTCCGCCCAGGAGGAGGGCATCGAGCGCTACCGCCAGGCCGTGGAGCCCTTCGCCCGGCCGCTGCTCCTCGTCGTCGCGCTCGCCATCGGCATCCTCTCGGGGATCAGCGTCGCGCCGCAGTGGGAGGTCGTCCTCCTCGCCCTCAACGGTGTCGACTTCGGTATGGTCGATCCGCAGTTCGGCATGGACCTCGGGTTCTTCACGTTCCTGCTGCCGGCGCTCGTCGAGCTCAACGCGTGGCTCTTCACCGCCCTGCTCATCACGATCGTGCTCACCGCGGTCGCGCACTACCTCTTCGGCGGGATCCGGCCGCAGTCACCGGGGCAGAAGCTCTCCCCGCAGGTCAACGTCCACCTGTCGATCCTGCTCGCCGTCCTCGTCGCCGTGCGCGCCTGGGGCTTCTGGCTCGACCGCTACCAGCTGAGCTACTCCCAGCGCGGCACGGTCACCGGCCTGTCGTTCACCGACGTCAACGCCGAGCTGCCGGCGCTGACCCTGCTCGCGATCATCGCGGCGGTCACCGTCGTCCTCTTCCTGCTCAACATCCGCTTCCAGGGCTGGCTCCTGCCGGCCTCGGGGCTCGCGATCCTCGCCGTGGCGTTCGTCGTCCTCTCGGGGATCTACCCGGCGGTCATCCAGCGCTTCCAGGTCGCGCCACAGGAGCTCGAGCAGGAACGGGAGTACATCGAACGCAACCTCGAGCTCACCCGTTACGGCTTCGGGATCGACGAGGTGAGCTTCGAGCCGTTCCCCGCGCGCGAGTTCCTCTCCGACGAGGCGGTCGCCGACAACACCGCGACGTTCGAGTCGATCCGCATCTGGGACCCCGCGACGCTGCAGAACACCTACTCCCAGCTGCAGGAGCTGCGGCCCTACTACGACTTCAACGACGTCGACGTCGACCGCTACCGCTTCGACGACGACAAGCTCTCGCAGGTGATGCTCAGCGTCCGCGAGATGAACGAGCAGAACCTCGAGGAAGGTGCCCGCACCTGGGAGAACCAGCACCTCGTCTACACCCACGGCTACGGCCTCGTCTCGAGCGCGGTGTCGACGAAGCGCACCGACGGCCAGCCGGTGTTCTACGCGCGGGACATCCCCACCGAGGGCGTCGAGGAGTTCGAGGTCGACAACCCGCGGATCTACTTCGGCGAGCGCAGCCCCGAGTACTCGATCGTGCGCACCGCCCGCACCGAGCTCGACTTCCCCCGCGAGGGCCAACCGCCGGAGCGCTACTCCTACACTGGTGAGGACGGCGTGACCGTCGGCACCCCGCTGCGCCGGCTGTCGTTCGCCCTGCGCTTCGCCGAGCCCAACATCGTGCTCTCGAACTTCATCGACTCCGAGAGCCAGATCCTCTTCAATCGGCGCATCCGCGAGCGCGTCGAGCTCGCCGCGCCCTTCCTCACCTACGACCACGATCCCTACCCGGTCGCGATCGACGACGGCGTGAAGTGGGTCATCGACGCGTACACGACCTCGGACATGCTGCCGTACTCCCAGCGGGTCGACCTCGGCGCGCTCACGCTCGCCGAGCAGCGGGTCCTCGAGACCTTCCAGCAGGCCGACGGCACGCTGGGGCTGCGCGAGACGACCCGGCAGCTGCCGGGCATCGAGGGCACCGCGAACTACATCCGCAACTCCGTGAAGGTCGTCATCGACGCCTACGACGGCGACGTCACCCTCTACGTCGCCGAGCCAGACGACCCCGTCATCCAGACCTGGCGGGAGGTCTTCCCCGACATCTTCGCCGACTACGAGGATGCAAGCGACGGCCTGCAGGCGCACTTCCGCTACCCCGAGGACATCTTCCGCGTGCAGTCGGCCCTGTTCCAGACCTACCACATCCAGGACCCCGACGAGTTCTACACCAAGGAGGACGCCTACCGGATCCCGAGCGACGCGGCGTTCTTCCAGAACCAGCAGGACCGGGAGTCCGAGCAGCGCGAGCGCCGTGACATGCGTCCCTACTACCTGCTCCTGCGCCTTCCCGGCGAGGAGGACGAGGAGTTCGCGCTCATCCAGCCCTACACCCCGGTGGAGCGCAACAACCTCATCGCCTGGCTCGCCGGGCGCAGTGATCCCGGCAAGTACGGTGAGCTCAAGGCCTACCAGATGCCGCCGACGCGGACGGTCTTCGGGCCCGAGCAGGTGCAGGCGCGGATCGACCAGGACAGCGACGTCGCCGAGCAGATCACGCTGTGGAACCAGTCCGGCTCGAGGGTGATCTACGGCAACCTCCTCATCATCCCGATCGAGGACGCCCTGGTCTACGTCCAGCCGCTCTTCCTGCGGGCCGAGCAGTCCGACCTGCCGAACTTCGAGAAGGTCGTCCTCGTCCTCGGCGACGACGTCGTGCTCGAGGACACCCTGACCGAGGGGCTGCTCGCGCTCTTCGGCGAGGCTGCGCCGACCCTCGCGCTGCCCGAGGGCACGATCGACGACGACGTCGCCGACCTCACCGACGACGACGAGCAGGCCGTCGAGGAGGACCCCGACGAGCAGGACGAGACCGACGAGGGCGACGAGGGTGACGAGCCGCAGGAGACCATCGACGTCGACGAGGCCTTCGCCGACCTCCTTGCCGAGGCCCAGGAGGCTTTCGAGGAGGCCGAGGCCGCACTCGCCGACGGCGACCTCGGGGAGTACCAGTCCCGCAACAGCGAGGCGTCGTCGCTCATCCTCGAGGCGCTGCAGCTCATGGGCACCCCCGCGGCCGGCGAGCCCGAGCCCGACGAGGAGGAGGACGACGCCGCGCTCGCCGACCCCTAGGCCCGCCGATCGGGCTGCGAGGCGCGCGGGCCGAGCGGTCCGCAGATCGCGTTGCAGCCCTTCGGCGGCGACGCTACAGTCTGGCTCGCGAGGTGGAGCAGTTCGGTAGCTCGCCGGGCTCATAACCCGGAGGTCGGAGGTTCAAATCCTCCCCTCGCAACGAGAGAGGCCCCTGGCGACCCCAGGGGTCTTCTCATGTCCGGACACTGGGGCCCCCGTCAGAGGAGCCCGCGGTCATCCCAGCGTCTGCTGGGCCTTCGCGGTCGGCGGGGCCGTGCTGAGACCGGCTCGTTCGAGGAAGCGGCGCAGGAGACGGCCGGCGCGCGCGGCGTTGGCGTCCGCCTCGCGTCGCAGCGGATCGAGCACGGTGGAGGCGTCGACCCCGGCGCGCTCGAGGATGTCGGGGCTGCGCTGCGCCCACGCGTCGACGATGCCGGCGGTGACCTCGGGGTGGAACTGCACGCCGAGGTGGCGCCCGACGGTGAAGGCGTGGCTCGCTCGGGCCGTGCGGGCGAGCTCGGCCGCCGCGGGGGGAGGGAAGAGCGCGTCGTTGTGCCAGGCCACGACCGGTCCCGGGGGCACGAGCGCGGGGTCATCGGTGTCGAGCTCAAGCCAGCCGATCTCCGGTCGCTCGAGGGGAGCGACGCGGCCTCCCAGCGCGCGGGCGAGGGCTTGGCCGCCGAAGCAGACGCCGAGGATGGCCACGCCAGCCTCGTCGGCCCGTCGCAGCAGCTCGAGCTCGTCGGCGAGCCAGGGGACGCGATCGTCGGCGGCCGAGGCGAACGATCCCAGCGGGACGAGGGCGTCGACACCGCTGAGGTCCGGGAGGGGGTCGCCGTGGTCGATGCGGACGGTGTCGACCTCGAGGCCGAGGACGTCGGCGTGCGTGGCGAGATGCCCGGCGGGCGCGAGGTCCTCGTGCTGGAGGAAGGTCAGTCGGATGCCCATCGCCGGGTGCCCCCTCGTCGCTGGCGGCGTTCGTGCTGAGCGTCGCTAACCTTACCGGCACCTGGCGTTCGCGCGCCCTCGAGCCTCACCGCCGGGAGGGCCGAGCCGGGCCCGGCCGGCGCTGCCCACGCTGCGGCGACGTCCGCGGCCCGTCGCTGGGCCGGGCGTTGCCCGCACGCTGAGCCGAGGAGGCCCGTCATGACGGTCAGGCACGACGAGATCGGCGCGATCGTCGCCGATGTGCTCGCCTGTCGATTCGAGGATCCACCGCATCCCGCGGACGCCCGGCTCGCCCTCGCCGTCCTCGAGCGCATCGCCCGGGGCGAGGCCGTCGAGCCGTCGGCGCTGGCAACGCTGGCGGGGGAGGTCGACCCGCTCGACCCCGAGACGCGCCAGCGTCGGGTGGCCAACCTCGCTGAGCAGGACGCGAGCGGTGCGATCACCGGCGTCCTCGGCCTCAGCCTCGAGCCCACGGGCTACCGGGTCGACATCGCCGGGGGCGAGCGCGGCACCTGGTGCGCGCTCGACACCCTCTTCCTGCCGCCGCTGCTCGCTGCCGCGACCTCGGTGTCGTCCACCTGCGCGGTCTCCGGGGTGCCGGTGCGTCTGCGTCTCGACGCCGCCGGGGCGCTCGTCGGCGCGGAGCCCGAGACGCTGCACCTGACCGTGCCGGTGATCGACCGTGTGGCGCCGCCGAGGGAGCACGCGGGCCTGCGCAGCACGTTCTGCGCGCACAGCCGCTTCGCCGTCGACCGCGACGCCGCCGAACAGCTCGCTGATCCTCAGGCGACCGCGGTCCTCAGCGTGGTCGAGGCGGCGGCCCTGGGCCGCGGCATCGCTGCGGCCATACGTGCGCGCGCGGAGGAGAGGCTCCCCAGCGCGTGACCGCTCGCTGGTCTCGTGCCCCCAACCGTGCCCCCAACCTCGCAGGATCCGGGAGCCGGTCGGCGGGTGCTGCGACAGGCGGGTGCTGCGACAGGTGATCAACCCGCCTGGCAACGACATCCACACCATGACCGGGGCCGAGCGCGCCCGTCCAGGGACACCGGGAGTCCGGTGAAGGAGGGTCACGGCGAGCGTCAGTCGCCGACGGGGTCGTCGGAGGCAGCGGGATCCGCGGGTCCGCAGGCGACGCCGAAGAGCCCCGACCCTCCCGGTCGGGGCTCTCGTGACCGCGCCAGGACCTCAGGCGGCCTTCGGCACCACGACCACAGGGCAGGACGCATGCTGAACGACCTGCTGGCTGACCGAGCCGAGCAGGAGGCCGGTGAAGCCGCCGCGGCCGCGTGAGCCGACGGCGATCACGTCCGCGCCCTCGGCGTGCTCGAGGAGGACCTCCGAGCTCCGGCCCTTCGTGACGACCGTCTCGACCTCGAGGTCGTCGGGCAGCTCGGCGACGAGGCCCTTGAGGAAGGTCTCTGCGGCCTTGCGCGTCTCCTCCTCGACCGGCGTCTCCCCGGTGCCGCCGGTGTCGCTCTTCTCCGGGTCGGGCTGGTACCCCGCGAGTACCTGGTAGGCGTGCACGAGGATGAGCTTGCCGTTGCGTGCCGCGGCCTGCTCCGCTGCCCATTCAAGGGCCTTGCGGGACCCCTCCGACTCATCGACACCGACCACGATCGTGTACATGCGCGCTCCCTCCACTGGTGTCCTCTGGCGATGCCCTCGCCCGGCCCGTCTCCTTGGGCGTCGAACCGTCCGCGCCGACGAGCGACGCACGTACCCTCGCACACAACGCCACAGAGAGCCAGGGTTTTAGCGTGCGTTAGTACGTGCCTGGTTCGACCGGTGGTCGGACGGGGCACAGTCCTGGCATGACCGCCTCACTCGCCGCGCTTCCCGTGCCCGCTCTCGCCCACGTCAAGTGGTACGTCGACGAGCCCGCCGGCGCCGACGTCGACCTGGCCTTCGCGCTCGCGCCCGTCACGCTCGGCCTCATCGTCGTCGCCGTCCTCACCGTCGTTGGGTGGCGCGCTCTCGCCGTGCGCTACGCCCCCGTGCCTGAGGTCGGCCGCCTGGCGTTCCTCGGCAAGCTCGCGCCCTGGATCCCCCGCATCCTCGCCATCCACCTCGGGGTATCGCTGCTGTCGCTCTCGGTGGCCGACGCCTACCTCTCCCCGGGCCTCAGCGTCGAGGGCCTGAGCGCCGGCTGGCTCATCGTCCTCGTCCAGGCGGTGATCGGGGTGTGGCTCATCAGTGGCGTGGCCTTGCGACCCGCCGCCGTGGCCGTCATCGCGCTCGGGCCACTCGGGCTGCTGCTCGCCGGGCCACTGCCGGTGCTCGAGGGCATCGACCGTCTCGGCCTCGCGCTCTTCCTGCTCCTGCTGCCCCCAGGGCGCGACGACCACGGCGCACGCCGGGTCACCGCGGAGCAGCTGCGCCTGCCGATCTTCGCACTGCGCCTCGGGGTGGGCATCGCGCTCGTCGTGCTGGCCTTCAGCGAGAAGCTCCTCGTGCCCGACCTCATGCGCGAGCTGCTCGCCGACCGCCCCTACCTCGACCCGCTCCAGGGCCTCGGCCTGACCGACTCGCCGGACCTCTTCATCACCGTGGCCAGCGTCACCGAGCTCGCGCTCGGTCTGCTCATCATCTCCGGCGCCGCCCCCCAACTCGTCGTCTTCGCCGCCGGGGTGCCGTTCAACCTCACCCTCGTCTTCTTCGACCGCTTCGAGCTCATCGGGCACCTGCCCGTCTACGGAGCGCTACTCGCGCTCCTCGTCTACGGCTCGCAGCCCGACCTCGCCCGGACCGTCCGTGACCTCACGCCATGGCGGGCCCGCGCGGATGAGCCCCCGCGCGACGCCGGAGGCGGCAGCGCCGACGCGCTCGTCGCTCATCGGGCCGACTGACGACGAGGGGCGCTCGTCGACGACGTCGCCCCGCGAGCGCCGGCCGCGACGGGTCGCTGACGCCACGGCCGGCGCGTCGGGGTGAGGAGCCTGGCTCGGCCGGCGCGTCGGGGTGAGGAGCCCGGCTCGGCCGGCGCGTCGGGGCGAGGAGCCCGGCTCGGCCGGCGCGAACCGCCGGGCCTCCGCCGGCGGCCTCAGCTCGCCGCTTCCCCGCCAGTGGCGATGGGGGCGCGCACGAGGTTGCCCCACTCGGTCCACGAGCCGTCGTAGTTGCGCACGCGCTCGTGCCCGAGGAGGTGGCGCAGGACGAACCACGTGTGGCTCGAGCGCTCGCCGATGCGGCAGTACGCGACGACGTCGTCGCCAAGGCCGGCCTGCTGCTCGTAGAGCTCGCGCAGTGCCGCGGCCGGCTTGAACCGCCCGTCGTCCTCGGCGGCCTGCTTCCAGGGGACGTTCGCGGCGCCGGGGATGTGCCCCGCCCGCAGGGCACCCTCCTGCGGATAGTCCGGCATGTGGGTGAGCTCGCCGCGGTACTCCTGGGGGCTGCGCACGTCGACGAGCGCGCCGCCGGCGGCGAGGTGGCCCTCGACGTCGTCGCGGAACGCGCGGATCGCCCGGTCGTCGCGCTCGACGACGGGGTACTCCGACGGCGGCGGCGTCGGCTTCTCCCTCGTCAGGGGCCGGTCCTCTGCGGTCCACGCCGCGCGCCCGCCGTCGAGCAGGCGGACGTCGGGGTGGCCGAAGAGCGTGAAGACCCAGAGGGCGTAGGCCGCCCACCAGTTGAAGCTGTCGCCGTAGATGACGACGGTGTCGTCGCGGGAGATCCCCTTCGCCCGCATGAGGTCGGCAAAGCCCTCGCCGTCGAGGTAGTCGCGGGTGACCGGGTCCTGCAGCTCGGTGTGCCAGTCGACCTTCACCGCACCGGGGATGTGACCCGTCTCGTAGAGCAGCACGTCCTCGTCGGACTCCACGACGACGAGACCGGGCTCGCCGAGGTGCTCGGCGAGCCATGCGGTGCTCACGAGCGCGCGGGGGTCGGCGTACTCCGCGAAGCGGGGATCGGGGTCGGCAGGGAGGGCCATGCGGGGGACTCCTTCGGTCGGGTGGCGGCGCTTCGGCCAGACGTGGTCGGAGGTGGTGGCCTGGCCGGCCACGGCGCGGCAGGATCGGACGGACCGGGCCGAGGTGTCGCGGCGCCCATCTCGGGCACCGTCGAGACCAGCATCGCGTACCGGGTCCGGACCGCTGCGCCGGGTCCGCCATGCAAACGGTGTCAACGAGGAGAGACCCGTGACCCTGCCATCCCAGCTCGCCGGTGTCGTCGAGGAGTTCACCGCCGTGCCCGCCGAGATGCGCGTCGAGGTGTTGCTCGAGTACGCCGGGAAGGTGCCGCCGCTGCCCGAGGGGCTCGCCGAGGACGGGGCGATGGAGCGCGTCGACGAGTGCCAGACGCCGTTCTTCCTCGCCGCGCGCATCGACGAGGACGGCAGGGTGCGCCTGCACTTCGACTGCCCGACCGAGGCGCCGACCCAGCGGGCGTTCGCCGGGGTGCTCACTGAGGGTCTCGACGGGGCCCGCCCCGAGGAGGTCCTCGCGGTGCCCTCCGACCTGCCCTCCCGCCTCGGGCTCGGCGAGGCGATCTCGATGCTCCGCCTGCGCGGCTTCCAGGCGATCCTCGCCCGGCTGCGTCGCCAGGTCGAGCTCGCCGGTGCAGACCCTGACAAGGGCCTCGGCGCGCGGTGACCGAGCCGGCGCCCACCCCGGGGCAGCGCGACGGGCTCGACGACACCCGTGTGATCGCCGGCTGCGGCGCTGGCGAGGAGGATCGGACGCGCGGTGAGCGTCGCCGGCCTCCCCGCCCCGGTCAGCGGTCTGGGGCCGGCAGCACCGCGTAGGGCTCGGAGGCGGCCACGCCGAGGCCCGCCTGGAGCGCGTCGAGCCGGAAGCCGAGGCTCTCGAGACGGCGGTAGCCGATGAGCCGCCCGACGGCGACCGCGGCGGTCTCGCGTGCCCACTGGACCAGCCCGGCGGTGCCCTGGAACGGGCTCGTCGTCGACGCCGAGGCCGAGGCCTCGAAGCCGACCTCCCGGGCGATGGCCGTCGCGCGGTGGCTGTGGAAGGGGTCGGAGACGACGATGACCGAGGTCACGCCCTCGGGGCGGAGGTAGCGCGCGACCGAGGCCAGGGAGGTGAAGGTCGACGCGCCGGTGGTCTCGCGTTCGATGGCCTCGCCGGGCACCCCGCTGGCGTGGAGGTACAGCGCGCCGGCCTCGGCCTCGGTGAACCGGTCGCCCTCGCGGCTGCCGCCGGTGACGACGATGCGCGGAGCCCGGCCGGCCTCGTAGAGCCACGCAGCGTGGTCGAGGCGGCCCTGCAGGGCCGCGGAGGGGTGGCCGTCGTACTGCGCGGCACCGAGCACGACGATGGCGTCGGCCTCGGCGGGGCTGTCGGTGCGAGCCGACCACCAGACCTGCGCTGCGGTCAGCGCGAGGTAGCCGAGGCCGGCCAGGAGCACCACCGCGACGGTGGTGCCCAGCCACGAGCCGGTGCGTCGGCGGGTGCGATGGCCCATGGGGCCAGTGTCGCCGAAGCGACGCTGGCGTGGCATTGACCTCGGCCGTCCGATCGCCCACGCCGGAGAGTCGCCCGACGCCCCACCGTCGAGGCCCTACCCTGCCGGCCCATGCCATGGGCCGAACGCCGACGAGGGAGGGGCGCCTGGTGGATGCCCGCGTCGAGGTCCGGGAGGTCGCGTTGTCTCCGCCGCAGGTCGTGGCGGCCACGCGCGTGGCCTGCACCGCACCACCGTCTGACCGGGGGGAGCTCGTCGTCGTGCTCGCCCACGGCGCGGGCAGCGACCGCAGCCATCCCGTGCTCGAGGGGGTGAGCGCGGCGGTGGCCGACGCCGGCCACCCGGTGTGGCGCTTCAACTTCGCCTACGCCGAGGCCGGCCGGCGGCGTCCGGATCCGCCGGCGCGCCTGGCCGCGGCGTGGCGCGACGTCGCCGCCGCGGCCCGCGCGGCGCATCCGCAGCGCAGCCTGCTGCTCGGCGGGAGGTCGATGGGCGGGCGCGTGGCGAGCCTGCTCGCCGCGGAGGGGCAGCCCTGCGACGGCCTCGTCCTGCTCGGCTACCCGCTGCACCGACGGCGCGCGCGACGCGACGGCCCACCCCCGGCCGCCGAGCTGCGCACCGGCCACTGGCAGGCCCTGTCGGTGCCCTGCCTGTTCGTGCAGGGGGAGCGCGACGCGCTCTGCGACCTCGCCGCGCTCGAGTCCGCCCAACACGCGCACCTGCCCGCGGGCGGTGCGACCACGGAGGTCATCGCCGGTGCCGACCACGCCTTCGCGGTCGGCAAGCGCGATGCCCGCGGCGCCGGGGCGGTCCACGCCGAGGTCGCCGGGGCCGTCGTCGCGTGGCTCGAGCGTGGGATCGCAGGCGGCTCCTTCGGGCGGGGGTGAGTCGGCACCTTCGGGCAGAGGTAGGGGTGAGGCGGCGCCCTCGGGCAGGGGCGAGGCGGTGTCGTGGCACGAGTCGCGAGGCGTCGACGGCCACCGATGTTGCGGGAGCCGTGTGGAATGCGACCAACGTGGAACACTGGACCCGTCCCAACGACGGGGCCCCCCAGATCGACGTGCTGACGGCGGTGTGCCGCGACATCGCCCAGCGTCGGCGCCCTGTTGCCCGCCGCCGGACGAAGGACCGACGTGATCACCTTCGAGTCCGTCACGAAGCGCTACCCCGACGGCACCGTCGCGCTCGACGCCCTCGATCTCGAGGTCGCCGACGGCGAGATCGTCGTCTTCGTCGGCCCGAGTGGCTGCGGCAAGACGACGACGATGCGCCTGGTCAACCGCATGGTCACCCCGACGAGCGGACGGGTGCTGCTCGACGGCACCGACGTCGCCGAGCGCGAGCCCGCCGCGTTGCGCCGCGGCATCGGCTACGTCATCCAGCACACGGGTCTCTTCCCGCACTACACCGTGCGCCGCAACATCGGGACGGTGCCCGAGCTCGAGGGCTGGGCGCGCGGGCGGCGCGACGAGCGCGTCGACGAACTCCTCGACGTCGTCGGGCTGCCCTCCGAGATCGCCGAGCGCTACCCCCACCAGCTCTCCGGGGGGCAGCGCCAGCGCGTGGGCGTGGCCCGCGCGCTGGCCGCCGATCCGGCGGTGATGCTCATGGACGAGCCCTTCGGGGCCGTCGACCCCCTCGTGCGCAGCCGGCTGCAGGAGGAGTTCCTCAGGCTGCAGGCCGAGGTCCGCAAGACCATCGTCTTCGTCACCCACGACATCGACGAGGCCCTGGCGATGGGCGACCGCATCGCCATCCTCGCCGAGGGCGGGCGGCTGCAGCAGTACGCCACCCCGCGCGAGCTCCTCAGCGACCCAGCCAACGACTTCGTCAAGGAGTTCCTCGGCGAGGAGCGTGGGCTCAAGCGGCTCTCGCTGATCCCGGTGAGCGAGGTCAGCGCCGAGTACGGCCCCGTCGTCTATCCCGACGACGACCGTGACGTCGCCGAGCGCAGCGCCGACGCCGCCGGGCTCGACTGGGTCATCGCCCTGACCGAGGCCCATGTCCTGCTCGGGTGGATCTCGACCCACGAGCTCATCGACGGGCCGATGCGTGACCAGCAGGTCCGGCCCTTCGGCCTGCACGTCCAGGCCGGCGACAGCCTGCGCGCGGCCCTCAACGCCATGGTGACGAACCAGTCGGCGGTCGCGGTGCGCGTCAGCGAGGGCGACGTCTACGAGGGGCTGCTGTCCCAGCAGCTCATCGCCAAAGAGCTCGACTGAGGCGCGCGGCGTGATGACGGCGAGCGCGACGGTGCTCATCAACTGGGGCTGGATCGGCCGAAACCTCGGCTCGATCGGCGACTCCGTGACCGAGCACCTCGTGCTCACCGCGCCGCCGGTGGCCCTCGGCTTCGTCCTCTCCTTCGGCCTCGCGCTACTCGCGCGGCGCTACCGGGGGCTCTACCAGCCCCTCGTGCGCACCACCGGGGTGCTCTTCGCCGTGCCCTCGCTCGCGTTCTTCGCCCTGCTCATCCCCTTCCTTGGGCTCTCGCGTGCCAACGCCTACGTCGCGCTCACGCTCTACACGCTCGTCGTCCTGCTGCCCAACATCGTCGAGGGCCTCGACGGCGTGCCGGCCGACGTCACCGAGGCCGCCGACGCGATGGGCTACTCGCCGGCCAAGCGCCTGCTCAAGGTCGAGCTGCCGCTGGCCACGCCGGTGATCATCGCGGGACTGCGCATCGCCACGGTGACGATCATCGGGCTCGTGACCGTCACCGCCTTCATCGGCTTCGGTGGGCTCGGCGCCGACATCCTCACCGGCTACAACCGGGCGTTCCCCACCCAGATCATCGTCGGGGTGACGCTCACCGCGGCGCTGTCGATCGTCGCCGACCTCGCGCTGCTCGGGCTGCAGCGCGCCGTCGCGCCGTGGCGACAGGGGGTGTAGCGCGGTGGAGGTCTTCCTCGAGGGCGTGCTCTGGCTCGTCGACCCCGAGCACTGGTCGGGGCTCAACGCCATCCCCGAGCGTGTCGGCGAGCACGTCGTCTACGCGACCATCGCGCTCGTCGTCGGCGCGGCGATCGCCGTGCCGATCGGGCTGTGGACCGGCCACACCGGGCGGCTCGGCAACCTCGCGATCAACGTCGGCAACCTCGGTCGCGCGATCCCCGACCTCGGCATCGTGGCCATCGCCGCGGTGCTCATCGGCTTCGGGATCCTGCCGGTCATCCTCGCGCTCATCGCCCTCGCGATCCCGCCGCTGCTCACGAACACCTACACCGCGGTGCGCGGCGTCGACCCCGAGGTGCGCGACGCGGCTGTGGGCATGGGGTTCACCGGCTGGCGGCTGCTGCGCCAGGTCGAGGTCCCGCTCGCGCTGCCGCTGATCTTCGCGGGGCTGCGCGTCTCGACGGTCCAGGTCATCGCCACGGCGACGATCTCGGGCTTCATCGGCCGTGCCGGGGGCCTCGGGCGCTACATCTTCGACGGCCTCTCGGCGTTCGACACCCCCCGGGTCGTGGCCGGGGCGATCCTCGTCGCGCTGCTCGGCATCCTCGCCGACGTCGGCCTCGCCCGCCTGCAGCGGCTCGCCACGCCGACGGGCTTCGCCGCCGCGCTCGCCGAGCGCGAGGCCGCCGTGACGGCGACGAGAGCCTGAGCCGCCCGCGCCCCACCCCGCGCCTTCCCGATCCGTCCGCGACAGCACCGTGAAAGGAACGATCATGCGCGTTCGAAGAGGGCTCCTGCCCACCCTGCTCCTGCTCGCCCTCGCCCTGCTCCTCGGCGCCTGCGAGGCCGACGGCGAGGATGCCGCCGACGACGCCGACGCTGACGCCGAGGCTGACGCCGACACCGAGGAGGCCGCCGACGGCGGCAGCATCACCGTCGGCGCCTTCGACTTCCCCGAGAGCCTCGTGCTCGCCACCCTCTACGCCGAGGCCCTCGAGGCGGACGGCTACGACACCGAGGTCCAGCAGGCCGGTCAGCGCGAGGCGCTCTTCCCCGCCCTCGAGAACGGCGACATCGACGTCCTGCCCGAGTACAACGGCAACGCCCTCGACTTCGTCCTCGGCGGCGAGGCCGAGGTCATGGACAGCGACGCGACCACGGAGATGCTCCGCGAGGAGGTCGCCGACGACGGGCTCGTCGTCCTCGACGCCGCGGAGGCCGAGAACGGCGACGAGCTCGCGATGACCGCCGAGCGCGCCGACGAGCTCGGGGTCACCGCCGTCGGTGACCTCGTCGGCCAGGAGGACGACCTCACCATCGCCGGCTCACCGGAGTTCGCCGAGCGCTCGACCGGGCTCGTCGGCCTCGAGGAGGTCTACGGCCTCGAGTTCGGCGACTTCCTCCAGACCGACGCCTGCGGCCCGGAGACCTTCGACGCGCTGTCCTCCGGCGCGGCCGACGTCGCGCGGCTGTGCTCGACCGACCCGCCGATCCTCGAGCAGGGCTGGGTCGTCCTCGAGGAGGACGAGCCGTTCACCCTGGCGAACAACATCGTGCCGGTCGGTCGCGAGGACGCGCTCGACGAGGGGGCCCGCGAGGTCCTCAACGCGGTCTCGGCGGAGCTGACCACCGAGGACCTCCAGGACTTCAACACCCGCTTCGGTGGCGACGACCCCGAGGACGCCGAGGCGATCGTCACCGACTGGCTCGCCGAGGCCGGCCTGCTCGACGAGTGACCGACGTGCGCCCGGCCGGGCGCGGCGGGCTCGGCTGGCGAGGCGACCGGCAGGCGGTCGGCCCGGTTAGGCGCACGCTCACGTCCCGGCCGGCGGCCGCACTGCGCTGAGTGCGGTCGCGAGGCCGGCGTCGGCGACCGCCGCGGCCTCGGCCCAGCCGAACCACGCCACCTCCTGGCTCTCGCCGGGGGGTGGCGCGGGTTCGGCGTCCTCGGCGGTGAAGCGGTAGCGGATGTCGAGGTGGGTGTGCCCGCGCCCGCCGGGGTGGACGTCGACGTGGACGATCGCCGCCCCGCCGACGGGCTCGCCGATGGCCAGACCGGTCTCCTCGGCCGCCTCGCGACGCGCCGCGGTGGCGGGCTCCTCGCCGGGATCGACGTGCCCGCCCGGCTGCAGCCACAGCCCGAGGCGCTTGTGGCGGTGCAGCAGGACCCCACGGGGGCCGAGCACCATCGCCGACGCCGTGACGTGGACGGGGCCAGCGGCCTCGTCGAACGGCCGCTCGAGCCGTGAGAGGGCCTCGAGGATGCGCGCGAGCGCGCGTGCCTCGCGGTCGTCCCGCGGGGCATGGGCGGCGAGCGCTCCGGCGAGGCGCGCCGCCCGGGGGTCGGCGACGTCGCCCGCCTCATCGACCCGGCCCTCCGTCGGGGTGTGGCCGCGCACGGCGGTCCGCTCAGCCCTCGTGCGGCACGACGTAGACGAGGTCGGCGGCCTTGGCCGGCAGCTCGACGACGCCCCCTGCGGTCTCGGCGAGGACCGCCCCGGCCTCGGTGCGCAGCGACACGACCGCGCCGGGCACGATCCCGCCCTCGCGCAGGATGCCCATGAGCTCGGTGTCGGCCTGGATGAGCTCACTGAGCCGGGTGACCTCGACGCGGAGCTCCTCCTTGGCGGCCTCAGCGGCGCTGTGGAGGCGCTCGCGCTCGGCCACGTCACCCTCGGAGGGGATGGGGTTGCCGTGCGGACAGGTGGCGGGGTGGCCGAGCATGCTCTCGATGTAGCCCTCGACGCTGTCGCTGATGACGTGCTCCCAGCGGCACGCCTCGTTGTGCGCGGCCTCCCACGGCACGCCGATGACGTCGGTGAGCAGGCGCTCGGCGAGGCGGTGCTTGCGCATCACGCTGAGGGCGATGCGGTTGCCCTCGCCGGTCAGCGAGAGGGTGCGGTCGGCGCCGATGCGCATGAGCCCCTCGTCGACGAGCTTGGCGACGGTCTCGCTGACCGCCGGCGCGGAGACGCCGAGGCGCTCGACGAGTCGGGCGCGGATCGGTGTGATGCCCTCCTCCTCGAGCTCCCAGACCGTGCGGAGGTACATCTCGGTGGCGTCGATGAGTGGTGTCACGGGCCTCCCCTTGTGCTGGGCGCATCGTAGCGGAGCGAGCCGCGGTGGCGACGGGTCGCGCCACCGGGCCGCGGCGCCCCGCCACAGGTTCTAGGATCGCCCTCGCGCGACCCCGCGTCACCCCCGCTGCAAGGAGCCCGCCGTGGCCACCGACCACCGAGCAACGATCGCGGCCTACGAGGCCAAGCTCGCCGAGATCAAGGAGTATCTTTGACCTCGACACGAAGCGCCGCCGCCTGACCGAGCTCCAGGGCGAGGCCTCGCGCCCGGATCTCTGGGAGGACCAGGCCGGCGCGCAGCGGGTCATGGCCGAGCTCAGCCACGTCGAGGAGGAGCTGCGCGTCTTCGACGACTTCGCCGCGAAGCTCTCCGACCTCGCGGTCCTCGCCGACCTCGCCCGCGAGGAGGACGACGAGGGCACCGCCGAGGAGGTCGCCGAGGGGCTCGCCGCGCTCGAGGCCGACCTCGCCGAGCTCGAGACCCGTGTGCTGCTGTCGGGACCCTACGACGGGCGCGACGCCGTCGTCACCGTCCACGCCGGGGCCGGGGGCACCGACAGCCAGGACTGGGCGGAGATGCTCGAGCGCATGCTGCTGCGCTGGGCCGACCGCCGGGGCTTCGGCGTCGACGTCCACGACGAGCAGGAGGGCGAGGAGGCCGGCATCCGCTCGGCGACGTTCACCGTCCACGGCGCGCGCGCATACGGGCTGCTCGAGGGGGAGCGCGGCGTGCACCGCCTCGTGCGCATCAGCCCGTTCGACTCCCAGGCGCGCCGGCACACCGCCTTCGCCTCGGTCGACGTCGTCCCGGTGATGGAGGACGTCGACGACGAGGTCACCGTCGCCGACGACGAGCTGCGCGTCGACGTCTTCCGCGCCTCGGGCCCCGGCGGGCAGGGCGTCAACACCACCGACAGCGCGGTGCGGCTGACCCACCTGCCGACCGGGATCGTCGTGGCCTGCCAGAACGAGCGCAGCCAGCTGCAGAACAAGGCCACGGCGATGGCGCTGCTCAAGTCCAAGCTCGCTGAGCTCGCGCGTGCCGAGCGCGAAGCCGAGCTCGACGCGGTGCGCGGTGAGCAGTCCGACGTCGCCTGGGGCAGCCAGATCCGCTCCTACGTCCTGCATCCCTACCAGATGGTCAAGGACCTGCGCACCGGCCACGAGACCGGTGCGACCGGTGCCGTGCTCGACGGCGACCTCGACGGGCTCATCACCTCCTACCTCCAGTGGAAGGCGCGCGACGAGCAGGCGGCAGGCGAGGGCTAGCGTGCCGACCTCGCTGCTCGACGCCGTCGACCTCGCCGCGCTGCGCGCGGCGGCGGCCCGGAGGACGGGCGGGGCGGCGGCGCTGCTGGCCGCCCTCCTCGAGGGGCAGGCACTGGCCTTCGACCCCGACGACCCGGTGTGGCGCGGCGGTGACGATGTCGTCGTCGGCGGCGAGACGCTCGGCGGACAGGTCCGTGCCGCCCTCGACGAGGTCGGCGGGCACCCCGAGGCCGTCGCGGTCACCGAGCCGGGCCGCGCGCTCGCGCTGGCCGTCGGCGGCGCCGCCGCCGGTGCGAGCCGGGTCGGCGCGGGACGCACGCTCTGTCTGCTCGACGCCGCCGCCGTGGCCGACGGGCGCACCTGGGAGGGCGCGCTCGCCGGGGCGGGCCTGCCCGGGCTCGTCGTGCTCTGGGTCCTGGCGGCCGCCGAGGTGGGGGCGGCCGAGCGGCTGCTCGACGCCGCCGGCTGGCCCTGCGAGCGCGTCGCCGCGGACGCCCCGGTCGAGCTGCTCGCCGGGCTCGACCGCGCCTTGGCGCGCTCGACCGCCGGCGCGCTGCTGCTCGTCGCATGAGCGCCGTGGGGGGTCGGCGGTGAGCCCGTCGACGCGCTGGGCGGCCGTCGACGCCCTCGAGCGCCTGCCCGAGGAGCTGCCGGAGGCGCGGGTCGTCGTCGGCGCCGAGCCGGGGCTGGCCGTCGAGCTCGCCGAGCTCGCCCCGCGGACGTGCGTCCGCGCCCCGGGGGCGACGAGCCGGCTCGCCGTCGCCGCGGGCGTGGCCCGGCGGGGCCATCCCGCGATCGTGCTCGCGGAGCGGAGCGACGCCGACCTCGCCACGCTCGAGGACCCCGTCGTCGTGCTCACCGAGGACGTCGCCCTGGCCAAGGCCTGGCACCGGCTGCGTCGCGGCGCGCTCCATCCCGTCTGGCCCGAGGACGTCGCCGCGCTGCTGCACACCGCGCTGTCGCGTGCGCGCCCGCAGCTCGTGCTCGTCGGCGACGTCGACGTCGCCCCGCGTCCCGCCCAGGTCCCCAGCCCGACGATCGGCCAGACGCGGGTGCACGCCGAGGGCGGGCAAGGCGTGGTCGTGGCCGCAGGGCCGCTCGTGCCGGCCCTGCGCAGTGCGCTCGCGGCGCTGGCTCGACGCGGCCTCGCGCTGTCGCTCCTCGAGCCCGTCGGCACCGTCCCGCGCCGGCTCGACCCGGCGGCGGCGCGCCGGGGCGTGCTCGTCGGACCCGATCTGCCCGGCGAGGGCGACCTCGCGACGGCGGACCTGCGCTACCTCGAGCTGCGTGGGTCGAGCCTGCGTGACCTGCCCGACCGCCTCGCCGAGGCGCTCGGCCGGCGGTGACCGGCTCGGCGTGGGCCGCCGGTCGGCGGTGACCGGCTCGGCGTGGGCCGTGCCGTGCCCGGTCGGGCGGATGCCCTGGGGCGCGTGGGGGCCGGGCCCTCGACCGGCCGTTCGGACGGGTCGTGGCGGGTCTGCCTCCGAGGCCCTGCGCAGGGCCGATGCTAGTCTCCCCCGAGACCGGCGCGCCGGCGAGGCGCGCAACCTTCCCCACTTGGTGTCGTGCTGCCGTGATACGCCTCGACAACGTCTCGAAGACCTACAAGAACGGCGTTGCCGCGCTGTCGAACATCGACCTCGACATCGCCAAGGGCGAGTTCGTCTTCCTCGTCGGGGCCTCCGGCTCGGGCAAGAGCACGTTCATCAAGCTCCTCATCAAGGACGAGGACCCCGACGCCGGCGAGATCTGGGTCGGTGGCAAGCGGCTGTCACGGCTGAAGAGCTGGCGGGTGCCGACGCTGCGCCGCGACCTCGGCTGCGTCTTCCAGGACTTCAAGCTCCTGCCGAACAAGACGGTCTTCGAGAACGTCGCCTTCGCCCTCGAGGTCATCGGCCGGCCGCGCTCGTCGATCGAGCGCACCGTGCCCGAGGTCCTCGAGCTCGTCGGCCTCGGCCACAAGCACGAGGCCTACCCCCACGAGCTCTCCGGCGGTGAGCAGCAGCGCGTCTCGATCGCCCGCGCCTTCGTCAACCGCCCGCGGATCCTGCTCTGCGACGAGCCCACCGGCAACCTCGACCCGACGACGTCGGTCGGGATCATGAAGCTCCTCGACCGCATCAACCGCACCGGCACGACGGTGGTCATGGCCACCCACGACCAGCACATCGTCGACTCGATGCGCCGACGCGTCGTCGAGCTCGAGGACGGCACGCTCGTGCGCGACCAGACACGTGGGGTCTACGGCTATGGGAGCTAGGCTCCGCTACCTCCTCTCCGAGGTCCTCGTCGGGCTCCGGCGCAACCTCCTCATGACCGTGGCCACGATCGTCACCGTCACCGTGAGCCTCGCGCTGCTTGGCGCCGGCCTGCTCGTCCAGCAGCAGGTCAACCTCGCCCGCGACCTCTTCTATGCCGAGGTCGAGGTCTCGATCTGGCTCGACGACGGCATCAGCGAGGCGCAGCGGCTCTCGCTCGAGGAGGACCTGCGGGCCAACCCCGAGGTCAGCGACCTCATCTTCGTCTCCAAGGACGACGCCTACGAGGAGGCCCAGGAGCTCTTCGAGGGACAGGACGAGGTGCTGGCCTCGATCGAGCCGGACTTCCTGCCGGCCTCGTTCCGCGTCAGCCTCGAGGACCCCGAGCGCTACCTCGTCGTCGAGTCGCAGTACGCCGGCTTCCCCGGCGTGGCCGACATCTCCGACCAGCGCGAGGTGCTCGACCGCTTCTTCACCGTCATGGACGCCTTCCGCAACGGCGCGGTCGCCGTGGCGGTCCTCCAGCTCGTCGCCGCCGCGGCGCTCATCAGCAACACCATCCGCATGACGGCCTTCGCCCGCCGCGAGCAGATCGGGATCATGAAGCTCGTCGGCGCGACGAACTGGTACGTCCGTCTCCCGTTCGTCCTCGAGGGGATGCTCGCCGGGATCATCGGCGCGCTGCTGGCCAGCGGCCTGCTCTTCCTCGGCATGCAGACGCTCATCGGCCGGCTACGCGAGCAGATCGTCTTCATTCCCTTCATCGGCACCGCCGAGGTCCTCACCGTCACGCCGATCCTCATCGCCATCGGCGCTGGCCTCGCGGCGATCGCCTCGTTCGTGTCCCTGCGACGGTTCCTCTCGGTCTGATGTCGCCCCGACGCCCCGCCGCCTCGCCGCCCCCCGCCGTGGGGGTGCGGACCGGCGCCCGGGCACTCGCCCTGCTGGCCGCCGCGCTGCTCGCGCTGACCCTCCTGCCGCCGCCGTCGGCCGCCGACGACCTCGAGGCCCAGCAGCGCGAGGCCGAGGATGAGCTCGACGGCGTCGAGGAGGACCTCGGCGAGGGCCAGGACGAGCTCGAGGCCCTCGAGCAGCGGCACGCCTCGACCGCCGAGGAGCTCGCCGACGTCGAGGCGCGCCTCGAGGAGATCCGCGCCGAGCTCGCCGAGCGCACCGGCGAGCTCGAGGAGGCCGAGGCCGAGCTCGCCGAGGCCGAGGCGATCCTCGAGGCGACCCAGGAGGACATCGTCGCCACCGAGGGCGACATCGACGCGACGCGCGCCGAGCTCGACGGGCAGCGCGACCTCTTCAGCGACCGGGTGCGGCACTCCTACATGCACGGCTCGGTCGACGCCACGACGGTGCTCTTCGACGCCACCGACCTCCACGACCTCACCCGCCAGAGCCATCTCGTCTCGGCGGTGATGAGCCAGGACGTCGCCCAGATCGAGGGCATCGCCGCGCTCGAGGCCGAGCTCGGGGGCGTGCTGGCCCGCCTCGACGAGCTCGAGGCCCGCCGCGAGGAGCAGCGCGCCGACGCCGAGCGCGAGACCGAGCGGGTGGCGGGCCTCGTCGAGGAGACCGACGCCCTGCGCGTGGCCGCCGAGGAGGAGGCCGCCGAGCAGGAGCGGCTCCTGGCCTCCATCGAGGACGAGCAGGAGGAGTACCGCGCCCTCGTCGCCGACCTCGAGGCGCAGAGCAACACGATCGAGACCGAGCTCCGCGAGCTCGCCGCCGAGCAGGAGCGCCGCGAGGCCGAGGAGCGTCGCGAGGCCGAGGAGCGCCGCGAGGCCGAGGAGCGCCGCCTCGCCGAGGAGCGCGAGGCGGAGCGGGAGGCCACCTCGCGCTCGAGCTCGTCGTCGGACTCGTCGTCGGGGTCGAGCAACGGGTCGAGTGGCAGCTCGGGCAGCTCGTCGGGCAGCTCGGGCGGCTCGTCAGGCAGCTCGGGCGGCTCCTCGGGCAACGCCTCGAGCGGCGGGGGCCAGCTCGCCACCCCGGTGGGCGCACCGGTCACGAGCCCCTACGGCTATCGCACCCACCCCGTGCTCGGCACCCGCCGCCTCCACGCCGGCGTCGACTACGGGGCACCGACCGGCACGCCGATCCGCGCCGCGGAGTCGGGCACCGTCGTGACCGCTGGGGGCATGGGCGGCTACGGCATCACCGTCGTCATCAACCACGGCGGCGGGATGAGCACGCTCTACGCCCACCAGTCCCGCCTCGCGGTCAGCGGTGGCCAGCAGGTCAGTCGTGGCCAGACCATCGGCTACGTCGGCTCGACGGGGCTGTCGACCGGCCCGCACCTGCACTTCGAGGTCCGGATCAACGGCTCGCCGACCAACCCGATGCCCTACCTCTAGAGGCCCGCGCCGCGGCCGGGCGCGCCCGTCGGGCGCCGCGCGCGCGTGGCACGCTGGGACTATGGACCTCTCACCGCCCGGCCCTCCCGTCGCCGAGCGCAAGCGGCCGGTGTGGCGCTGGCGCGTCCTCGGTGGGATCACCGCCCTCGTGGTCGTCGCCGCGCTCGTCTTCAGCGCCTACCGCATGGGCAGCGAGGGCGCCGGCGGCTTCGTCGAGGTGCCCATCGGCAGCAGCGGCGAGGAGGTCCCCGCCGAGCTCGAGCCGCTCGTCGAGCTCTACGAGGACCTCCAGGAGGACGCCGTCGACCCCCCCGACGGCGACGTCCTCGTCGAGGGTGCCATCGACGGGATGCTCGAGGCGCTCGACGACCCCTACGCGCGGTACTACGACCCCGCGGCCTACGAGGACTTCTCCCAACAGCTCGACGGGACCTACGCCGGGGTCGGCATGGAGCTCCAGGAGACCCCTGAGGGCCTCTTCGTCGTCCGCGTCTTCGAGGGCACCCCGGCCGAGGAGGGTGGGGTCCGCGCTGGCGACCGCATCGTCGGCGTCGACGGCGAGGACGTCACCGATGAGCCCATCGAGTCCGTCGTCAATGAGGTGCGCGGCGAGCCCGGCACCGACGTCGAGCTCGAGCTCGTGCGGGAGGACGACGACGGCGAGACCGTCACGACGACGCTGACCCGCGCCGAGATCGAGATCCCGCGCCTCGAGGCCAGCGTCCTCGACGACGGTTCCGCGCACATCGAGCTCCTGCAGTTCACCACCGGGGTCGCCGACGAGGTGCGCGAGGCCGTCGAGGCCGCACTCGACGAGGGCGCCGACGGGGTCGTCCTCGACGTGCGCGGCAACCCCGGCGGGCTGCTCAGCGAGTCGGTCGATGTCGCGAGCGTCTTCCTCGACGACGAGGTCGTCGTGCGGGTGCAGGAGCGCTCCGGCGACGAGGAGACGCTGACGGCGGCCGGCGAGCCTGTCGGCGACGTCCCGCTCGTCGTCCTCGTCGACGGCGGCACGGCCAGCGCCTCGGAGATCGTGGCCGCGGCGATCCAGGACGCCGACCGCGGGATCGTCGTCGGCGAGCCGACGTTCGGCAAGGGCACGGTGCAGACGATCCGCTCCCTGCCCGACGGCTCGGGCGCGAAGTTCACGACCGCGGCGTACTTCACGCCCTCGGGGGAGTCGATCGAGGAGGTCGGCGTCCAGCCCGACCGGGAGGTCGCCGACAGCGAGGACGCCGAAGGGGACCCCCAGCTCTCCGCGGCGCAGGACGCCCTGCAGTCGCTGGTCGCCGGCTCGCAGTAGCCTTGGCAGGCCATGGCCAAGCAACGCAAGCGCGACGACGCGATCGCGGTCAACCGGCGGGCACGCCACGAGTACCGCATCGACGACACCCTCGAGGCCGGGCTCGTGCTCACCGGGACCGAGGTCAAGTCGCTGCGCGACGGCAAGGCGTCGCTGCAGCACGCCTACGCCGTCGTGCGGCGTGGGGAGGTGTGGCTCTACGGCTGTCACATCCCCGAGTACGCCTTCGGCAACCGCGCGAACCACGAGCCGACCCGACCCCGCAAGCTGCTGCTGCACCGTGAGGAGATCGCCCGGCTCGAGGACTTCACCCGGGAGGCGGGGCGCACGCTCGTGCCGCTGCGGCTCTACTGGAGGGACGGTCGGGCCAAGCTCGCGCTCGGCCTGGCCGGCGGCAAGACCCAGCACGACAAGCGCAAGGACATCGCCGAGCGCGACGCCAAGCGCACGATGGAGCGCGAGCTCGCCGACCGGCGCAAGGGCCGCTGAGCGCGCAGGTCGCGCGGTGACCGTGACATGCGCCGATACCGCGGCGAGGGGGGGCGGCTCGGCATGGTCGCGGGCCGGACGGGCGTGAGCCGACCCTACCCGACGGGTAGCATGGCACGTCCGGCACGTTGACAACTGCATCCACCGTCGCCGCCCTCTCTCGGGGGTGATGAGGTCTCGACAGGTGTCGGTCGACCTCGGGAGCGCGAGCCGAGCATGCCTGGTCACCTCGTGAATCTGTCCAGGTAACCAATAGGTGCCAACGAAGACATGGCCCTGGCTGCGTAACCACCGCAGTCTGTCCGCCCTCGGCTGCCTGGGCTGAGGGGTCGGGCATCGTATCCAGGCTCCACTCACCGGTCATCGCCACGGGCCGGTGGGGACACCGCAGTGGCGTACGGTCGCCGAGCCGCTTGGTTCCGGAGCGCGGCGACCCGACAATGAGCCGGAACCTACGCTCGTAGGGGTCCCGAGGACGAGACATCTGGACGCGGGTTCGACTCCCGCCACCTCCACGCAGGGGTCCGCACAGAATGTCGCCGTGTTGCTGACAGAATGTGGCGGAACCCGCCGTGGCAGGCGACGGTTGGGTGCAGAGACGACAGCGCCGCCCCACACGGGGCGGCGTTTCGTCGTGTCTGGGGGTTTCACACGGCCGTCGGTGGGGCCGGCGCGGGTGTGTGGGCAGGCTGATGGCCCCGCCGTCGGCGGGGTGCGGGCCGGGTGGGGGTTCGGCGGTTAGCCGGGGTCGGCGCCAGCGAGGGTGGGCAGCGCCCGTCGCCGGCGGGGCCGCTGCCGGCCCGCGGCCGGCTGGCCGCCGTCGCCGTCAGTGTGGCCGTCGGTAGTGTCGTCGCCGGTGTGGCGGCGCTGCCAGGTGTCGGCCATGCGGAGGTTGCAGGCTGCGGCGGCGATGCCGACGAGCAGGCTGGTCTTGGCGAGGCCGAAGACGCGGAGGCGGCCGGCGGCGCCGACGTTCTCGTGGGTAGCGGACTTCAGGGTCCCGAACCAGCCTTCGACGACGTTGCGGCGGGCGTAGCTTGCCTGCCACTGCTCCGAGCCCCAGTAGTGCTTCTGGCGGGTGCGGTCGCCGGCGTCGGCGGGGATGGTGACGGTCTTCTGCTGGCAGACGCGCGGCAGCGGCCCGGCTTCCGGGTCGGGGTGGTGGTGCACGGTCGGCAGGGTCATCGGCAGCTGCATCGACGCAGGTTTGAGGGGGCAGCGGACCTTGCCGGCCTCGGCGGGGCACTGCCAGCGCTCGTAGCCGTCGGCGTCGGGGCCGCTGTGGCGGGCCAGCGCGTAGCTGCGCCGCCGCTGCTGCTGGGTGGCGAGCTCGTCGCGGCCTTGACGGTCGAACCAGTGTGGCGGGTCGGGTTCACGCCAGCGCTGCGGGGTGGCGGGGCAGTGCGGGGTGCCTTGCAGCATCGGGGCGCCGGCGGTTTGGCCGCGGACGCCGAGCTGGTCGGGCATGAGGTCGAAGGTGAGGTCGATGCCGAGGGCGCGCAGCGGGTAGTGGAAGTTCTCGACGGCCTTGGAGGAATACCAGCGGTCGGCGATGACCTCGGTGACGTGGCGGCGGCGGGACAGCCGGCGGAGCGCGTCGACGACGCCGGTGACGCTGCCGGTGCCGGCGCGGCGGACGACGATGCGGTCGGCCAGCGCCGGGGCGGCCTGCTCGGCGCCGTCGGCGCGGGTGCGCACGAACGCGTGGAGTTCGTAGCCGAACGTGAAGTGGTCGTGGCGGCGGCGGTTGGCGCCGCGCGGCTTGGTGCGGCCGCCGGGTTCGGTGCCGTCGCGGGTGACCGCCCGGCCGCCGGCGCGTTTGACGTACCAGCCGGCGTCGGGGTCGTGGCTGGCCGCGGCGTTGGCGCGCGGGCGCGCCCAGGCGGGCAGGTCGGTCGCGTCGACGGCGTAGGCGCCGTCGTGGGTGTCGCGGTCGGCTCGCGGCAGGGTCGCGTCGAGCAGTTCGTCGAGGACGTTTTGCAGGGCGGCGGCGCGTTCGGCGCGCTCGTCGGCGGTGTCGTCGCCGGCGTCGGGGCCGGCGAAGTGCGGGGACGGGTCGACGGCGGCGGCGATGCGGTTGAAGAGGTAGCCGAGCTGGCGGACGGTGACGGTGTCGGTGCGGCGGCGGGCGGTGATGCCGAGCCGTCGGCGGGTGGCCATCGGCAGGCTGACAGCGCCCTCGTGCACCCGGGCGAGGTGCAGTGGATGCCCGGCCAGCGCGGTGGCGGTCAGCAGCACGAGCAGGGTGCGGACGGTGACGGCGCGGCGGCGGCCGGCGGCGCTGCGGCGCTGCTCGGCCAGCCGGGTCTCGAGCGTCTCAGCGAGCCCGGAGGTGTCGATGACCTCCTCGGCGCGGCGCAGGGTGGCGCCGTCGACGCGGGCGCGGCTCATCGGTGGCGGCCCGCCTCACGCAGCGCCTCGTCGGCGGCGGCGATGGGGTCGGCGATGTGCTCGGCGAGGTCGCCGAGGCTGTTCGCTGTGGTCAGCCCGGCGGCGGCGAGGATCGCGGCCAGCGGCACCGGGGCGGCCATGAGCGTGGCCAGCCAGGTTGACCGCAGTCTCGGTATCTCCAGCCGCGGCAGGTCGGCGGCGCCGACGAGCCGGTCGGTGAGCCGGTTGACGGCGTTGACGCCGTCGCCGGAGGTGACGACTCGCGTGTCGGCGTCGACGCCGTCGAGGGCGGTCTCGAGCAGGCCGGCATAGCCAGACAGCACCGGCACGCGGCGGGCACGCGGCCCGTCGACGACGACGGTGAACCGGTCGTCGCCGTCGCGGCGCACCGCCGCGGCGGTCAGCCCGCGGAGCTCGTCGGCGCGCAGCCCGGCGCCGGCGGACAGCGCCAGCAGTGCGGACAGCCGGCGGGTGCGCGCCTCGGTCGGTTGGTCGGCGACCAGCCCGCGGAACGCCGCCATCTCCTCCGGGGTGTACGGCGGCCGCAGCCGCTGACGGCGGTAGCGCGGCCGTGTCTGCCGCACTGCCCTGCCGGGCATGCCGGCAGGGTTGACCGCGGCGGCGACCCGCCGCAGCCGCGACCGGTACGTCGCCCGCGACGCCTCCCCGGCGTCGAGCGTGGCGGCGAACCGTTCGAGGTGCGCCTCGGCGAACACCGACGTCTCAGCGGGCAGGCCCTCCCGGTAGGCCCACAGCAGGAACCGGGCGGCCACTGCGAGGTCCTTGCGGGCCGCGGCGACGCCACCGGGCTCAGCAGCGGTCACCGCCGCACGGGCCGTCTCGGCGACCTCCGGCCAGGCGGCGCGGTCGACGCCCTTCGGGGCGTAGGCGGCGATGGCGGCGGCGACCTCCTC
>JAWOAS010000131.1:0-4767 GCA_046498405.1 Egibacteraceae bacterium
GCCGGGCGGCTACGCCGAGACCATCGAGGTCGCGGCCCTGTGGTCGGGCATCGTCGAGCTGCACGCGGAGCTCACCAAGGCGCTGGCGCCCCACGCCGACGAGGTCCTCGGGCACTTCTCCCACGCCTACCCGCAGGGCACCTCGCTCTACGTCATCATGCTCGGCCGCGCCGAGGACGACCCCGCCGCAGCGCGCCGCATCGAGGCCTTCTGGGAGCTGGCGATGGAGGTCTGCGAGCGCCAGGGCGCCGCGCCCCTGCACCACCACGGCATCGGCCTGGCCCGCCGCCGCTGGCTGCCCGCCGCGCTCGGCGACGCCGCCGCGCCGCTCGCCGCGATCACCCGTGCCCTCGACCCCCAGCGGGTCTGCAACCCCGGCAAGCTCACCGATCCGTCCTGACCCCTCGGCAAGGGAGGCGCACCATGGCGGCCCCGATCCTCGTCATCGACGAAGGCACGACCGGCACACGCGCGCTCGTCATCGACGACCGCAGCCGGATCCTCGGACAGTCCTACCGCGAGTTCACCCAGCACCATCCCGCTCCCGACCGCGTCGAGCACGACGCCGAGGAGATCTGGCAGGCCACGCTGGCCTGCATCGGCGACGCGCTCGACGCCGCCGGCCTCACCGCCGATGGCGTCGCCGCGGTGGGCATCACCAACCAGCGCGCCACGACGGTGGTGTGGGACCGCGCGACCGGGGACCCGATCACCCGGGCGATCGTCTGGCAGGACACCCGGACCTCGGGCCGGGTCGAGGAGCTGCGGGACAGCTGGGGGGCCAAGGCCTACGAGCACATCGGCCTCGTCCTCGCCTCGGTGTACTCCTCGCTGTCGCTGGAGTGGATCCTCGAGCACGTCGAGGGTGCCCGCGAGCGCGCCGAGGCCGGCGAGCTGGCCTTCGGCACGATCGACTCCTGGCTCATCCACCGCCTCACCGGTGGACGCGTGCACGCCATCGGCGCCTCGAACGCCTCGGTGACCGGCAGCTACGACCTCACCCGCGGCGAGTGGTACGGCGAGTGGCTGGCCCACCTCGGCGTGCCCGTGGCGATGTTCCCCGAGGTCCGCGACGACTCCGGCGACTTCGGCACCACCGATCCCGCCATCCTCGGCGCGGCGATCCCGATCACCTCAGCGGTCGCCGACCAGCACGCCGCGCTCTTCGCGCAGGGCTGCTTCGAGCCCGGCACGGTCAAGTGCACCCACGGCACCGGCACCTTCCTCGACATGACGATCGGCGAGACCCCGACGATCTCCGGGCGGGGGATCAACACCGCCATCGCCTGGCGCCTCGACGGCAAGACGACCTACCTCATGGAGGGTTACGCGGCCTCGACCGGCTCGGCGGTCCAGTGGATGCGTGATGGCGCCGGGCTCATCGACAGCGCCGCGGAAACCTCCGAGCTGGCCACGGCCGTCGACGACAACGGCGGGGTCGTCTTCGTGCCGGCCCTGACGGGCCTGTCGGCGCCGGACTGGGACGGCTACGCCCGCGGCACGATCTGCGGCATCAGCCCCGGCACCCGCCGCGAGCACCTCGTGCGCGCCTGCCTCGAGGGGATCGTCTACTCGATCCGCGACTTCACCGAGACGATGGCCGAGGACGCCGGGCTGCCGATCGTCTCGATGCGCGTCGACGGCGGCGCGGCGGAGAACGACTTCCTCATGCAGTTCCAGGCCGACGTGCTCGGCTGCGAGGTCGTCCGCCCGGAGAACCTCGAGGCCACGAGCCTCGGGGCGGCCTACCTCGCCGGGCTCGCCGTCGGGGTGTGGGACAGCCCCGAGGACTGCGTCGCCTCTCGGGCGGTCGCCGACGACACCTTCCGCCCGGCGCTGAGCGAGGCGCAGCGGGCCGAGGGCTACCGACTCTGGCGGCGCGGCGTCGACCGCGCGCGCGGATGGGCGGCCCCATGAGGCGGGCCGGCCCCTCGGAGCTCGAGGGACGCACCGTCGACCTCCTCGTCATCGGCGGCGGCATCACCGGTGCCGCCGCCGCGCGGGACGCCGCGCTGCGCGGGCTCGACGTCGCCCTCCTCGAGGCCGACGACTTCGCCGCGGGCACGTCGAGCCGCTCGACGAAGCTGCTGCACGGGGGCCTCCGCTACCTCAAGCAGCGCGCCTTCGCGATGGTGCGCGAGTCCTGTCGCGAGCGCGAGCTCATGGGCGTGCTCGCCCCGCACCTCGCCCGTCCCCGGTCGTTCTTCTACCTCCTCTACCCCGAGGACCCCGAGCCGAGGTGGCAGCTCGGCGTCGGCCTGCGCCTCTACGACCTCTTCTCCGGCAACCCCCCGCAGCGTCGCAACCACATGGTCACGGCCGAGCAGATCCTCGCCGCCGAGCCGCACCTGCGCCGCGAGGGCCTGCGCGGCGGGGGCAAGCTCCACGACTTCATCACCGACGACGCCCGCCTGACCGTCGACACCGTGAAGTCCGCGGTCGACGCCGGCGCACAGGTGGCCAACCACACCGCCGTCGAGGGCCTGCTCACCGACGCCTCCGGGCGCATCACCGGCGTGACGGCCCGCGACGCCCTCGCCGACGAGGCCTTCGAGGTCCGCGCGCGCGTCGTCGTCAACGCCGCCGGGCCCTGGGTCGACGCCGTGCGACGCCAGCGCGACCCCGCGACCCTGCCGATGCTGCGCCCGACCAAGGGCGTCCACCTCGTCGTGTCGCGGTCGGACTTCCCCATCTGGCACGCGCTGTTCTTCCGCCATCCGCGCGACGGACGGTCGGTGTGGCCGATCCCCGCGATCGACCCCGATCTCGTCTACGTCGGCACGACCGACACCGACTACGACGGTCCCCTCGACGACGTCGCCGCCGACGACGCCGACGTCGACTACCTCCTCGAGGCCGCCAACCACATCGTCCCCGAGGCGCGGCTCGACCGCTCCCACGTGCGCGGCACCTGGGCGGGGCTGCGCCCGCTCGTGGCCTCCGACCCCGACGCCGCGGCCAGCGACGTCTCGCGCGAGCACGTCATCACCACCGACGACGACGGGCTCGTGACGATCGCCGGCGGCAAGCTCTCGACGGCGCGGGCGATGGCCGAGGAGCTCGTCGACGTCGTCGCCGAGCAGCTCCGCGAGCGCCATGGCCTGCCCACCCCGGGGCCGTGTCGCACCGCCGAGGTGCCGCTGGCCGGCGGCGACGCCGCCGGGTGGCAGCGGGCCCGCCGCCGCAGCCACGAGGCCGGGCTCGCGCCCCCCGACGCCTTCCGGATCGTCGACCGCTACGGCTCCGAGGCCGAGCGCGTCCTCGACCTCCTCGGCGACGAGCCCGCCCTCGCGGCCGCCGCCCACCCGGGCATCACGCGCGCGGAGTGCGCCTTCGCCTGCCGCCGGGAGCAGGCCAGGACGGTCACCGACGTGCTCGTGCGGCGAACCTCGACGTTCTTCTGGTCACCCGACGGCGGCGCCGGCGCGGCCGAGGCGGTCGCCGGCGTCATGGCCGAGGAGCTCGGCTGGTCTGCTGCCGAGCGGCAGCGGCAGGTCGGCGACTACCTGGCCTGGCGGCAGCGCAACGGCTACCGGCTCGCCTAGGCGCTACCGACGCCTACCCCGGTCGGCTCGCCCTCGCCGTCGAGCGCCGGGGCGACATGGACGGTCACGCCCGCGGCATCGAGACGGTCGACGGTGTCGTCGGGCGTGCCGGCCTCGACGATGACGGCGTCGAAGCGCCGGAGGTCGGCGACGCGGTGCAGGCCTCGCCGACCCAGCTTGCTGCGGTCGAGCAGGAGCAGGCTCGTCGTCGCTGCGTCGAGCATCGCGCGCTTGACCGCGGCGACGTCGGCGTCGGGATGCCACGCCGCGCCGTCACCCGCCGCGGTGGTCGAGGTGATGTAGAGGTCGGCGTGGATCGCGTGGAGCTGCGCGGCGCACATCGGCCCGGTGTAGCTGTCGGCCCTGGGGTGGTAGCGGCCACCGAGGGCGATGATCTCGACGTCGGTGGAGCCCACCTGCGCCAGGCGCCCGAGGGCCTCGCGGAAGTTCGTCACGATCGTGCAGGGCCCCACGTCGGCGAGGTGGTCGAGCAGCGGCAGCGTCGTCGTGGCGTCGTCGAGCAGCACCGCCGCGCCGGGCTCGAGCCAGCGCGCGGCCGCGGCGCACAGCGCGCGCTTGGCCTCGGGCCGCTGGGCGATGCGGAAGCGCATGTCGCTCTCGTAGAGCGTCGAGGGCAGGACCGTCGCGCCGCCGCGCACCTTGCGCGCCAGGCCCTCGGCGACGAGCTCGTCGAGGTCGCGGTGCACGGTCATGCGGCTGACGTCGAAGGCCTCGACGACCTCGACGATCGTCACGCTGCCGTCGGCGAGCAAGCGCTCGACGATCCACTCCCGTCGCGTCTGCGCGCCCACCCGGGACCTCCCCTCACCGTTCGGACCTTCCTGTGACGATCGCTAATCCAACGTGGCCTACCGGGCGCCGTCCCGCAAGATGACCGTGCCGGCGCCCTACCGATGGGCAGGCGAGTGCTGACCCGGCCACCCCAGGTCGGCGCGCGAGGGTGGCACCAGCGCGACGAGCAGGGCAGGGACGGCCACGGCGAGCAGCGCCATCGTGCGGCCCACCTCGACCGCCAGCACGCCGAACAGGCTCGGGCCGATGATGAACCCTGCCGCGATGAAGATGATGACCACCGTGAAGCCGGTGGTGGGGCGATCGTGGAAGACCTGCTGGCTCCACATCACCAGGAGGGCGAACCCGGTGGTGAAGCCCACCCCGAACACCGCAGCCGACCCGAGGGCGGCCACGATCGAGCCCTCCA
>JAWOAS010000017.1:0-9102 GCA_046498405.1 Egibacteraceae bacterium
GGCGACACCGTTCGAGACGCCCGCACCGAAGTTGCACGGACGGCTCTCGACGCCTGCCGATCACCGCGAAGCGTGCGGCCGTGGAAGAGCTGCCGCGTGCCTAGGCCCACGGCAGGTTGACTGCGGCCCTGACGGCCAAGGGCCGGCTCGTCGGCGGCTGCCTGGCGAACAGGGACGTCGAGAGCTGCCGACGGGCCCACTGGGCCACCGACCTATGGTTGACGTCAGGTGACGATCGCCCTCGGGCACGCCGCCGACCACCCAGACGGGATCGAAGAGCGCATCGGCCGCCAACCAGAAGAGGGCACTGTCCCACGCCGCCTACCGCTGACCGGGCCTGCACCGTCCCGCCCCTCGCCGGCAGGCGCCAGCGAACCGAACCCGCTACGCGCCGCTCGCCGACCTGGCGGTGGCGATGCGCCCGAGCAGGCCGTTGACGAAGCGCCCGGAGTCCTCGGTGGAGAGCTCCTTGGCGAGGGTGATCGCCTCGTCGATGGCCACCGCGGTCGGCACGTCGGTGTGCAGCAGCTCGTAGGCGGCCAGGCGCAGGACGTTGCGGTCGACGGTCGGCATGCGCTCGAGGGTCCAGCCCTCGGCGTGGGCGCGGATGCGCGCGTCGAGGGCGTCGCGGTGCTCACCCACCCCCTCGACGAGCGCTGCGGCGAAGCGTGGCGGCGGGTCCTCGCCACCGGCGTGCTCGGCGAGCACCGCCTCGGGCGCGCGGTCGCGGACGTCGGCCTCGTAGAGCAGCGCGAGGGCGCGCTGCCGGGCGTCGTGGCGGGAGGCCACCGGGCGCTAGGCCCGCGAGAGGTACGACGCCGAGCGGGTGTCGACCTTGATCGTCTCGCCGGGCTCGATGAACAGCGGCACCGAGACGACCGCGCCGGTCTCGAGGGTCGCGGGCTTCGTCGCCCCCGAGACGCGGTCGCCGGCGAAGCCCGGCTCGGTGTCGGTGACGGCGAGCTCGACCGAGGCCGGCAGGTTGACGTCGAGGACCTCGCCCTCGTAGAAGACGAGCTCGACGGTGTCGCCGTCGCGGATCCACTGCGCGGCGTCGCCGATGGCCTCCTCGGGCACGAAGGTCTGCTCGAAGGTCTCGGTGTCCATGAAGACGAGCTGCTCGCCCTCGCGGTAGAGGTACTGCAGGTGGCGGCGCTCGAGGATCGCCTGCTCGAGGTCCTCACCCGCGCGGAAGGTCTTGTCGATCGTCTTGCCGCTCGTCACGCCCTTGAGCGTCGTGCGCACGAACGCCCCGCCCTTGCCGGGCTTGACGTGCTGGAAGTACTCGATGCGCCACAGCTGATCGTCGATCCTGACGGTCATGCCGTTCTTGAGGTTGTTCGTGGAGACCATGCGCGTGTCCTCGCGACGTCGGCCCGCTCGGGGCGCTCTCAGCAGACGATGAGCTCGGTGGGGGCGGCGGTCAGCACCCGGGCGCCGTCATCGGTCACCGCCACGGTGTCCTCGATGCGCACGCCGCCGAGGCCGGCGACGTAGGCCCCGGGCTCGACGGCGACCGCCATGCTCGCGTCGAGTGTAGCGGCTTCGCCGCGACGCAGGATCGGCGGCTCGTGGACCTCGAGGCCGAGGCCATGCCCGGCGGGGTGGGCGATCGCCTCGGCGAGCCCGGCGGCGACCAGCCGCGCCTCGCAGGCCTCGGCGACCGCGCCGGCGGCCACCCCCGGGGCGACCGCGGCGAGGCCGTCGGCGTGGGCCGCGCGGACCGCCTCGTAGAGCGCGGTGAGGCGCGGGCCGGGATCGCCCACCGCGACGGTGCGGGTCATGTCCGCGGCGTAGCCGTCCACGCGCGCGCCGGCGTCGACGGTGACGAGGTCGCCGGGCTCGATGGTCCGGGCGCCGGGCTCGTGGTGCGGCTCGGCGCCCGCCGGCCCGGAGGCGACGATCGTCGGGAAGGCGAGCCCGTCGGCGCCGGCCTCGGCGAGCCCGTCGGCGATGCGGCGGGCGACCTCGGCCTCGCTGACCCCCGGGGACAGCGCGCCGAGGACCGCCGGCAGCACCTCGGCGGTCAGCGCGCAGGCGCGGCTGATCGCGGCGAGCTCGCCGGGGTCCTTGCGCCGGCGCAGCGCCTCGACCGGCCGGCCGGCGGGAGCGACGTCGATGCCCGCCAGGGCCTCGGCGAGGGCGAGCACACGCCCCCACGGCAGGGTGTGCTCCTCGACGCCGAGCCGTGTGCCGGTGGCGAGGCGCTCGACGAGCCAGGCGTCGGAGCGGTCGAGGACGACCTCGAGGTCGCCCGCCTCGGCGCGGGCGCGCGCGGCGTAGCGCCCGTCGGTGCGCAGCACCGCCCCGTGACGGGTCAGCAGCAGCGAGCCCGCCGAGCCGGTGAAGCCGCTGAGGTAGCGGACGTTGGCCGGGGTCGTGACGAGCAGCGCGTCGAGGTCGCCGATGCGCCCGGCCAGCCGCGCGCGACGCGCCGCGAGCGCGGCCGGCTCCGCGGGGCTCACGCGCCCTCGACGAGCCGGCGCGCGGCGAGCGCGGCGAGGCGGTAGCCGTAGGCGCCCGCGCCGGTGATCGTCACCGCGACGACGCCGCTGATGACGCTGTGGTGGCGGAAGGGCTCGCGGGCGTGGACCTGGGAGAGGTGGACCTCGACGACGGGGACGTCGAGCAGCTCGACGGCGTCGCGCAGCGCGTAGCTGTAGTGCGTCAGCGCCCCCGGGTTGAGGATGACCGCCTCGGTGCCGTCGCCGCGCGCGGCGTGGAGGCGCTCGAGCAGCGCCCCCTCGTACTCGCTCTGGAAGGCGTCGACCGTCCCTGCGACCTCGGCGACCTCGGCCTCGAGGTCGGCGAGGGTGGCGTGGCCGTAGATCGCCGGGTCCCGCGACCCGAGCTGGGAGAGGTTCGGGCCGTGCGCGAGCAGGACCTGCATGGGGACGCCTCCTCGTCATTCGGCAAGCCGGCAGTCTACGCTTGCCGCACTCGAGGGAGCCGAGGTTCAGGGGGAGCCGAGGTGAGGTGTCGATGAGCGCGACGCTGGCCGGGCTGCAGCGGCTCGGCGCCCGCCTCGCGGGCTGCTCGGCGCCGGGCGATGTCGCCGAGGTCGCCGCGAGCGAGCTCGCCGCGCTGCCCGGCGTGCGCTCAGCCGAGCTCACCGACGGCGCCCAGGCGGGGTCGGCGCCGGGCGCGGCGGCCTCCACCGACGACGCCGCGGCGGCTGAGCGCCGCGAGCTGCGCGACGCCGACGACCGCCTCCTCGGGGTGCTCGTCGTGCGCTGGACGCACCCGGCGGGGGCCGAGGCCGCTGGCGCGCTCGACGTCGCCGCGCACCTCGTGCAGTCGGCCCTGCGGGCGCTCGCCCCGACGCTCGAGCGCACCGCCGCCTCGCCGCGCGACCGCGAGCTGCAGGCGCTGACCGGGGCGATGACCGAGACGCTCGACTTCGGCCAGATCTTCGAGCGCGTCTCGCGCGTCGTCCGGCTGCGGCTGCGCGCCCACACCGTCTCGGTCTTCGAGACCGACGGCGAGCGCATCCGGCTGCTGCGCACCGACCTCGGCACCGGTGGCGACGGCCGCCAGCTGTCGCTGCCCCTCGACGACCTGCCCCTCGACGAGCACGTCGGCCGCCTGCTCGACCGGGTCACCGCCGCCGGCGCGGTCCTCAAGGTCGCCGACTGGCCGGCGCTGCGGCCGCTCGAGCTACGCCCCTCCGACGCGGTGCTCGCCGCCGCGCACCGCCTCGAGGACGGCGCGCGGGTGCTCCTGCTGGCCGGCGTCGACGCGCCCGAGCGCCTCGGCGCCGCCGACGTCGCCTACCTCGAGGAGCTCGCCCGGCTCACCGCGCTCGCGCTGCGCAACGCCCGCCTCTACGAGGACGCCCGCGACGGCGCCGAGCGCGACCCGCTGACGGGGCTGAAGAACCGCCGGGCGTTCTGGGCCGAGCTCGCCGCCGAGCTCGACGGGCCGCAGCCGCACAGCGCCCTGGCCCTGCTCGACCTCGACGACTTCAAGGCCGTCAACGACCGCCACGGCCACGCTGTCGGCGACGCCGTCCTCGAGCACGTCACCCACCGGCTCGTGCGCGTCGTGCGCCACACCGACCTGCTCTACCGCCTCGGCGGCGACGAGTTCGCGGTGGTCATGCCCGGCGCCGACCACGACGCCGCCCGGGACGTCATCGCGCGCGCCGCCACCGCGCTGGGCTCGTCGCGGATGGCGCTGCCGACGCCGGCGCTGTCGGCGGGGGTGGCCGCCGCGCCCGAGGCTGGCACGACCGCCGAGGCCCTCTACACCGCCGCCGACGAGGCGCTCTACGAGGCCAAGGCCCGCAAGGGCGAGGGCGGAGGCCGCGTCGTCGCCGCCGTGAGCCGGTAGAGCCCGCAGCGGGCGGTGCGCATCCGACCTGGCGGGAGCGCATGCCGGAAGGGATCCGAGCTCAGCGGACGCCTGCGGCGCTTCGTCTGCCTAGCCGGGCCCGTCGAGCGATAGGCGGGCGGCTGCGCCCTCGAGCGACGGATCGTTACGGGTCTTGCGGCGTCGCCAACGGCCGATCGCCTCTGAGCCTCGAAGGTCGAGCGTCGGCGGCGCCGACGGAGGCATCTATCTCGTCGGCGACATGACGACTCTGCGCGCGTCCTTGTTGTCGGGCAGGTCTTCGAGCGCGAACGTCGCCCGCGGCTCCGTCGGGAACATCCCCGGTTCCCAGACTTCGAACTCGTGGAACGAGCACAGCACCACGTAGCGCGCGGCAGGCAGGTCGTTGGTGGGGTCAGACGAGTGCTGCCAGTAGTCGAGGGCCTGCTGGCGATGCTGGTCGAGCTTGCCGGTCTGCGAAGGCCGCTTCATCTCGACGATGCAGACCGACCCCCACCGCAGGTCCATGATGCCCTGGGAGGAATGGGCGTCCTCGAACTCCGCACCGACCGCCTTCCGGTCCCTCCCGAAGGCTTCGAAGAGCTCGTTGAGGAAGGTCTGCGCCTCGGAGACCTCCGAGCCCTGGTAGGCCGCCCAACGCTTGACGAGCGCGCGCAGACGCTCGGTGATGGTCGCTCCCTCCAGCACTACAGGAGCCTCTGCTGCGGCGTCCTGAGTGCACCCTCGGCCAACGTCCTGCGGGTCGCAAGCAGTTGGTCGCGGGACTTCAGGAGGGCCGTGAGCTCGGGGTCAGCCCAGTCCAGCGCCTCCACCGTCTCGATGGCGCGGGACACGCGGCGAAGTGCCTGCTCGACGTTGAGCAGCACCTCATCGATCTCGTGCTTCGCCTGCGCTTCGTCGCTCACGGCCACCTCGATGCTCTCTCGCCTCGACGCTAGCGCAGAGCCCCCGCCCCCGCCTGATGAGAGCGCTGACCCTGTGGAGGACCCGGGCGCTTGGCGCAGGGACGGTCAACAGCCGAGCCCGCGGCCGTCCACCCTTGACGCGCGCAGCGACTACCGGGGGCCTCCAGCGTCCACACGCACGCAACGGCATCGGAAGCGGAGGCCCTTGGCAGCCAGGAGCAAACGCGTCGACCGCAGTGTATGGGACTGCCTGCGTCGAATGGGTTCGGCGAGGACGATCGACGCCGGCTCTCCACCAGATCGACGCCACCCCGCCCTCGGCCCCGTCGGGGATACCGAGCACCACCGCGGCGTCGCGCGCCGGCGCGCCGCTCCTGCGCACCCCGCCGCCCGCAACGGCCGCCGGCCTCAGGCGAGGCTCGCGCAGACCTCCTCGACGGCCCCGGCGGGCACGTCGTCGACGACGGTGGCCTGCCCCGGGCGCACGCAGAGGATGAAGCGCAGGCCCCGCCCGCGGGCCTTCTTGTCGCGGGCGAGGACCTCGGCGACCGCGCCGGGGTCGAGACGCACGCCGCCGGTGGGCAGCCCGAGGCCCTCGAGCAGCGCGACGGTGCGCGCGGCGAGACCGGGCTCGGCGACGTCGAGGCGCTCGCCGAGGCGGGCAGCGGCAACCATGCCGAGGGCGACGGCCTCGCCGTGGCGGTAGCGGGCGTAGCCGGTCAGCGCCTCGATGGCATGGCCGATGGTGTGGCCGTAGTTGAGGAGCAGGCGCTCGGCGCCCTCGCGCTCGTCGGCGGCGACGATGCGCGCCTTGACGGCCACGCCCCGGCGCACGACCTCGGTGAGCACCGCGGGGTCGCCGGCCACCGCGGCGGCGGGCTCGGCCTCGAGGCGCTCGAGCACCGCCGGGTCGTCGATGAACCCGTACTTGGCGACCTCGCCGAGGCCGGCGCGGCGCTCGCGCTCGGGCAGGGTCGCCAGCGTCTCGGTGTCGGCGAGGACGACGCGGGGCTGGTGGAACGCGCCGACGAGGTTCTTGCCCTCGGGCAGGTTGATCCCGGTCTTGCCACCGACGGCGGCGTCGACCTGCGCGAGCAGGGTCGTGGGCACCTGCGCGACGGCCACGCCGCGGTGCCAGGTCGCGGCGAGGAAGCCGGCGAGGTCGCCGACGACGCCGCCACCGAGGGCGACGACGAGGTCATCGCGGCGCAGCGGGATCGCCGCGAGGCGGTGGTAGCCGGTCTCGGCCACGGCGAGGCTCTTGGCGTCCTCGCCGTCGGGCACGGTGATCGTGTGCGCCTCGAGGCCGGCGGCGGCCAGCCCGGCGCGCACCGTGTCGCCGTAGAGGCCGTCGACGGTGGCGTTGGTCACGAGCGCGGCCCGCTCGGCGTGGGCGGGCACCGGCAGGTGCTCGGCGAGCCGGGCGAGCAGCCCCGCGCCGACGACGACGTCGTAGCCGCGCTCGGCGAGGTCGACGCGCAGCCGCGCCGGCGCGCTCACCCCTCCTCCCGCAGGCGGTCCTCGAGGGCGCGCAGGACGTCGGCGGCCACGGCCTCGACGGGGCGGTCGCCGACCTCGACGGTGAGGTGCGCCGCCGCGGCGTAGGCGGGTTCGCGCTCGGCGATGAGCGCGGCGAGGCGCGCCTCGGGGTCGCCGTCGCCGGCGAGCAGCGGGCGGCGTCCCGAGCGCCGGCCCGCCGCGACGCGCCCGGCGAGCACCGCGGGGTGGCCGTGGAGGCGGACGACGTGGGCGCTTGCGCGCAGGGCCTCGGCGTTGGCGGGGTCGACGACCGCGCCGCCGCCGCAGGCCACGACGAGGTGGGTGCGCTCGGCGATCGCGGTGATCGCGTCGGCCTCGAGCGCACGGAAGGCCGCCTCGCCGTCGGCCTCGAAGATCTCGGCGATGCGCCGGCCGGTGGCCTGCTCGATGAGCTCGTCGGTGTCGACGACCTGCCGGGAGAGCCAGTCGCCGAGCAGGCGGGCCACCGCGCTCTTGCCGACCCCCATCGGCCCGATGAGCGCGACGTTGCGCTCGTCGAGGATCGCCTCGCCCTCGGGGATCGGCACGCCGGTCACGGCCGCACCGTCGCGAGGTAAGCCTCGAGGTTGCGCTGCACCTCGGAGAGGCTGTCCCCGCCGGTCTTGTCGAGCAGCGCGTCGGCGAGCTCGAGGGCCACGACGGCCTCGGCGACGACCGCCGCGCGCGGCACCGCGCAGACGTCGGAGCGCTGGGTGATCGCCTCGGCGGCCTCGCCGGAGCCGACGTCGATCGTGCGCAGCGGCTGGGTCAGGCTCGAGATCGGCTTCTTCGCCGCGCGCACCCGCAGGACCTCCCCGGTGCTCATCCCGCCCTCGATGCCGCCGGCGCGGTGGGTGGCGCGCCGCGCGCCGTCCTGCCCGGGCACGATCTCGTCGTGGGCGGCCGAGCCGGGCACCGTCGCGCTGGCAAAGCCCTCCCCCACCTCGACGCCCTTGAAGGCCTGGATGCTCATGAGCGCCGCGGCGAGCCGGCTGTCGAGCTTGCGGTCCCAGTGGACGTGGCTGCCCAGGCCCGGCGGCAGCCCGTAGGCGAGGACCTCGACGACCCCGCCGAGGGTGTCGCGGGCCGCCTTGGCCTCGTCGATCGCGGTCTGCATGCGCACCGAGGCCTCGGGGTCGGCGCAGCGCACCGGATCGTCGTCGATCGCCGCGGCGGCCTGCGGGCCCGGCAGCGGCGCGTCGGCGGCCACCGCGACGTCGCCGATGGCCACGACGTGGCTCATCACCGTCACCCCGACGGCCTCGAGCAGGCCGCGGGCCACCGTGGCGAGGGCCACGCGGGTGGCGGTCTCGCGCGCGCTCGCGCGCTCGAGGACGTTGCGGACCTCGCTGAAGCCGTACTTCTGCATGCCGGTGAGGTCGGCGTGGCCGGGCCGCGGGCGGGTCAGCGGCTGGCCGCGTCCGGACTCGGCGAGCGCGGCGGGGTCAGCCGGCGGGGTCACCGACATCGCCTCGGTCCACTTCGGCCACTCGGTGTTGTGGATGACGACGGCGACCGGCGAGCCGATCGTCAGGCCATGACGCACCCCGGCGAGGATCTCGGTGCGGTCGACCTCGAAGCTCATCCGCGGCGAGCGGCCGTGGCCGCTGCGGCGCCGGGCGAGCTCGACGGCGATGGCCTCGGGGTCGACGGGCACCCCGGCGGGCAGGCCCTCGAGGATGCCGACGAGGGCGGGCCCGTGGGACTCCCCGGCGGTGAGGTAGCGCAGCGTCATGGCGGCAACCCTACCGTCGGGTCACTCGGCGGCGGGCAGGTGCTCGTCGGCCCAGGTCAGAGCGGTGAGGTAGGAGCCGAAGAGCATCCCGGGGGTGATGCCGTGGGCCTCGGCGCGCTCGGCCACGCTGGCGAGGTCGCCCCGCTCGTAGGCGGCGACGGTCGCGAGGAGGTCGCCGAGGGCCCCGGAGCCCTCGAGCAGCGCGGCGCGCACCGCCGGGCCGGCGGAGATCTGGTCGAGCAGCCGCTCGGAGGGCTCGTCGAGGATGGCCTCGAGCAGCGAGAGCATCCCGCCGAGGAAGGCGTCGAGGGGGGCGACGTCGATCGGGGTGCGCTCGGCGAGCAGCTCGGCGAAGCGCGCACGGGCCACCGCGCTGCTCACCACCTCGGGCGGCAGCCCGGCGCCGAGGCGGGCCAGGCTCGCCAGCGACACCCAGTGGCGCACGCCCTGGGCGCCGAGGAGCACGAGGCCGTGGCGGATCGACTCGATGCGGCTCTTCCACCCGAAGAACGCGGCGTTGGCGTAGTTGAGGAACTTCACCGACAGCGCGACGTCGTGCTTGATCGCCCCCTCGACGGCGTCGAGGTCCATGTCCTCGGCGTGGACGAGGGC
>JAWOAS010000024.1:0-10165 GCA_046498405.1 Egibacteraceae bacterium
CTCCTCGGTGGCGCGGGGCTACTCGGGGGCGCCGGCGCCACCGAGGAGGCCGGCGCCACCGAGGAGGCCGGCGCCACCGAGGAGTCCGGCGCCACCGAGGAGGCCGAGGGCGGCGAGGAGTCCGAGGAGGGCTCGCCCGCCGAGCGCGACGCCTGACCCCCCGAGGGCCTGACCCCCGAGGGCCTGACCCCCGAGCCCCGCCCCCACGCCCCACCCTCCTCGGGGTGGGGCGTGGGTGGCGGGGCTTGGCGGGGCTCAGCCGTCGCGCTCGGCGGGCGAGCCCTCCTCGGCCTCCTCGGTGGCGCCGGACTCCTCGGTGGCGCCGGCCTCCTCGGTGGCGCCGGCCTCCTCGGTGGCGCCGGCGGCCTGCTCGGCGCGCAGGGCCTGCTCCCACTCGGCGAGGGGCTCGGCCTCGGCGGGCGACGGCGAGCCGGGGGGCTGCGCGCCGGGGGCGGACTCGGGCTCGGGCTCGACGTCGGGGGTCGCGCCGCTGGCCTGCGCCGCGGCGGCCGCGGCCTCCTCCTGCTGCAGGGCGATCTCCCACTCGGTGAGCGGCTCGGCCTCGGGCTCGGCCACGCTCGGGGCGGTGGCCGCGGCCGCGGCCGCGGCGGCCTGCTCGGCGACGACGTCGTCGGCGGAGCGGGCGGCGCGCGCCTGGTGGCCCTCGGCGACGGCGTCGGCGATGAGCTTGGTCAGCAGCGCGCCGGAGCGGATCGCGTCGTCGTTGCCGGGGATGACGTACTGCACGACGTCGGGGTCGCAGTTCGTGTCGACGACCGCCACGACGGGGATGCCGAGCCGGTTGGCCTCCTTGACGGCGATCTCCTCCTTGACGGTGTCGACGATCCAGATCGCGCTCGGCAGCTTCGTCATGTCGCGGATCCCGCCGAGGTTCTGCTCGAGCTTGGCGTACTCGCGCTGGAGCTGCAGGCCCTCCTTCTTGGGCAGGCGCTCCATCGTCTCCGAGCCGATGAGCTCCTCGAGCTCGCGCAGGCGCGCGAGGCGGCCCTTGATCGTCTCGAAGTTCGTGAGCATCCCGCCGAGCCAGCGGTAGTTCACGTACGGCATCGTCACGCGCTGGGCCTGGGTCTCGATGGCCTCCTGCGCCTGCTTCTTCGTGCCGACGAAGAGGACGCTGCCGCCCTTGGCGACGCTGTCGCGCACGAAGTTGTACGCGCGCTCGAGCATCGCGATCGTCTGCTGGATGTCGATGATGTAGATGCCGTTGCGCTCGGTGAGGATGTAGCGCTCCATCTTCGGGTTCCAGCGGCGTGTCTGGTGGCCGAAGTGGACGCCGGCTTCGAGCAGCTGGCGCATGCTGACGACGGACATCGTGGGCTCCTTCGCGGTTGGGCCTGGCACGCACCGGGCACGGCGCGCCGACGTCGCGTCGACGCGTCCGGCACTCGACCGTGCCCGCCGGGGGCGGGACCGCGGGTCGCGCGGCGCGTGCTGCGTGGTGGGGGCCGCCACGGCGGCGCGGCGGCACATGGCCCCGGCGTTCGCGCAGGCGCGGCTGACGTCGGCGCCACCGGGGACGCCGGGCAGGATACACCCGCACGGCCGATGCCGCGCTTAGCCGGGCACGAGCCGCACACGCCACGGCGCGAGGAGGCTCAGCGGGTGGAGGTACTCGCCGTCGAGCCGCGCGCCCCAGTGCAGGTGCGTGGCCTCCTCGGCGAGCAGCCCGACGGGCGCCCCTGCCTCGAGGCGCTGCCCGCCCTCGACGAGCCGCGGGTCGAGCACGCCGTAGGTCGTGTCGAGACCGCCGCCGTGGTCGACGGTGACCCAGCCGGCGCCGGCCACCTCGCCGGCGAAGGCGACGACGCCGGCGCGCGCGGCGACGACGACCTCACCGGGGGCCGCCGCGAGCGACACGCCGCGGTGTCCCGCCCCCCACGGCTCGTCGGGCGGGTCGAAGTCGCGCAGCAACTCACCGCCCACCGGCGCGACGGTCGTGGGATGCCCGCCCGAGCCGGGCCCCGCGCCGGCCGACGGGGCGCCGAGCAGGGCCGAGGCGCCGGCGGACACCGCGAGCGCCGCGGCGACGGCGAGGAGCAGGACGGTGCGCATGGGCGCACGGTACGCCGGGCGGCGTGGCCGGGCCCACGGTTGCCCACCGACCGCTGTGGACACCGGCGGCCGCCGCCCCGGCACCGACGGGCCCGGGTCAGCCCCGGGTGCGCTCGACGAGCTTGGCGCGCAGTCCGAGCACGGACTTCGTGTGGATCTGGCAGACCCGCGACTCGGTCACGCCGAGGATCTCGCCGATCTGCGCCAGGGTCATGCTCTCGAAGTAGTAGAGCACGATGACCGTGCGCTCGCGCTCGGGCATGTCGGTGATCGCCTCACCGAGCAGGGCCTTGAGCTCAGCGTCCTCGTAGACGCCCTCGGGGTCGGGGGCGCTGGTGTCCTGGAGGGTGTCGATGAGGGCCTGGCGCTCGCCCTCGTCGCCCGGCAGCGTCTCGTCGAGGGCGACGAGGGAGGTCAGCGAAACCTGCGCGAGGGTCTTGCCGAGCCCCTCGAGGTCGAGGCCGAGCGCGTCGGCGAGCTCCTCCTCGGTCGGGGTGCGGTGGAGCTCGTGCTCGAGCCGGGACAGCGCGCGCTCGATGTCGCGGGCCTTCGAGCGCACCGAGCGCGGGATCCAGTCGATCGAGCGCAGCTCGTCGATGATCGCCCCGCGGATCCGCGCGATCGCGTAGGTCTCGAACTTCACGCCCTTGTCGAGGTCGAACTTCTCGATCGCGTCGATGAGCCCGAACATCCCGTAGGAGGTGAGGTCGGCGTGCTCGATGGAGGGCGGCAGGCCGACCGAGACGCGACCCGCGACGTACTTCACGAGGGGGGCGTACTGGAGGATGAGCCGCTCGCGCGCGTCAGCGTCGCCGTCGCGCTTGAAGCGCTGCCAGAGGTCGACGACGGCCGGGTCCGACGACACCGTGCGGGCCGGAGCCTGGGGCGGTCCGCTCGCGCTCGCAGTCGGTGGCGTCACCGCTCAGCCCCGGGCCGGCGCCGGCGGTCGGTCACGCTCGGGGGTGCGATCGCTCATAGCTCCTCCGAACGTGGTCCTGGGTGAGGTGAGTGTAGGTTTGCGTCGTCTGCAGGGCAACGTGGCCGAGGAGCTCCTGGACCGCGCGGACGTCGGCGCCGCCCTCGAGCAGGTGGGTGGCGTAGCTGTGGCGCAGCGCGTGTGGGCTGACCCCCTCGAGCCCGGCGGAGCGCGCATGGCGGGCGACGATCGCGCGCGCCTCGCGGTCGCTGAGTCGCCCTCCGCGCACCCCGCAGAACACCCAGGGCCCGGCGACGGCGGCCTCGGCGAGCAGGCGCCGGCGCCCGTCGCCGATCCAGCGCTCGAGCGCAACGCAGGCGGGCTCGCCCAGCGGCACGAGCCGCTCCTTGTCGCCCTTGCCGCGCAGCCGCACCCGCCCGGCGGCGAGGTCGACGCCATCGACGTCGAGGCCGACGGCCTCGCCCACCCGCGCGCCGCTGGCGTAGAGCAGCTCGAGGAGCGCGCGGTCGCGCTGGCCCCGCGGCGAGCCGGGGTCGGCGGCCGCGAGCAGGGCCGCGACCTGCGCGGGCCGCAGGGCCTTGGGCAGGCGCGGGGTGGACTTGGGGCTGGCGAGCCTCACGGCGGGGTCGGCGTCGACGAGGTCCCGGCGCGCGAGCAGCGCGAAGAGCTGGCGCGCCGCGGTCGCCTTGCGCTGCAGCGAGGCGCGGGCGTAGCCCTCGGCGTGGAGGGCGGCGAGGTAGCGGCGCAGGACGAGGGGGGCGACCTCGTCGGGGTCGGTGATGGCGAACCCGGCACAGAAGCCCGCGAGCTGCCGCGCGTCGCGGAGGTAGGCCTCAACCGAGCGCGGCGCGAGCCCACGCTCGTCGGCGAGGTGGCTCGCGAGCTCGTCGAGCGCGTCCTGCCACGGCGCTGGCAGCACCTCGGGCAACTCCACGGCCTCGCTCCCCCTCTCGCGTCGGCGTCGCGGCGAGCCTGACCCACCGGGGGCGCGAGGTCAACGAGGCCGCACGGGCGCACCTGCCCCGCGGTGGGTACGGTGCGGCCATGGCCCACGACCGCGAGCCGCCCAGCGCGCGCCCCTCCCCCGCGTCCCCCGACGAGGGGTCCGGGCCGGGCGCGGCCACGACGCCTGGCGCGCGCCGGCCCCGGGCACGCGCCTGGGCGATCGCCGCCGGCGCGGTCGCGGCGCTCGCGGCGATCGCCGTCGTGGTCGTCCTCGTGCTCGACACGCCCGGCGCACGTCTGGCCCGCGCGGTCGAGACGACGCTCGACGCCGGCAGCGCCCGGGTCAGCGTCACCGGGACCGCCGCCGACGTCCCCGTCCTCGGCGACGTGCGGCTGTCGGTGGCCGACGGCGAGCTCGACTTCGACGCCGAGGCCGCCCGCCTCGAGCGCGAGGTGCCCTTCCTCGACGGGCTACCGATCCCCGGACTCGGCGACGTCGGCGTCGTCGAGCTCGTCTTCGTCGAGGAGCAGGCGTGGCTGCGCGCGCCCGTCGACCTCGACCGGGGCTGGGTGCGCCTGACCGGCGAGCCCGGGCCCGACGAGCGCGACCCGGCGGCGACCGGTCCGGGGGTGGCCAACCCGCTCGCGGTCGTGGGGCTGCTCCGCGCCGTCGAGACCGCACCCGAGGAGGTCGGCGAGGAGGTCCTCGACGGCACCGCCACGACCCGCTACCGCGTCGAGGTCGACCTCGACGCCGTCGGCGCCCAGCTCGGCGAGGAGTCCGACGACCTCATCGCGGCGCTGCGCAGGATCCACCCCGACGGGCAGCTGCCGGTCGACGTGTGGATCGATGACGAGGACTACCTGCGCCGCATCGACTACGAGGGCGTCGTCGACCTCGCCGGGCTCGCCGAGGTGCGCCTCGGCACGACCATCGAGCTCGAGGACTTCGGCGTCCCCGTGGAGATCACCGCGCCCGAGGCCGACGCCGAGCTCGACCCCTCGCTCGACGCCCTCGGCGACCTCGACCCGCTCGGCTGGCTCGAGGAGCTCCTCGAGCGCGTGCCGGGGACCTGAGGCCGCCTCACTGCGGGACCCTCACGATCCCGCGCGCGCCACGCGCGGCCAGGCCGGCGGCGGCGAGCTCGACGACCGCGGCGAGCACCGCCGAGGCGGGCCGGCCGGTGGCCGCGGCGAGCGCGTCGACGCTGCGCGGGGTCGCCGACAGCAGCGCCCAGAGCTGCCCGGCGAGGCCGCTGAGGTCGTGCGCGGCGGCCTCGCCGCCCCTCGGCGCCGCAGCGCGCTCGCCGAGGCGCAGCAGCCCGAGGGCGTCGACGACGTCGTCGGGGGCGGTCACGACCCGCGCGCCGTCGCGGATGAGCGCGAGCGGCGCGGCGGCGTGCGGGCTCGGCAGCGCCGCCGGGCAGGCGAGCACCTCGCGCCCCTGCTCGAGGGCGAGGCGCGCGGTCGTCAGCGCGCCGCTGCGGGCCCCGCCCTCGACGAGGACGACGACGTCGACGAGGCCGGCGATGATGCGGTTGCGCTGCAGGACCCGGTGCGGGCGCGGCGGCGTGCCGGGCACGTACTCGGTCACGAGGCCGCCGGCCTCGGCGACACGGGCTCGCAGCGCCGCGCTGCCACGGGGGTAGTCGACGCCGAGGCCGCTGCCGAGGACCCCGACCGTCGCGCCGCCGGCGGCCAGCGCCCCCTCGTGGGCGGCCTCGTCGACCCCGCGGGCCAGGCCCGAGACGACGACCGCGCCGGCCTGCGCCGCCGCCGCGGCGAGCTCGCGGGCCACCGCGAGGCCGTCGAGGCTCGGCCGCCGGGTGCCGACGATCGCGACCGCGGGCGCCGACGGCAGGCGCGCGCCACCCGCGGCGACGAAGAGCCAGAGTGGCGCGCCGAGCTCGGGCCACGAGGCCGCGAGCCGCCGCGGGTAGGCGTCCTCGCCGACGACGGCGACCCTGGCCCCCAGCGCGGCCAAGCGGTGCTCGACCTCGGCGACGGCCCCAGGATCGCCCACCGCGGTGCGCAGGAGCCGCGCGGCGACCTCCTCGGGGGTGGCCCGCGGCCCGGCCTCGCGACACGCACGGCTGACCGCCTCGCCCTCGATGCCGGCGGCGGCGAGGGCGAGGGCGTCGCGACGCAGGCGCGCGGTCGGCCTCGTCGCGCTCATCGCGCGACCGCCGAGGGCAGGGCGAGGCGGTGCCCGAGCGCCTCGGCGACGTGCCCGGCGTCGATGGCGTCGGCGCCGTCGAGGTCGGCGCAGGTCCGCGCCACGCGCAGCGCGCGGTCGTGGCCCCGGGCGGTAAGCAGCCCGGCGTCGACGGCGGCGGCGAGTTGGGCCAGCGCGGCGGGACGCGCGCTCGCGCGCACCGTGGCCGCGGGGGCCCCGGCGTTGCGCACCCCGCGGCCCTGCCGCCGCGCGCCGGCCTCGCGCGCCGCGGCGACCCGGGCGGCGACCGCCGCGCTGGGCTCGCCCTCGGCGGTGGCGAGCAGATCGGCCGCGCCGACGGGGGCGACCGCCGGGGCGAGGTCGATGCGGTCGGCCAGCGGCCCTGACAGCCGCGCCCGGTAGCGGGCGACGTCGGCCTCGCGGCAGACGCAGCGCCGCCCACCGCCGCAGGGGCAGGGGTTGGCCGCGGCGACGAGCTGGGTCGCCGCAGGGTAGGCCACGCTCGCGCGCGAGCGCGCGATGCGCACGACGCCCTCCTCGAGGGGCTCGCGCAGGGCGTCGAGGAGCCGCCGTGGCCACTCGAGGAGCTCGTCGAGGAAGAGGACCCCGTGGGTGGCGAGGCTGACCTCGCCGGGCCTGGCCACGCCGGCACCGCCGCCGAGCAGCGCTGCGGCGGAGGCGGAGTGGTGCGGCGCGCGGAAGGGCGGGGTGCGGTCGAGCGCGGCGCCGTCGAGGAGACCGGCCACCGAGCGGATCGCCGCGAGCTCGAGCGCGGCGTCGTCGTCGAGGGGCGGCAGGATCGTCGGCAGGCGGGCGGCGAGCATCGACTTGCCGCACCCCGGAGGGCCGATGAGCAGGAGGTGGTGGCCCCCTGCCGCGGCGATCTCGAGCGCCCGGCGCGCCTCGAGCTGCCCGCGCACCTCGGCGAGGTCGCCCCGCGGCCCCGCCGACGGCGGCACGACGGGCGCCTCGGCGGCGCGCGCCGGCGCGCCGGTGAGCACGGCGACGGCCTCGGCGAGGTCGGCGACGGCGGCGACCTCCACGCCGGAGGCCAGCGCGGCCTCCGCGGCGTTGCCCCGCGCGACGAGCAGGCGGCCGGCGCCGCTCCTCGCGGCGTGGACCGCCGAGGGCAGGACCCCGGGCACCGGGCGCACCGAGCCGTCGAGGGCGAGCTCGCCGAGCGCGACGACCCCACGCAGCGCCTCCTGGCCGAGGACCTCGAGCTGGGCGCAGACTGCGAGCGCCGTCGGCAGGTCGAAACGCGCCCCGAGCTTGGGCACGTCGGCGGGCGCCAGCGAGATGAGGACCTTGCGACTGCCGACGGCGAAGCCGCTCGCGGCCAGCGCGGTGCGCACCCGGTCGGCGGCCTCCCGCGCCGGCGCGCCGGAGGAGCCGATGACGTGGAAGCCCGGCAGGCCCGCCGAGACGTGCACCTCGACGGTGACCTCGCGGGCCTCGAGCCCGACCTGGGCCACGGTCCCCGCCCACGTCACCCGCGCCCGGCTCACGCCACGCCCTCGAGGTGGCAGATCGCCGCGGCGCCGCCGCCGGGCGGCCAGGCCACCGCCACGACGTCGATGCGCAGCGGCGCGCCGCGCCAGCCACGCTCCTCGAGCCAGCGCAGCGCGAGGCGCCGCAGCTGCCGGCGCTTGCGGGCGTCGACGCCCTCGGCGGCCTCCTCCGGCCAGGCCCGGCGGCGCGCCTTGACCTCGCAGACGACGATCGTCGCGCCATGGCGGCAGACGAGGTCGAGCTCGCCCCGCAGGTCCGGGCCGGCATGGCGCCAGCCGCGCTCGAGGATCTCGTAGCCGCCGGCGCGGAGGTGGCGGGCGGCGAGCCGCTCGCCGAGCCGCCCGAGACGGTCGCTGGAGGTCGACATGCGGCGAGGCTAGGAGCGGCGACCCTCCCGGCGGGCCGATGGGGCCCGCCGGCCTGTGGACGACGGTCTCAGAGCAGCCCCGCGGCCCAGGCCACGAGCGCGGCGATGACCGCGAGGGCGGCGAGCAGCATGACGACGTCGACGGCGTCGGCGTCGCCGCGGCGGAACGGCGAGCGCAGGCGCACGTGCTACTCGAGCAGGGGCGGGTCGTCGCTGGCGACGATGCGCTCGACGTTGACGTCGCGGAAGGTCAGCGCCCGGACGTGGGAGACGAAGCGCGCGGGGCGGTGCATGTCCCACACCCAGGCGTCGGACAGCGTGACCTCGAAGTACGTGTCCTCGCCCTCGCCGCGCACGGTGACGTCGACGTCGTTGGCGAGGTAGAAGCGCCGCTCGGTCTCGACGACGTAGGTGAACATCCGCACGACGTCGCGGTACTCGCGGTAGAGGGCGAGCTCCATCTCCGCCTCGTAGCGCTCGAGGTCCTCAGCGCTCATCGCGGCCTCCTCTGCGGGGCGCTCACGGGGTCGCGGCGGCCTCCGACGGGACCGCCGACGCGTCGTAGTCGGGCAGCGGCAGCGCGCTCAACCGCCCGGGCGGCCAGATGACGACGAAGGCGCGGCCGATGAGGTCCTCCTCGGGCACGGTGTCGATGAGCGAGCGGCTGTCGGAGGAGTTCGGGCGGTTGTCGCCCATCATGAAGTACTCCCCCTCGGGGACCTCCGTGGGCCCGAAGTCGACGACGTCGGGCCGGGAGAGGTAGCCGCCCTCGGCCTCCGGCGCCTCGGCGACGGGCTCGCCGTCGATGAGCACGACGCCGTCGCGCATCTCGATCGTCTCCCCCGGCAGGCCGATGATGCGCTTGATGAAGTCCTTCTCGCCGCCCGTCGAGGCCCCGAAGCCCCCGGCGATCGTGTCGAGGAACTGGTCGAGCAGGCCCTCGGCCTCCGCCGCCCCGGGCACCTCGTCGTCGTGGGTGAAGACGACGACCTCGCCCCGCTCGGGATCGCGCACCTCGTGGACGAGCTTGTTGACGAGCACGCGGTCGCCGACAGCCAGCGTCGGCAGCATCGACTCCGAGGGGATGTAGAACGCCTGCACGACGAAGGTCTTGAGCAGCAGCGCGAGGATGAAGGCGATGAGCACGAGCACCGGCAGCTCGACGAGGAAGGACCGCTGCCGGCGCCGCCCGCCGGGTGGGGCGCCCGTCGACCCTGCGTCGCGGCCGCCACCGTCGTCGCGCCCGCCGGCGCCGGGGCCGTCGTGGGGTGCCGGCAGGTCGTCGCCGGCGCCGTCGCCGTCGCCGCGGTGGTCCGAGGGCGGCGACCGGTCCTCAGCGACGGGCCCGGCGTCGACGCCGCCGGCGCCACCGCGCACGGGCGTGGGCGGCCCGACGTCCTCGGCGGGGTCTCGGCGGTCGGTCACTGCCGCCTCATCCGCGGGCGCCTAGGCGCCTGCGGTCTCCCGACGCTCGCGCACGCGCGCCTTCTTGCCGACGCGGTCGCGCAGGTAGTAGAGCTTCGCGCGGCGCACGCGACCCCGACGGGCGACCTCGATGTGGTCGATGACCGGGGCGTGGACGGGGAAGGTCCGCTCGACGCCGACGCCGTTGAAGCTGATCTTGCGCACGGTGAAGGTCTCGCTGATCCCGCTGCCCTTGCGGGCGATGACCACGCCCTCGAAGACCTGCACGCGGGTGCGGTTGCCCTCGGTCACCTTGACGTGCACCTTCACGGTGTCACCCGCGCGGAACGCGGGCACGTCGTCGCGGAGGCTCTCGATGTCGACGAGGTCGGTGGGCTTCATGGCGCGGCGCTCTCCACTGGCGATGGGCGGTGTCGGGGCCGGCAGCACGCAGACGCAGGGCGCGCGGCCCGATGGACCAGCATAGCCCTCGCGCGCGCCGAGGGTCAATCAGCGCCCGGATCCCGCCCCGCGGCGTCCTCCCGAGGGGCCGCGCGGCGCGCGCGCCAGCGCGCGAGGAGGTCGGGGCGCACCTCGGCGGTCCTGGCCAGCGCCTGCTCGCGGCGCCAGGCCTCGACCGCGGCGTGGTCGCCCGAGCGCAGGACCTCGGGCACGACGAGGCCCTCGATCTCGGCCGGGCGGGTGTACTGGGGGTGCTCGAGGAGCCCGTCGGCGAAGGACTCGTCACTCG
>JAWOAS010000128.1:0-6642 GCA_046498405.1 Egibacteraceae bacterium
GAGGAGGCCGCCGAGCGGCTGTCCCGGGCCAACGGCGCCGAGCTCACCGCGATCGACGAGCACGGGTGGCCACGCGAGGTCGGGGTCACCGCGAGCGTGTCCCCACGGGTCGGGCTCGTCGAGGCGGTCCTTGGCGACGTGGCCGTGAGGGCGACCGCGGCGGTCGTGCCGGGCGCGCCGATCCCGGCCGACGAGCTCGTCGAGCACGCGCCACCGCGGCACGCCGGCCCCGACACCGGCGAGGGCACGCTGTCCTGGCCGGTGCGCGGGACGGTCACGAGCCCCTTCGGCTGGCGGATCCACCCCGTCCATGGGGACCGGCGCTTCCACCAGGGCCTCGACATCGGGGCGCCGACCGGGACGCCGATCCGCGCGGCAGCCGACGGCGTCGTCGTCGCCGCGGGCCGGCGCGGCGGCTACGGCCTGCTCGTCGACGTCGCCCATCCCGACGGCCGCCTCACGCGCTACGCCCACGCCTCGTCGCTTGCCGTGGCCGTCGGCGCCGAGGTGGGCCGCAGCGAGGTCATCGGCCGGGTCGGCGCGACCGGCACCGCGACCGGCCCGCACCTGCATCTCGAGGTCCACGACGGCGGCCGTCCCGTCGACCCGCGGTCGCGACTGCCCCGACGGGCTGGTACCGGCTCGGCCCGGTGCCGTCGGGCCGTGGGGGGTCGCAGCGCCGGCGGGGCCGCGCGGGGGCAGCCGGTGGGCGGGCGGACCCGACGCCGCAGCGCAGGGGGGTGGCCGAGACCGTGAGGAGCGTCTGGCTCGTGCTCGACGACGGCGGGCAGGAGCGCGAGGTCGAGCTCAGCCTCGGCACGGCCGAGGCGACGGTCGGTGACCTGCTCGCCGCAGCGCTCGGCGAGGAGGGGGCCTTGCGTCCCGGGGTCGCGGTGGGCGGGCGGCGTGTCGGCCCAGAGGCCCCCCTCGCCGGGCTCGGGCTGCACGACGGCTGCGTCGTCTCCCTGCTCGCGGCCGGCGACGTCGCAGGCGGGGCGCTGCCGGACGCCGCTGGGCGCCACGGCGGGGCGACCGACGGGGCCAGGCCGCCCCACGGCGGCGCCGGTGACGCCGCCTCCCAGCCCTACGCCGGCGCGGCCTCCCAGCCCCACGTCGCCGTGGCCGGGGGCCTGGCGGCCGGGGCCTGGCAGCCGCTCGGTGCCGGGTGCCTCGTCGGCCGCGACCCCGAGGCCGACCTCGTCATCGACGACGCGACGGTCTCGCGGCGCCACCTCCGCCTCGAGGCCGCCGGCGCCGGTGTCGAGGCCGAGGACCTCGACTCGCGCAACGGCACGTGGCGGGGGCACGAGCCGCTCGACGGTGGCCGCTGTCGCCTCGGCCTGCCGGCGGTGCTGCGCCTCGGGGCGACGACGCTGCGGGTGCTGCCCGCCAGGCCGCAGGACCGCCCGCGCCGATGGGGCGCGCCCTCGGCGCGGGGACGGGTCTTCAACCGGCCGCCGCGCGCCGCCCCGCCGCCGGCCCCCGAGCCCGTGGCCGCGCCGCAGCCGCCGGCGCCGGCCGAGGCCAGCCGCGCCCTCAACCTCGCGGCGATCCTCGCGCCGCTGCTGCTCGGCGCCGCGCTCATCGCCGTCTACCGGGAGCCGCGCTTCGCGCTGTTCATGGCGCTGGCGCCGGTCATGGCGCTCGCGACGTGGTGGTCCTCGCGCCGGCGGGCTCGGCGCCAGCGCGCCCAGGGCGAGCGCGCCCTGCGCGCGGCGCTCGCCCGCTTCGACGCCGCGCTCGGGCAGGCCGCGGCGATCGAGCGCGCCCGCCTCGAGGCGCTGCTGCCCGACCTCGCTGAGGTCGTCCGGCGGGCCGCCGAGCCCAGCGTGCGGCTGTGGGAGCGCCGCAGCGGCCACGCCGACGCCCTGCGGCTGCGGGCCGGCGCCGGGCCGGTGCCCTGGCAGCCACCCGTCAGCGGGCTCGACCGCCTCGACGAGGGGCCCCTGGCGCGGGTCGAGGCGTGCCTGGCGCGCCACCGGGCGCTCGCGGACGCCCCCGTCGAGGTCGACCTGCGCGACGGCGGGGTCGTCGGCGTCGTCGCCGAGCGCGGCACCGGCCGGGCCGTGGCACGGGCGCTGCTGGCCCAGGCGGTGGTGCACCACGGCCCCGCCGACCTCGGCCTCGCCGTGCTCACCGACGACGCGGCGGCGTGGGACTGGGCGGGGTGGCTGCCGCACCTGCGCGCCGAGGGCGCCGGCGGTGGGCTCGTCGCGGGCGCGGCTGCGGCCGAGGCGCGGCTGCGCGCGTGGGTGGAGACCGCCGAGCGCGCAGCGGCGTCGCCGGCCGCTCGGGCCGGCCCGTCGCGCACCCGACTCGTCGTCGTCGACGACCCTGCCCTGCTCACTGGCCGCGGCAGCGCGCTGCGCGGCGTCCTCGCCGGGGCCGCCGGCCCGGTGGCGGGCATCGTCCTGGCCCCCACCGCCGACGCGCTGCCGGCGGTGACCTCGACGGTGCTCGAGGTCACCGGCGACGGGGGGCTGGCCCGGCTCTGCCGCCCGAGGACCGGCTCGGGCGTCGACGACGTCGTCGTCGACGGGCTCGTCGAGCCGCTGGCCCGCGGTCTGGCCCGTGCCCTCGCCGGCTTCGAGGACCCCGAGCACGTCCCCGCCGGTGGCGGGCTGCCCGCGCGGGTCCGGCTCGGTGGGCTGCTCGACCTCGACGGGGACGGCCCGCTGGCCGGACGGCTCGCCGCGCGCTGGCGCGCCGCTGGCGAGGACCCGGCCCCGGCGGTGCCGCTCGGGCTCGCCCGCGAGGGGCCGGTGGTCGTCGACCTCGTCGCCGACGGGCCCCACGCCCTCGTCGGGGGGACGACCGGGGCGGGCAAGTCCGAGCTGCTGCGCACCCTGCTGGCCGGGCTGGCGGCCGGCTCGAGCCCTGACCACCTCGTGGCCGTGCTCATCGACTACAAGGGCGGCAGCGCCTTCGATGCCTGCGCCCGGCTACCCCACGTCGTCGGGCTCGTCACCGACCTCGACGGCCACCTCGCCGAGCGCGCGCTGCGCAGCCTCGAGGCCGAGCTGCGCCAGCGCGAGACGCTCCTGCGCGCCGCCGGCTGCGAGGACCTGCGGGCCTACCGGGCGGCCGGCTCGCCCGAGGGGCCGCTGCCGCGCCTGCTCGTCGTCGTCGACGAGTTCGCGACCCTCGCCGCCGAGCTGCCCGACTTCCTCGGCGCGCTCGTCGGCATCGCCCAGCGCGGCCGCAGCCTCGGGGTCCACCTCGTGCTCGCCACCCAGCGGCCCTCGGGATCGATCAGCGCGACGATCAAGGCCAACACCAACCTGCGGATCGCCCTGCGGGTCCAGGACGCCCAGGACGCCGTCGACGTCGTCGGCACGCCCGAGGCCGCCGACCTGCCGCGGGACCTGCCCGGTCGCGCCTGCGCCCGCCTGGGACCCGGGGAGGTCGTCACGCTGCAGACCGCGACGGTGAGCCTGCCCGCCGCCGGGGAGTCCGGGACGCCGGTGCGGCTGCGACCGCGGCCGTCGGCGGGGGCCGCCAGCGGCGACCCCGGCGACCCCGCCGAGCCCGGCGGGGGCCCGCGCGAGATCGACGACCTCGTCGAGGCCGCGGCCGCCGCGGCGCGCGCCGAGGGCCTGCTGCCGCGGCGGCGGCCGTGGCTCGAGATGCTGCCCGAGCGCATCGGGCCCGAGGACCTCGCAGCCGCCGACGACGACCGCGAGGTCGTCTTCGCCCTCGGCGATGACCCCGACCGCCAGCGGCGCGTCGGGGTCGGCTGGCGCCTCGACGACGGCCACCTCGCGATCCTCGGCATGGTCGGCAGCGGCACGTCGACGGCGCTGCGGTCGATCGCGGCGGCCCTGGCCCGCTCGCACGAGCCCTCGGCGCTGCACCTCTACGGCCTCGACGCCGGCGGTGGGGCGCTGCGGGGGCTCGAGGCCCTGCCGCACTGCGGTGCGCTGGCCTCGGCTGCGGAGCCCGAGCGCCAGCGGCGGGTCGTGCGACGGCTGCGGGCCGAGGTCGCCCGGCGGCGCGCACGGCAGGGCGGTGGGGCGGGGCTGCCCCTCGTCGTCGGCCTCGTCGACGGCCTCGGGGCGCTCCTCGACGCCCTCGAGGCCCCCGAGCTCGCCGACGCCGGCGAGGACCTGCGCCGCGTGCTCGCCGACGGCCCCGCCGTCGGGGTCGTCCTCGCCCTGGCCGCCGACCGGCCCGGCGCGCTGCCCTCCCGGCTGGCCCCGCTCGTCGGTGAGCGGCTCCTGCTGCGGCTGCCCGACCCGGGGGAGTACGCCGCCGCGGGGCTGCGACCCCGCGAGGTGCCCGAGCTGCCGCCGGGCCGGCTCGTGCGCGCCAGCGACGGGCTCGTCGCCCACGTCGCCGATCCCGGTGACCTCGCCGCGCTCGCCGCGACCCTGCCGGCGGTCGCTGGCGGTCCCGCCCCCGTCGACGTGCTGCCCGAGCGGCTGCCGGCCGAGGCGGTGCCCGCCGAGGGCGACCTCTCCGCCGGGCTCGACCTCGCGGTGGGGCTGCGCGACGACGACCTCGCGCCCGCGCGGCTCGTCCTGGGGCCCGGCGCCCACGCGCTCGTGGCCGGTCCGCCGCGCAGCGGGGTGTCGAGCGCGCTGCGGGCCCTCGCCGAGCGGCTGCGCGCGGGCGCGGCCGACCTCGTGCTCGTCGGGGTGTCCGAGGAGCGCTCACCGCTGCGCGGGTGCCGCGCCCTCGACGCCGCCGGGCGGGCGGAGGACCTCGCCGGCGTCCTCGCCGCCGCAGCGGGCGATTCCCGCCGTTGGGTCGTCCTCGTCGACGACGCGACCACCGTCGAGCATCCCGCCCTCGCCGCGCTCGCGCGGCACGCCCGCCCGGGGCTGCACCTCGTGGCCGGCGGGCGCTGCGAGGACCTCCGCCGGGCCTACCACCACTGGACGCGGGAGCTGCGCGCGGGCCGTTGTGGGCTCCTGCTGCGCCCCGACCTCACCGCCGACGGCGACCTCCTCGGGGTGCGCCTGCCGCGACGCACCGCGCTGCCGCTCTCGCCGGGGCGCGGGTTCCTCGTCGTCGACGGCCAGGCCGACCTCGTCCAGGTCGCGCTGCCGCAGGCGGGCTGACCGCCGGCCCGGCGGCTGGAGGCCGGGCGCGGCCGTCCACAGGGCGGCTGGGTCGATGCGCCGCGGCCGCGCGCCGGTGGGGCACCGTGGCCGGGGCAGGGCGCCCGTGCCGTAGGCGGCCGGGCACGACGCGACCGCCGCGCCGCGGCGGGAAGGAGGAGACGATGAGCGCACGGATCGGCGGCAACCTCGAGGACATCGGCCGCACCGCCGGGGTCATGACCGACACCGGCAGCGCGGCCACCGCCGCGAGCGAGGAGGCCACGGCTGTGGCCGCGCGCATGGAGGGCGAGCTCGAGGCCGCGACGACGACGCTGCGGACCCACGTGACCGGTGTGGCCGACGAGCTGCGCACGCGCATCAACCAGGCCAAGGAGCGGCTCGGGGCCACCGACTGGGAGGGTCAGAGCCGGGTGGCCGCCGACGCCGCAGAGGCGCGGCTGTCGGGTGAGGTCGACCGCGTCCTCGCCGCCGCGCTCGCCGACGTCGACGCCTACAAGGCCTTCATGCTCGCCCGCGCCGAGGAGTTCGTCGCGCAGGTCCAGGGGGAGTTCGGCGGCGTCATGGCCGACGTCGACGCGAGCTACCAGGAGCTCGCGACGGCCTCGAGGACCTTCGCCGAGCAGCTCGAGGCCGCGGACCGCTCGATCGCCTTCCGGTAGGGCGCGGTGGGTCGCCGCTTCACCCATCCCGGGGCCGAGCCGCCCCTCTTCCGCTTCCCCGTCGCCGAGGCCTCGGCGGCGATGGACGCCATCAGCGCACTCATCGACGAGATCGACCTCACCGTCGGTCGCCACGAGGACGCCGCCGCCGCGGTGCGGCCCGGCTTCGAGGGCCTGGCCCGGCAGCGCTTCGACCGCGATCTCGAGGCCGCGCTCGACGAGCTCCGGCGCCTGCGCCGGCTGCTCGCCGGCGACCTCGCCGACCTCGGCGACGACCTCGCCGAGGGACGCCGCCGCGCCGAGGCCGCCGAGGAGGCACGGCGGCGCTGGTGGGCGGACCTGCAGCGCTGGCGGGCGGCGCAGCAGGGGTAGTAGACCGCTACGGCAGTCGCAGCGTTGAAGGCTGACGCCGGCGGCCTGCGGAGGTGCCCCGCCGGCTCAGTGCCGCGACTCGGGCTGCCCCGGCGGGGAGCGATGAGGCCGGGTCGGCGGCGCGTCCGCGGCCGCGGCGGGGCCGCCCCGGGGCGGCCGCCGGGCAACTCGGCCAAGAAAGTCAGGAAAACCTGTGGGAAGCCTTGACAGGGGTCGTCGCACGGGGCATACTTCGAACATGTATTCGACAACGCAGCGGCGACGGCCCCGCCCCAGCCCCCACGGCTGCCAGCGCCTCCCCACGCCCGCCGCTGCCATCGCCCTCGCCGCCGAGGAGCCGGCCGGCTACACCACGGCGGTGCAGCCCGGAGGGTCCAGCGTTACGACCACCGCCACGATCGCGACGCTCGCCGCCGAGGAGCCCGCCGGCTACACCACCGCCGGCGACGGCGCCGGCGACCCCGGCTCGACCACCGACGGCGGCGCAGGCGCGGGTGCGGCGGCGGGGTTCGGTGGTGCGTTGTCGCTGGCGGGGCTGCTCGAGG
>JAWOAS010000149.1:0-5355 GCA_046498405.1 Egibacteraceae bacterium
CAGCGCCTGCAGGCTGCCTTGCCGTGTGGCGTAGCTGACCGACAGGCCGCTGACCTTGAGGGTTTCTGTCATCGGCCGGGGAACATCGCCACGGGCACGCCGAGGTGGGCCAGCCACTCGCCGTACCACTCGCCGCGGGTGAGGTCGTAGCTGCCGGTCACCGAGGCGTTCGAGGCGCCGATGGCGTGCACGCGGCCGCCGGTGAGGCGGTGGATGAGCCAGGAGTCCATCGTGCCGAAGGCCAGCTCGCCGGCCTCGGCGCGCTCGCGGGCCCCCTCGACGTGCTCGAGGATCCACTCCAGCGACAGCGAGGAGTACACCGAGGCGAGGACGAGGCCGATGTGCTCGTAGGCCTTGGCCCCCCAGCTGTCCCGCAGCTCCTCGACCCGCCCGGAGGTCCGGGTGTCCTGCCAGACGATCGCCCTGGTGATCGGGTCCCCGGTCTCGCGGTCCCACACCACCGTCGTGGCGCGTTGGTTGGTGATGCCCACCGCGGCGACGCCGTCGGCGGTGAGGCCGGCGGCGTCGAGCGCGTCGCCGATGCAGGCCAGCGTGGCCTGCCAGATCTCCTCGGCGTCGTGCTCGACGCGGTCGGGTGCGGGATGGTGCTGGGCGAACTCGCGGTAGGACTGTCCGAGGATCCGGCTGCGGTCGTCGATGACGAGCGCGCGTGTGCCGGTGGTGCCTTCGTCGATGACGAGGATCGGGGCCGCCATGGTGCGCCTCCCTTTCAGTGGGGTGAAGGCGGATCGGTGAGCTTGCCGGGGTTGCAGACCCGCTCGGGGTCGAGGGCACGGGTGATCGCGGCGAGTGGCGCGGCGGCGTCGCCGAGCGCGGCAGGCAGCCAGCGGTGGCGGGCCAGGCCGATGCCGTGGTGGTGCAGGGGCGCGGCGCCCTGGCGCTCGCAGACCTCCATCGCCACCTCCCAGAAGGCCTCGATGCGGCGCACCGCGGAGGGGTCGTCGTCGGCACGGCCGAGCATGATGACGTAGAGCGAGGTGCCCTGTGGGTAGGCGTGGGAGAAGTGCCCGAGGACCTCGTCGGCGTGGGGCGCCAGCGCCTTGGTGAGCTCCTCGTGCAGCTCGACGATGCCCGACCACAGGGCCGCGACCTCGATCGTCTCGGCGTAGCCGCCCGGCTCCTCGACGAGCGCCTCGATCGTCGAGACGTCGAAGCGCCGCGCCATCCAGCCCTCGGCCAGGGCGCTGCCGAGCCGCTTGCCGCCGTGGGCCTCGGCGATCGCCAGCGTCGCCTCGTGCTCGGCGCGCACCGGGTCGGCGAGGGTGCCCTGGGTGCCGAGCAGCAGCGCGCAGCCCTCGACGGCGCCGTGGCTCAGATGGGCGGTCTCGGCGTGGTCGTAGCCGCGGATGAGGAACGGGCGCAGCCCGGCCGCCATGATCTCGCGCATCGTGGCGACCATGGGCTCGACCTCGTCGAAGGCGAGCGACTCGAGGTGCTGCTCGGTGGGCAGCGGGCTGAGGCGCAGGGTGACCTCGGTGACGATGCCGAGGGTCCCCTCCGCGCCGACGAGGAGCCCGGCGAGGTCGGGGCCGAGGGCGGGCCTGGCGGCGATGGGGGTGCGCACGAGGCCGTGCTCGGGCAGGGCGACCTCGACGGCCACGAGGAGGTCCTCGATGCCGCCGTAGCGGGAGGAGAACTGCCCCGTGGCGCGGGTGGCGACCCAGCCGCCGACCGTCGAGCGGTCCAGCGACTGCGGGGAGTGCCCGAGGGTCAGCCCGGCGGCGTTGAGCTCGGCCTCGAGGTCGGCGCCCATCGTGCCGGCGCGCACGCTGACGAGGAGATCCTCGGCCGACAGTGCGGTGATGCCGGTCAGCCGGGAGAGGTCGCAGACGATCCCGCCCTCGGTGGCCAACGGCGCGCCCACCACCGAGGAGCCCAGGCCCCACGGGATGAGCGGCACGCGGTGCTCGCGGGCGTGGCGAAGGAGGTCGGCGACCTGCTCGGCGCTCGTGGGCTGGGCGAAGGCGTCGGGATGCCCCATCGGCTGCCCGAGGCGGGAGCGCTTGGCGGCCAGCGGCCACCAGTCGTGGTCGTAGGAGACCAGGAGCCTCGCGTCGGTGACGACGTCGACCTCCGCGTCCCGGCGCAGGTCCTGCAACGGTCCGTGCTCACCCATCCGGCTCTCGATCGTTCGGTGTGATCGTTGGTGTGACTATCACCGTGACAATGTGACCGCGTGGCCCGCCGCGGTCAAGGGCCGATCGCCGATGGCCTCGCGAGCGGGCGCGCCGGCCAGTCCGAGCACGGTGCTGCACGAGACGCCGGGCCTCCCCTCGTCGACGCACGGCGCCATCCCGCCTTGCTAGCCTCTCGGCATGACGACCGTCGCGGCAGCGCTGCTCGCGGCCGCCGGCGTCGTCGCCGTCGCCGACTGGGTGGCGAAGGCACGCCGCAGCCCCGTAAGGCGGGTGCTCAAGCCCGCGGTGCCGGTGCTCCTCGTCGGCGTGGCGCTGACCGTCGAGCCGGTCGTCGCCGCGCAGGTCCCCTTCGTCGTGGCCGGGCTCGTGCTCGGCCTGGCCGGCGACGTCGCGCTGCTGCGCCGCGGTCCGCGCTGGCTGCGCATCGGCGCCCTGCTCTTCGGCCTCGGTCACCTCGCCTATCTCGGTGGCTTCGCGGTGCGCCAGGCCGAGCCGGGCGGGGCCACCCTCATCGCCGTGCTCCTCGTGGCCACGGCCGTGATCGGACGCTCGCTCCTGCCGGCGGTCCACCGCGAGGGCGGAGGCCGCGGCGTCGCGGTGATCGTGGCCTACCTCGTCGTCCTGGGCTCGCTCCTCGTCGGTGCCGTGCTCGCCGGCGGCTGGCTCGCCGTGGTCGGGGCGGCGCTGTTCTGGGGCTCGGATCTGCTGCTGCTGCACGCGCGCTTCGTCGGCAGCGTCCGCGCCTTCGACATCGTGGCCACGGCGGCGTACCACCTCGCGCAGGGCGCGCTCGCGCTGTCCCTCGTCCTTGGCTGAGCCCGGTGGAGCGCGGCGCAGCGACGGCCGTGGGGTCGACCGTGACGTCCTCGCCTGCCAAAGGGCAGGGCCGTCGTCGGCCCCTGCGGACGCTCGGCTGGGGTGCGCTGGCCGGGCTCATCGTGCTCCTCGCCCTGCCCTACCTCGTGCCGTTCTCCTCCTCGGGCCCCTCGAGCCGCGAGGTGGCCGCGGCACGCTCCCTCGGTGAGGCGCCGACCTTCCGGCAGCTCGGCGGTCTCGAGGTCCACGTCGAGCGCGAGGCGTTCCGCGGCGCGCGGCCCACCGACGGCTCGCCGCCGCTGCTCGTCGTCCTCCACGGCTTCGGGGCGAGCACCGCGACGTGGCGGAGCGCCCTCGACGAACTCGCCGTGCTCGGGGAGGTCGTCGCCTACGACCGCCCGCCGTTCGGGTTCACCGAGCGCCCGGCCGGCGGCGGGGAGGTCGACGCCTACGGCACCGAGGGGCAGCTCGCCCTGCTCGGCGAGGTCGTCGAGGCCTACCGTGGCGGGGATCCCACCCGTGAGGTCGTCCTGCTCGGGCACTCCGCGGGCGGGGCGCTGGCCGCCGAGTACGCGCTGCGCGATCCCGGCGGGGTCGACGGGCTCGTCCTCGTGGCCCCAGCGGTGCTCACCGAGGGTGGCACGCCCGGATGGCTGCGCCCGCTGCTGGCCTTCCCGCCCGTCGACCGGGCTGGCCCGTGGCTGGCGCGCGCGGCCGCCCGCGGCTCGCAGCGGCTGCTCGAGGCGAGCTGGCACGATCCCGCGCGGCTGACCGCCGAGCAGCGCCGGGCCTACGACGAGCCCCAGCAGGTCGCCGGCTGGGAGGAGGGCCTGTGGCGCCTCGTGCGGGCGCCCACGACCCTGCGCGTGGCCGAGGAGCCCTCAGCACTGGCGGCACCGGTCCTGCTCGTCACCGGCGACGACGACCGCGTCGTGCCGACCGCCGACACCGTCGAGCTCGCCAGCCTCGTCGACGGGGCGACCCTCACCGTGCTCGAGCGCACTGGCCACGTCCCCCACGAGGAGTCGCCCGAGGCCTTCCTCGAGGCGGTCGTCGAGGGCTGGCCATTGGAGCACGAGAGGGTCGGACGTGTACGGTCCGGAACGACGCCCTGAGCGGGTCGACGACGGCGCCGTGCGGCGACCGAGCACAAGAGGGCACGAGGGCACGATGGCCGAAGGATTCGCACACCTGCTGAGCCCGGGCCGCTGGGACCCAAGGAGGTCCGCAACCGCCTCGTCATGCCCCCGATGGGCACGGGGATGTCCGACCCCGACGACTCCTTCTCGGCGATGGAGATCGAGTAGTACGCCGAGCGCGCCCGCGGCGGCACCGGCCTGGTCATGACCGGCATCGTCGGCGTCGACGACGACCTCGACCCGCTGACCCCTGGACTGCCGCGCGCGACGTCCGACGACCACATCCCCGCGATGCAGCGCCTGGCCGAGGCCGTGCACGCCGGAGGGGCCAAGCTCGCCGTGCAGCTCACCGCGCCATCGACCTCCACGGCCACACCGGCTACCTCATCGACCAGTTCATGAGCGCGGTGTGGAACGAGCGCGAGGACGCCTACGGCGGCGACCTCGAGGCCCGCATGCGCCTGCCGGTCGAGGTCATCGCCGCGGTCCGCGAGGCCGTCGGCCCCGACGTGCCGGTCAGCTTCCGGCTGTCGATGGCCCACGGCTTCGACGGCGGGCGCACCCTCGAGGACGGCCAGGCGATCGCCCGGCGGCTCGTCGAGGCGGGCATCGACGTCCTCGAGCCCGACCTCGGCAGCTACGAGGCGATGGACTACGTCTTCCCCCCCTACTACCTCGGCGACGCACCGATGGTCTCGGCCGCCGAGGCCGCGCGTCAAGTCGTCGACGTGCCGGTCGTCGCCGTCGGCAACCTCACCCCCGGGGACGCCGAGGCCGTCCTCGCCGAGGGGGTCGCCGACTTCGCCGCGATCGGCCGGGGCCTCATCGCCGACCCCGCCTGGGGCGAGAAGCTCGCCGCTCGGGCGCGTGAGCGCCTGCGTCCGTGCATCCGCTGCAACCAGATGTGCATCGGCGGGCACCTCATCGGCTCGCACACCGGGTGCGCGGTCAACCCGGCGGTCGGGCGGCTGGGCGACGCGAGCGCGACGCCGGCAGCGACGCCACGGCGCGTCCTCGTCGTCGGCGGTGGCCCCGCCGGTCTCGAGGCCGCCCGCGTGGCGGCGACCCGTGGCCACGAGGTGACGCTGTGCGAGCGCGACGAGGCGCTCGGCGGCGTGATCCGCCCCGCCTCCCGTCCCGACTTCAAGCGCGAGCTCGGCGCCCTCGTCGACTGGTGGGCCACCGAGCTCGACGAGCTCGACGTTGACGTCCGGCTCGGCAAGGAGGTCACGATCGACTCG
>JAWOAS010000158.1:0-23604 GCA_046498405.1 Egibacteraceae bacterium
GCCTGGGCAGCGAGGCTCGCGACGGCCACGAAGGGCGCGGCACGGGCACCGTCGTAGAGCAGCATGACGAAGGCCACCCCGGCGGGCAGCCACAGCAGCGGCAGGGTCGCGCCCTCGGCGGTGAAGGCCACGACGCTGAGCCAGGCGGTGAGGAGGGAGGCCAGCGCCCCCGCCGAACGGCGCGCGAGCCCCGCGCGCGTGCGGGGGTCGAGGTGGCGCAGTGGCGGCACGGGACCCGACTCGACGACGGTCATCGCCCAGCCGTCCCGACGGCGCCCGCGCTGGGCCCACCCCACGGGCGCGCACCGGGCACCGTGCCCGCCGCACCCAACGTCGTCCCCGCCACGGCTCACCCTGACCTGCCGCCGATGGCGGGGGACGCTAGCAGCCCACACCCGCAGCAGCGACGAGGCGCCGGCCGCTCGACAGCCCCCGTGCGATCGGGCAGCATCCCCCGCTCGTCGCCATCGAGTGGGGAGGGAGCGTGGCCGCAGCAGCCCTCGTCGCCGGCGTGGTCGAGCCAGACCCCCGGGCGACGCCTACCGGCGTGGCCTGCGTCGTGCCCCGGGGCACCGTGCGATGAGGGGGACGCCGCGCCTAACGCGCGACGTCGTCGCCGCCCTCGTCGCCGTGCTCCTCGCCCGCCTCGCGATCAACGGCGGCATCCGCGTCGTCTACCCGTTCCTGCCCGAGATCGCCCGCGGCCTCGGGGTGTCCCTCGCGGTGGTCTCCGCGCTCGTCGCCCTGCGCTCGTTCGTGGCCGTGGGGGCCCCACTCGTGGCCCGCGCCGCGGAGTCCCTCGGCCGTCGCAGCCTCATGCTCACCGGGCTCGGCTTCGCGCTGGCCGGCTCGGGGCTCATCATCGTCGCGCCCAGCGCCGGCCCGGCCGGCTCCTCGGCCCTCGTCGGCCTCGCCGCCCTCGGGTTCGTCCTCGCCGGTGCGGCCAAGCCGGCCTTCGACGTGCCGATGCAGGGGTGGTTCGGCGAGCGCGTGCCCTACCGCCAGCGCGGCCGGATCATCGGCATCACCGAGCTGACGTGGGCCCTGTCGCTGCTGGCGACGGTTCCGCTGGCCGGAGCGCTCATCCCCCGCTTCGGCTGGCAGAGCGCCTTCGCCGTCGTCGCCGCGCTCGCGCTCGTCGGGCTCGTCGCGGTGCGCCTGCTGCTGCTGCCCGACCGCCCGGCGCAGCGCACGCGGCGGCCGCTGCGGCTCAGTCGCGAGCGGGTGCGCGTGCTCGCGGTCGTCTTCGTTTACACCGTGGCCGCCGAGCTCATGTTCGTCGTCTACGGCGCATGGCTCGAGGACGACCTCGGCCTCTCGGTCACCGCGATCGGGCTCTTCACGATCATCGTCGTCGCGAGCGAGCTCACCGGCGAGGGTGGTGTTGCGGCCTTCGCCGACCGCCTCGGCGCCAAGCGCACGATCCTGCTCGGCCTGGTCGCGAGCGGCCTCGCCTACGCGAGCCTCGGCGCGGTCGGTGGCTCGCTTGCCGCGGCCATCGTCGCTGTCGTCGTGTGGTTCGTCGGCTTCGAGGTCACGATCGTCGCGACGATCCCGCTCGTCAGCGAGCTCGCCGCGGAGTCCCGCGACCGCCTCCTCTCGCTCATGGTCTCGACGATGGCGCTCGCACGTGGCGGCGGCGCCCTGCTCGGCCCCCCGCTCTACGACCTCGGCGGCATCGCCGCGAGCGGGCTCGCCGCGGCCGCGCTCGTGGCGGTCTCGGCGCTCCTGCTGCGCGGGGTCGCCGAGCCCGGCGCTGTCGAGGTCGAGACCCGCCTCGTCTGAGCTCCCGCGACGCCCGGCCGGCGCCCGGGGGCTACAGCTGCGGGAGCACGGTGCCGGCGACCGCGGCGAGGTGGCACAGCGCCGCGGCGAGGACGAGCGCGTGGAACACCTCGTGGTAGCCGAACACCGCGGGCACGGGATCGGGGCGGCGACGCGCGTAGACGACCGCGCCGAGGCTGTAGAGCACCCCACCGGCGACGATGAGCGCGAGTCCCCCGACGCCGAGGGCGCGGGCGAGATCGGGCAGCACCGCGACGGCGGTCCAGCCCAGGACGATGTAGACCGCGGCCTGCAGCATCCGGGGCGCGGTCGGCCAGGCGACCTGGAAGCCGACCCCGGCCAGCGCCCCCATCCAGACGACGACGAGCAGGGCGAGGCCGCGCCCCGCTGGCAGGACGAGGGCGATCGGGGTGTAGGTCCCGGCGATGAGCAGGAAGATCATCGCGTGGTCGAGCCGTCGCATGACCGCGCGCTGTGCCGGCTGCCAGGTCACCCGGTGGTAGAGCGCGCTGACGCCGAGCAGCCCCGAGAGGGTGAGCGCGTAGACGGCGGTGGCGATCCGGCCGGTGCCCGAGGGCGCGAGCCCGACGAGCACCGGGCCGGCCACGAGGCTCATCCAGAAGCCGACCTCGTGGAGCTTGCCCCGCAGCAACGGCCGGCCGCGCGGTGCGGGCGACGCGCCGGTCGCCCGCGCCGCGGCCGCGGCGCCGCGCTGCCGGGTCTCGGTGCTGCCGCTCACGCGTCGTCCCGCTCGGAGCGACGCTTGCCGAGGACGGTGCCGAGCTGCTCGGTGCTCGAGCGCAGCGCCCGCTCCATCTCCCGGGTGAAGACGAGCCGCACCGCGTCGAGGGTCGGCTCGGGCAGGGCGGCCAGGGCCTCGGTGACCTGCTCGGGCTCCTGGCCGAAGCCCTGTCCCGCGCGGTCGATGACATGCTCGACGACGTCCTGGGCGGCCTTGCGGACGTGCTTGCGCATCCGCTCGAGGGCCCCCGCGAAGGTCGTGACGTCGACGCCGGCGGACTCGAGCCGCAGGGCGACGTCGAGCAGGCCCGGCGAGGTCACGAGGTAGGTCGGCGGCAGGGTGTCGTTGGCCTGCAGCAGGCCGTGCTCGACGAGCTCGGCGGTCAGCCCTGGGCGGTGGCCTGCGAGCCGCTCGGCGAGCTCGTCCTCATCGAGCAGCTGCGGGCGGTCCTCGGTCCAGGGGCGCTCGAGCTGCTCGCCGATGCCGAGCCAGTCCTCGAGGTCGAGCTTGCCCTTGTCGACGCGGCGGAGGACGTCGCGGATGGCCTTGAGGCTCAAGCCCCGGTCCTGCAGTCGCCCGATGAGACCGAGCCGTTCCAGGTGGGCGTCGCGGTAGCGCGCGGTGCGCCCCTCACGATCGGGCGCAGGCAGGAGCTTCTCGGACTGGTAGTGGCGGATCGTGCGCGCCGGCAGCCCCGAGAGCCTCGCGAGCTCATCGAGGGTGTAGCGCGGTTCCTCGGCCGAGGCCGCGGCGGCCTCGCCGGCCTGCCCATCTGCCACCGTTGCGGCGGCCTCGCCGATCTCCGGTGCGGCTGCCTCGGCTCGCGCCATGGCGCCTGCCTCGGTGGCGGGGTCGTCGTGCACGGGTGTCGATCCGGATGCGGGGTTCGTCGTCATGTCCCCACTCTGGACTCTTACACCCTTCACTGTCAATGTTTCAGTTTTTCACGGCGATACACGGGGCTACCCCGCGGGCAGGATCGGCTCATGGACTGCACGCCCCGACCGCGGCGACCGCGCGGGCCGGACGCCCCGACCGCGGCGACCGCGCGGCCCGGACGCCCCGACCGCGGTGACCGCGCGGGCCGGACGCCCCGACCGCGGTGACCGCGCGGGCCGGACGCCCCGACCGCGGTGACCGCGCGGGCCGGCCCGACACGCCGAACCGGCTGCTGAGGAGTGAGGATGCGCAAGAGCGGATCGTTGCGCTGGCTCGTGGTGGCCCTCGCGGTCTGGCAGATCGCCGCTGCCGGACTGAGCCAGTCAGGTCTCCTGCCCGGCGACGACGTCGGCACGATCTCCGACCGCTACGACTCATGGATCGACCCGGCGGGCTACGCGTTCTCGATCTGGGGCCTCGTCTACCTCGCGAGCCTCGTCCTCGCGGGCTACCAGGCGCGTGCCTCACAGCGGGACGATCCCGCGCTCGCCGGACTGCGGATCCCCCTCGCGGTGGCCTTCGCGCTCAACGGCCTCTGGATCATCGCCTTTCAGCAGGAAGCCTTCGTCCTCGCCCAGGCGATCATCGTCGGGCTCACCGCCGCACTGGCCGTCGGCTACGCCGGCCTGGCCCGCCGGGGACGGCCGGGCTCGCGCTCCGAGCGCTGGGTCGTCCTCACCACCGTGGGGCTCTACCTCGGCTGGGCCACCATCGCGACCGCGGCGGGCTTCTCGACGACGCTGCTCGCCGAAGGCGTCACCGATCTCGTCCTACCGACCCAGGTCTGGGCGCTGCTCGCCGTCGTCGCCGCGGGTGCGATCGCCACGGCGGTCACCGCGGCGGGACCGCCCGAGCCGGGCTTCCCCGTAGCGGCCACCTGGGCCCTCGTGGCCATCCGCGTCGAGCAGGTCCCCGATCGGCCGGTGATCGGCGCGGTCGCCGCGGTCGCGACCACCGCCGTGCTCGTCGCGCTCGCCTGGCGCGAGTACCTCTGGAACCGCGGTGGGGGCGCCGTCGCGGCCGCGCACGGAGGGCAGACCGCTCGCCGCTGACGCGGCCCCTGGCAGGCGCCGGCGGCTGCGGCCCTGCGGCCCCGTAGCGGCGAGTGGCGACAGAGTGCGCCCACAACGCCCACATCCGCCACTGGCCGCCGCGGGGCCCGGCACGACCGCCGCGGGGCCCGGCACGACCGCCGCGGGGCCCCGCACGACCGCAGCGGGGTCCGGCGCGGCCCCGTCGCGGGGTCCGGCGCGGCCGCCGCGCAGCCCAAGACCCGCCGCCACCGGGCCCGACGGCGTCCGCAACCCCCGGCACTGCCGGGCGAGTCGCCGCGTGCGGGGTGGAGCCAGGAGGTCGGCTGCAGTAGGTTGCCGGGACCGCAGCCGCGCATGCGAGGAAGGAGCACGACCACCGTGCGCTCCCATCGTCCGACCGTCCGTCAGCACGCCCAGACCACGGCCCGACGCGCCTCGGGTCTGCCCGTCACGCCATGACGCCGCGCGAGCCACGGCGCATCGCCATCGTCAACCGCGGCGAGCCTGCGATGCGGCTCATCCACGCCGTGCGCGAGCTCGAGGACGAGCAGCCGCTCGGGCGCACGACGATCGCCCTGCACACCGAGGACGAGCGCGCGGCGATGTTCGTGCGCGAGGCCGACGAGGCCGTGCGCATCGGCCCAGGGCCAGGCGAGCCCGCCGCCGAGGTCAACCCCTACCTCGACCACGTCGAGCTCGAGCGCGCCCTGCGCGCCGGGCGCGCCGACGCCGCCTGGGTGGGCTGGGGCTTCGTCGCCGAGGACGCCGAGTTCGCCGATCTCTGCGCGCGCAACGGCATCACCTTCATCGGGCCCTCCGGCGAGGTCATGCGTCGCCTCGGCGACAAGATCGAGGCGAAGCTGCTCGCCGAGAAGGCCGGCGTGCCGGTGGCCCCGTGGAGCGGCGGGGCGGTCGAGGACGTCGAGCAGGCCCGCCGCCACGCCTCCCGCATCGGCCTGCCCCTCGCGATCAAGGCGACCGCCGGAGGCGGCGGCCGCGGCATCAGGGTCGTCCACGACGAGGCCGAGCTCGACGTCGCCTTCGAGCGCGCCCGCGACGAGGCCCGGCGCTCGTTCGGCAACCCCACGGTGTTCATGGAGCGCCTCGTCACCGGCGCCCACCACGTCGAGGTGCAGATCGTGGCCGACGGCGGCGAGGGCGTGTGGGCCGTCGGCGTGCGCGACTGCTCGGTGCAGCGCCGCAACCAGAAGGTGCTCGAGGAGTCGTCGTCACCGGCCCTGTCGCCGGCCCAGGAGGACGAGCTCAAGGCCTCCGCCGCCGAGCTCGCCCGCCTCGCCGGCTACCAGGGCGCGGGGACCGTCGAGTTCCTCTACGACCCGGCGGAGCAGGCCTTCGCCTTCCTCGAGGTCAACACGCGCCTGCAGGTCGAGCACCCCGTCACCGAGCTCGTGACCGGCCTCGACATCGTCAAGCTCCAGCTGCACCTGGCCGGCGGCGCGAGCCTCGAGGGCTCCCCGCCACCAGCGCGCGGCCACGCCGTCGAGGTCCGCCTCAACGCCGAGGACCCCGAGCGCGGCTTCAGCCCAGCGCCAGGCACCCTCGAGGTCCTCTCCCTGCCAGCCGGCCCCGGGGTCCGCGTCGACACCGGCGTCGCCGAGGGCGACGTCATCCCCGCGGCCTACGACTCGATGATCGCCAAGGTCCTGGCCTGGGGTCGCGACCGCGACGAGGCGCTGTCCCGCGTGGGTCGCGCGCTCGGCCAGACGACGGTGCTCATCGACGGTGGGACGACCAACCGCGCGTTTCTGCGGGAGCTCGTGGGCCATCCCGACGTCGTCGCCGGCCGCTGCGACACCCGGTGGCTCGACCGCCTCGCCGCCGACGGCGACTACGCCTACGCCACCCGCCCCGACCTCGCCCTGCTCGCCGCGGCGATCGAGGCCTTCGACGCCGAGGCAGCGCTCGAGCGCAGCCGCTTCTTCACCTCCGCGGCACGGGGTCGCCCCGAGGCCTCGACGGAGGTCGGCCGCACCGTCGACCTGCGCCACGCCGGCCTGGCCTACCGCTTCGACGTCGCGCGCACCGGCGCGCACCGCTACCGCGTCGGCGTCGACGGCTGGGAGGCCACCGCCGACGTCGAGCAGCTGCGGCGCTTCGAGCGCAGGCTCAGCGTGGCCGGCGCGCGGCACCGGGTCGTGTCGATCGCCAACGGCACCGAGCGCCTCGTGGAGGTCGACGGCGTCCCCCACCGGGTCAGCCAGGACGACGCAGGCGTCGTGCGCACCGCCGGGCCCGGCCTCGTCGTCACCGTCACCGTCGACGAGGGCGACCGCGTCGAGGCCGGCGCGACCGTCGCCGTGCTCGAGTCGATGAAGATGGAGACCGTGCTCACCGCACCGGTGGCCGGCCACGTCGCCGAGGTGCTCGTCGGTCGCAACGTCCAGCTCGAGGCCGGCGCGCCGGTCGTGCGTCTCGAGCCCGAGGCCGAGAGCGCCGGCGGGCAGGCCACCGACCGCGTGACGTTCGACCGGCTCACCGGCGACGGACCCGGCGCTGACGCCGAGGCCCGCGGTCGCGCCGCACTCGACGCGATGCGCCGCCTCGTCCTCGGCTACGACGTCAGCGCGAGGCTGGCCCGGGACCTCGTCGGCGAGCTCGACGGTGCCGACGCCGCCGGCGGGCTCACCGAGGGTGGCCACGGCGCCGCCGGGGGCACCGACGGGCGCCTCGAGGCGATGCTCGAGGTGCTGCGGATCTTCGCCGACCTCACCTCGCTGTCGCGCAACCGTCGGATCGGCGACGAGGAGGACCGCGACGACGCCCGTGCCTCACGGGAGCACTTCCACGCCTACCTCCGCTCCCTCGACGTCGACGCCGAGCGGCTGCCCGACCGCTTCCGGGACAAGCTCGCCCGCGCCCTCGCCCACTACGGGATCGGCGAGCTCGAGCGCTCCCCCGCCCTCGAGGAGGCGCTCTACCGCATCCACCTCGCCCAGCAGCGCGCCTCCGCGCAGTTGCCGGTCGTCCTCGGCCTGCTCGAGCGCCTCGCCGCCGACCCCCTGCCGCCCGACGACCCGCGCGGGGAGACGCTCAAGGACCTCCTCGACCACGTCGTGCGCGCGACGCAGGTCCGTCACCCCACCGTCGGTGACCTCGCCCGGCGGGTGCGCTACCGCTGCTTCGACCAGCCGCGCCTCGAGCGCGAGCGCGCCGCGGTCGAGGCCCGCATCCGCGAGGACCTCATCGCCCTCGTCGAGTCCCCCGAGGACGCGCAGCGCGAGGAGCGCGTCGCCGCGCTCGTCGCCGCCCCCCAGCCGGTCCTCGGGATGCTCGAGGACCCCGAGGTCGGCGTCGGCGACCTCCACGCGATGCTCGAGGTCCTCACCCGGCGCTACTACCGCACCCGCGAGATCTCCGCGGTGCGCTCGGTGAGCCTCGACGGGCACGACGCCGTCGTCGCCGACGTCGCCGACGGTCGTGGCGACGGTCGCGTCGTCGCGGTCGCCACGAGTCAAGCCGACCTCGACGCGGCCCTCGAGGTCGCCGAGGAGCTCTGCGCCGACCTGCCCGAGGACGCCGGCGCCGGCGCCGTGGCCGACCTCTACGTCACCTGGACCGACCGCGCACCGGCCACCGAGGAGCTCGCGACCCACCTCGCCGGCGAGCTCGTCGGCCTGCCGGGATCCTGCCGCCTGCGGCGGGTGACGTTCTCGGTGACGAGCACCGAGCCCGACGGCAGCATCCGCAGCGACCACCTCACCTTCAGGCGCAACGGGGAGGGCTTCAGCGAGCGCGTGCACCTGCGCGGCATCCACCCGCTCATCGCCGGTCGGCTCAACCTCTGGCGCTTCGAGCACTTCGACCTCTCACGGCTGCCCTCCGACGCCGACACCTACCTCTTCCGCTGCGTGGCCAAGGACAACCCCGCCGACGAGCGGCTCATGGCGATGGCCGAGGTGCGCGACCTCACCCCGGTGCGCGACGCCGCGGGTCGGGTCACGAGCCTGCCGGAGATCGAGCGGGTCTTCGCGACCTGCATCGCCGACCTGCGTCAGGCCCGCGCGGCCTACCCCACCCAACGCCGGCCGGAGTGGAACCGGGTGCTGCTCCACGTCTGGCCCACCGTCGACGTGCCCATCGCCGAGGTCGACCCGGTCGTGCGCCAACTCGCGCCGATGACCGAGGGGCTCGGCCTCGAGCAGGTCATGGTCCACGTGCGCCTCGCCACGCACGACGGCGACGAGCAGGAGGCCGTCGTGCGGATGTACCGTCCGCCGGGGCAGGGGCTGACCCTGCGGGTCACCGACCCGCCGACGGCGCCGCTGGCCCCTCTCGACGAGCTCCACGAGAAGATGCAGCGCGCGCAGCGCCGCGGGACGGTCTACCCCTACGAGCTCGTCCCGCGCCTCGTGCGGGCACCGGGCGCGCAGACCGACGGCGCCTTCGTCGAGCTCGACCTCGACGCCGACGGCGACCTCGTCGCCGTGGACCGCCCCTACGGCCAGAACAGCGCCGGCATCGTCGTCGCCGAGGTCACCGCACCCACCGAGGCCTACCCCGAGGGCCTGCGGCGCATTGCGCTGCTCGGCGACCCGACGAAGGGCCTGGGCTCGGTCGCCGAGGCCGAGTGCCGCCGGATCGTCGCCGCGATCGACCGGGCCGAGGAGCTCGGCGTGCCCGTGGAGTGGTTCGCGGTCTCCTCCGGCGCACGCATCGCGATGGACAGCGGCACCGAGAACATGGACTGGGTCGGCGCGGTGCTGCGCCGCATCATCGAGTTCACCCAGGGCGGCGGGGAGATCAACGTCGTCGTCACCGGCATCAACGTCGGCGCGCAGCCGTACTGGAACGCCGAGGCGACGATGCTCATGCACACCAAGGGCATCCTCGTCATGACCCCGGGCAGCACGATGGTGCTCACCGGCAAGCAGGCGCTCGACTACTCCGGTGGGGTCTCGGCGGAGGACAACTTCGGCATCGGCGGCTACGACCGCGTCATGGGGCCCAACGGCCAGGCGCAGTACTGGGCCCCCGACCTCGGCGGCGCCCTCGAGGTGCTCTACGCCCACTACGCCCACAGCTACGTCGCCCCGGGCGAGCGCTTCCCGCGGCCGCTGCCGACCTCCGATCCTGTCGACCGCGACGTCGGGGCGTCCCCCCACGAGCTCGCCGACAGCGACTTCCGGCGCATCGGGGAGATCTTCCACGAGGACACCAACCCCGGCCGCAAGAAGCCGTTCGACATCCGCCAGCTGCTGCGCGCGGTCGTCGACGCCGACCACGAGCCGCTCGAGCGCTGGGCCGACATGGCCGATGCCGACACCGCGGTGGTCTACGACGCACGACTCGGCGGGCACGCCGTGGCGCTGCTGGGCTTCGAGTCGCGTCCCATCCGCCGCAGGGGGCTGCTGCCGGCCGATGGTCCAGACCAGTGGACCGCGGGGACGCTGTTCCCCCAGTCATCGAAGAAGACGGCCAGGGCGATCAACGCCGCGAGCGGCAACCGCCCCCTCGTCGTGGTCGCGAACCTCTCGGGCTTCGACGGCTCCCCGGAGTCGTTGCGCGAGGGGCAGCTCGAGCTCGGCGCGGAGATCGGCCGCGCGGTGGTGAACTTCGACGGGCCGATGGTCTTCTGCGTCGTCTCCCGCTACCACGGCGGTGCCTTCGTCGTCTTCTCCGCCGCGCTCAACGCCGACCTCGAGGTCGCCGCGCTCGAGGGCTCGCACGCCTCGGTCATCGGTGGACAGCCCGCCGCCGCGGTCGTCTTCGCCGGCGAGGTCAAGCGTCGCACCGAGCGCGACGAGCGCGTCGCCGCCCTGCGCGCCCGCCGGGAGGCCGCCGGCGAGGCAGAGGCCGCACGGCTGCAGGCCGAGCTCGACGCGCTGCGCGAGCAGGTCCGCGCCGAGCGCATCGGCGAGGTCGCCGCGGAGTTCGACGCCGTGCACTCCATCGAGCGGGCCAAGGAGGTGGGCTCGGTGCACGCGATCATCCCGCCGGGCGCCCTGCGGCCCTACCTCATCGACGCCGTCACCCGCGGCATCGCCCGCCACGAGCCGCAGGCGTCGTGAGCGGGCAGGCCCCCGCGCGGGGCGGACGCGGCGCCGAGGCCGCGGCGCGGCCGGGCAGCGAGACGCGCGCCGTCGCCCTCATCGGCTACGGCGTGGCCGGGGAGGTCTTCCACGCCCCGCTGATCGCCGCGACACCGGGGCTCCGGCTCGCCAGCGTCGTCACCGGCGACCCCGCCCGCCGGGCGCGGCTGGCCGCTGCCCACCCCCACGCGGTCGCCCTCGACGACGTCGACGCGCTCTGGGACCGCGCCGAGCAGCACGACCTCGTCGTCGTCGCCAGCCCCACCGACCGCCACGTCGCCCACGGCCTCGCGGCCATCGAGCGCGGGCTCGCCGTCGTCATCGACAAGCCGGTGGCCAGCGACGCCGAAGGGGCCCGGCGCCTGGCCGCCGCCGCCGCCGAGGCCGGGGTCGTGGCCAGCGCCTTCCACAACCGCCGCTACGACGGGGACTTCCTCACCCTGCAGGGCCTGCTCGCCGACGGCGCGCTCGGCGAGGTCTGGCGCTACGAGTCGCGCTTCGAGCGCTGGCGGCCCGCCCCCCGGCCGGGTGCCTGGCGCGAGCAGCAGCCGGCGGCCCGGGGCGGCGGGCTCCTCCTCGACCTCGGCAGCCACCTCGTCGACCAGGCGCTCGTGCTCTTCGGGCCGCCGAGCACGGTCTACGCCGAGGTCCTCGTCCGCCGCGCCGGCGTCCACGGTGACGACGACGCCTTCGTCGCGCTCGGCTGGCCCGCTGGGCTGCGGGCCCACCTCTGGATGAGCGCGGTCGCCGCCCAGCCCGGCCCCCGCCTGCGGGTGCTCGGCTCGGCCGCCGGCTACACGACCCCCGACCTCGACGGCCAGGAGGACGCGCTGCGCGCGGGCGCCTCCCCACTCGACGAGGGCTTCGGGCAGACCCCGCCCGAGCAGTGGGGTCGCTTCGGCACCGAGGGGCAGCTGGGCACGGTGCCGACCGCCCGTGGCGCCTACCCCCGCTTCTACACCGCCGTGGTCGCGGCGCTCGCGGGGGCGGGACCGGTGCCCGTCCCGCTCGCGGACGCCGTCGCCGCCCTCGAGGTCCTCGACGCCGCCCGGCGCAGCGCCGGGACCGGACAGGTCGTCGGCCTCGGGGCCTGACCTCAGGAGGCCAGGCGCAGGCCGAAGCCCGGACCGACGACCACGCGCAGCACACGGGCCTCGCTCGTGGCCGCCACGGAGAGGCGGCGCGGTCGCGCCGCCGGCGGCGCGAGCAAGGTGTGGCGCGGACCGCCGGAGGCCACGTCGGCGTCGACGCCGACCTCGACGCTGCCCTCGACGACGAAGAGCGCGGCTCCCTCCTCGGCGTGGAGGTCGACAGTCGTGCCCGCACCGGCCTCGAGTTCGAGATCGGCGAAGGCGCGAACGTCCCCGCCGAGTCGGTCGCTGCCGCGGCTGATGACCTCCTTGGCCCGTGCCCCCGGGGCCTCGCGGACCCGTGGGGCCTCGGCGTCGCGCACGGCGGCGAACGACGCCGTGGCCTCGAGCGGGTCGTTGGGGTAGACGAGGATCCAGCAGCGGGCGCGGCCGGCGGTGTCGTTGCGCTCGGAGTGGACCATCCCCCGGCGCCCCTCGGTGAGGATGCCGAGGTCGCCGGTGCCCATGTGTCCGGTGATCCCATTGAGCACGTCGTCGTGCTCGACCGCGCCCTCGAGGATGTAGAAGAGGCGCTCCATGCGCTGGTGCGGATGGTGGCCGATGCCACTGTGGGGCTCGAAGGTGCTGTCGTGGATCGTCAGGAGCGGTCCGCAGGCCTGGACCTCGGTGAACGGGCCGAGGGACTCGACGGCCTCGAGCCCCGCAGCGCCGAAGTCCTCGGCGCGGATGACGTGGGCGCGCTGCGGTGGCAGCGCGAGCAGCGTCGCGGTCGTCGTGCGCATCGCGGGGCCTCCTCGGCGGATGCGAGGAGCGTGGTGGCCACACCCGCGCTCCTCGAGACGCGTCATTCGGCACCGAATGATCGCAGGCGGAATACCCCGGGCAGGCCCTGGCCATGCCTGGCCTCGTCGGGGCCCCCTGTGCCGCGACTACTCCCCGGAGGCGTCGTCGCGGCGGCCCCAGTGGGTCGCGAGCATGACGACACCGAGGAACGCGACCCCGAGCACGACCGGCAGCACGATGAAGGCATCCATGCGCGGCAGTATGCCGCACGCCTCGCCGCCGGCAACGGCCCGCGCGATCGGCGATGTCTTCGCGAAACTTCGCTTAAGCGCGCGTTAGCATAGCCCCCGGCGGGGATATCCCTCGCACCATCGCTGTCCACCGGAGGCAAGGGAGATGCCGACGTGCTGAACCTCGAGAACGTCCTGACTTTCACCCCAGTGCAATTCGACATCATCTCGCACGTACTCACGATCGGCTATGCCGCGCACTTCGCCGGCCTCGCCTACTTCGTGCTCTCGCGCAAGAACGTCGCACCGCGCTACCGCTCGATGACGACGATGTCGGTCGTCGTCATGCTCTCGGCCGCCCTGCTCCTGCTGCGGCTCGACATCAGCTTCCAACAGGCCTTCGAGTACGACGGCACGAACTACGTCCTGTCCGACTCGACCTTCTCGCACGGCTACCGCTACCTCAACTGGCTCATCGACGTGCCGCTCCTGCTCACCCAGAGCCTCTTCGTCATGAACATCGCGCGGGAGAAGCTCTTCGGGCTGCGGGTCAAGCTCGCCACGGGCGGTGTGGCCATGGTCGTCACCGGCTACATCGGCCAGTTCTACGAGGTCAGCGACCCGACCGGCCAGCTCCTCATCTGGGGCGCGATCTCGACGCTGCCGTTCATCTACTTCTCGCTCATCTTCTGGAAGCTCTGCGGCGACGCCATCGGCTACCTGCCCGGTGAGGCCGCGATCACGATGCGCAACATCCGCTACCTCTTCGCCTTCGCCTGGGGCCTCTACCCGATCGCCTACCTCGTCCCTGTCTTCGCCCAGACCGGCAACGGCGCGGTCACCCGGACGGTGCTGTTCACCGTCGCCGACGTCCTCTCGAAGATCATCTACGGGATCATGCTCGGCAAGATCGCCACGGCCCGCTCGGTCGAGGAGGGCTTCGAGGTCGACGGCTACGAGTGGCTCAAGAGCTCGTCGTCGCGCAACGCGGAGGCCTAGCCAACCGGCCACCGGCCACCTCGCACGCACCCCACTGGCCCGCCCGGTGCCCGCGCCCTGCGGCGCGGGCACCGGCGCGTCGAGGCCGGATCGAGGGTGCCCCCCCGCGCGAGCGGGTAGAACTGACCCGGTCCCCCGGTCACCCCTGCTGGAGCCGTCATGCGCATCGCGGTGTTCTCGACGAAGTCCTACGACCACACCTACCTCGAGGCCGCCAACGCCGTGCACGAGCACGAGCTGTCGTTCTTCGAGCCACGGCTGACCCGCGCCACCGCGCCGCTGGCCGCTGGGCACGAGGCCGTCTGCGCCTTCGTCAACGACGTGCTGTCCAGGGACGTCCTCGAGGCCCTCGCCGAGGCCGGCACCGAGCTCATCCTCCTGCGCTCGGCGGGCTTCAACCACGTCGACGTGCCCGCCGCCGAGGAGCTCGGGCTCACCGTCACCCGGGTGCCGGCCTACTCGCCCTACGCCGTGGCCGAGCACACCGTCGGGCTCGTGCTCGCGCTCAACCGCAAGATCCACCGCGCGCACGCCCGCGTCCGCGAGGGCAACTTCTCGATCGAGGGGTTCATGGGCCGCGACGTCAACGGGCGCACCGTCGGCGTCGTCGGCACCGGCAAGATCGGCCAGGTCTTCCTGCGCATCATGAAGGGCTTCGGCTGCCAGCTCCTCGCCAGCGACCCCTACCCCAACCCCGCCGTGGAGGAGCTCGGGGCGCGCTACGTCAGCGTCGACGAGCTCTTCGAGCGCAGCGACATCATCAGCCTGCACTGCCCGCTGACGCCGGAGACCTTCCACCTCGTCGACGATGAGCGCCTGCAGCGCACCCGCCCCGGCGCGATGCTCATCAACACGAGCCGCGGGGCGCTCGTCGACGCCACGGCGGCGATCGAGGCCCTCAAGGACGGGCGCCTGGGCAGCCTCGGCCTCGACGTCTACGAGGAGGAGGCCGACCTCTTCTTCGAGGACCTCTCCGAGCGCGTCATCACCGACGACGTCTTCATGCGCCTCGTGACCTTCCCCAACGTCCTCATCACCGGCCACCAGGCGTTCTTCACCGAGGAGGCCCTCGAGACGATCGCGGCAACGACGATGGCCAACGCCACCGCCTACGCCACCGGCAGCGGCGACCTCCACGTCGTCACCCGCGAGATGGTCTCCTAGCGCAGGCGCGGCCTCGCGCCCGCCGCCGCGGTCCGGCGCCGACCCCGAGCGCTCGGCAGGCTCCGGCTCGTCCGCGGGCGGGACAACCCGGCGCCGATCTGCGACGATGTCGCCTCGTCCCGTCCGAGGTGGAGGCCACGATGATGACCGAGGCGACCCCTGCGGCCCTCTCGTCCGCGCGCGAGCAACGGGCCGACCTGTGGAAGCACATGACCGCGCTCGAGCACGCGCTGTCGCATCCCCTGCCGGGCCGCGTCGACGCCTGGGGCAGCGACGTCCACGACGCGCTCGTCGACCTCTCCTCGGGCTTCGAGCACCACTGCGCCGCCGTCGAGGCGCCCGACGGCCTCTTCGCCTCGGTCCTCGAGGCCGCGCCACGGCTCGACCACGCGGTCCGTCGGCTCGCCGACGAGCACATCGAGATCTCCGCGCTCATCAGCACGCTGCTCCGCGAGGTCCGCACGCTGGCGCGCGAGGGCACCGAGGATGAGGGCGTGGCGGTCCGCGCGCGGATCACCGAGCTGCTCGGCCGGCTCTCCCAGCACCGCCAGCGGGCCGCCGACCTCGTCTACGAGGCCTACGCCGTCGACATCGGCGTCGGGGACTGACCTCGACCCGGCCCGCTCAGCGGGCCACGAACCGGGCGATCCACGGGCGGAGCGCGCGGAAGGCCTCGCCGCGGTGGCTGATCGCGTCCTTCTCCTCCGGCGCGAGCTCGGCGCAGGTCCGCTGCTCGCCGTGGGGCACGAGGATCGGGTCGTAGCCGAAGCCGCCGGAGCCACGCGGCTCGGCAGCGAGGGCGCCCTCGAGCGTGCCGTGCTCGACGTGCTCGACCCCGGGGCCGGCGAGCGCGGCGGCGCAGACGAAGCGCGCGGCGCGGTCGGCCACCCCGGCCATGCGCTCGACGAGGAGCGCGAGGTTGGCCTCGTCGTCGCCGTGGGTGCCGGCGTAGAGCGCCGAGTCGACGCCCGGCTCCCCGCCGAGGGCATCGACGACGATCCCGGAGTCGTCGGCGATGCAGGCCAGCCCCGTCGCGGCAAAGCCCGCGCGGGCCTTGAGCATCGCGTTCTCGGCGAAGGTCGAGCCGGTCTCCTCGACCTCGGGGAGGTCGAGGTCGAGGGCGCTGACGACCTCGACGGCGACGCCCTCGAGGATGCGCTCGAGCTCGGCGACCTTGTGACGGTTGCGCGTGGAGAGGACGAGCATCGGGGTCATCGGGCGCCCTCCCCGGCCAGCGCGCCCTCCTGGTGCTCGACGAGCGCGGCGCAGCCGACCGCGGCGAGGTCGAGCAACGCGTCGTGCTCGGCGCGGCTGAACGCCGACTCCTCGGCGGTGCCCTGGACTTCGACGAAGCGGCCGTCGCCGGTCATCACGACGTTCATGTCGACGGTGGCCGCGGCGTCCTCGGCGTAGTCGAGGTCGAGGCGCGGCTCGCCGTCGACGATGCCGACGCTGACCGCGGCCAGGGGCGCCAGACCCGGCGGGCGCGTCAGCGCGCCCTCGCGCACGAGCGCGTCGAGGGCCAGGCGCAACGCCACCCAGCCGCCGGTGATCGCCGCGGTCCGCGTGCCCCCGTCGGCCTGGATGACGTCGCAGTCGACGGTGATCGTGCGCTCGCCGAGCTCGGCGAGGTCGACGCAGGAGCGCAGGCTCCGGCCGATGAGCCGCTGGATCTCGTGGGTGCGCCCGCCGAGCCGGCCGCGCACCGCCTCCCGTGGGGTGCGCTCGGACGTCGCGCTCGGCAGCATCGCGTACTCGGCGGTGACCCAGCCCAGCCCCTGGCCACGGCGCCAGCGGGGGACCTCCTCGCTGACGCTCGCCGCACAGAGCACCCGCGTCAGCCCCGCGGAGATGAGGACCGACCCCGCGGGGAAGGCCTGCGCGCCCGTCTCGATCGTGACCGGGCGCAGGACGTCGACGGGTCGGTCGTCGGGACGGCTCACAGCGCGATCTCCATGCGGTCGTGGGCGACGAGGATCTCCCCGTCGTAGGCTGCCGCGGCGTCGGCAGCGACCTCGAGAGGGTCGTAGGCGGGCTGGACGTGGGTCACGAGCAGGCGCTCGGCGCCGGCGCGCGCGGCGACGCGCCCGAGGTCCCCGCCGGTGCAGTGCAGGTCGGCGGGCACCGGCCGCGCCGACTCCGGCCAGGTCGCGTCGCCGACGAGCAGGCCGGTGCCCCGGGCACAGGCCACGAGGGCCTCGCACGGACCGGAGTCTCCCGTGTAGGAGAGCAGCGGACGCCCGTCGAGCTCGACGCGGGTCGCGAGCGTCTCGACCGGATGGGCGGCGGCGAAGAGCGTCACCGACAGCGGGCCGAGCGCGAGGCGCTGGCCGGCGGCGGCCTCGTGGAAGCGCAGGTGCTCGAGGAAGCCCTCGCGCGCCTGGCCGTCGAGCAGCCCGCCGAGGCGCTCGGCGGCGCCCGCGGGCGCGTGGACGTCGACGTGGCTGGGGGCCGAGGGGCCGTAGCGCAGCGCGATGTGGAGGCCGTAGACGTCGGCGCAGTGGTCGGGGTGGAGGTGGCTCAGCAGCACCGCGTCGATCTCGGCGTGGTCGCACGGCAGGTTCGTCAGCGCCCCGTTGCCGCAGTCGAGCAGGAGGCGGTAGCCGTCGACGGCAACGAGGTAGGACGAGCAGGCACGCCGCGGGCCGGGGTAGCTGCCCGCCGAGCCGAGCACGGTGAGGCTCGCGCTCATGCGCTGGCCCTCCGCACCGGGAGGAGCTCGACGGCGGGCTCGACGCGGGCCGCGCCGTCGCCGACGTCGGCGAGGCGGGGGCCGAGGAAGCGCTGGGCGAGCGCGCGGAAGGCCGAGCCGTCACCGGTCACCGCGAAGCGGTGCTCGGGCACGCCGGCCTCGGTGCCGCGGGCGTCGAGGCCGTCGTCGACGAGCCGGCGGAAGACCGCCCGCGCGGTCTCCTCGGCGCTGGAGACGAGCAGCACCCCCTCGCCCATGACGTGGGCGATCACGCCGGTCAGCAGCGGGTAGTGGGTGCAGCCGAGGATGAGGGTGTCGACCCCGGCGGCGCGCAGGGGCGCGAGGTAGCCCTCGGCGACCTCGCGGACCTCGGGGTCGGTCGTGCGCCCGCGCTCGGCGAGGGCGACGAAGGCGGGGCAGGCCTGGCTGACGAGTTCCACGTCGGGCGCGAGACGGGCCAGCGCGCGGTCGTAGGAGCCCGACGCGACGGTGCCGACGGTGCCGATGACGCCGATGCGCCCGGTGCGCGTGGCCCGTGCGGCGGTGGCCACCGCCGGCTCGATGACCCCGAGCAGGGGTACCGGGGCGGGCACGGGATCGGCCTCGACGGCCGCGGCGGTTGCGGTGTTGCACGCGGCCACGGCAAGCTTGACGTCCTGGGCGGCGAGCCAGTCGACGATCTCACGGGTGAAGTCGCGGACCTGCGCCAGCGGGCGGGGACCGTAGGGCCCGCGGGCGGTGTCGCCGAGGTAGACGAGCCGCTCGTCGGGCAGGAGGTCCATGAGGGCGCGGGCGACGGTCAGGCCCCCCACGCCGGAGTCGAACACCCCGATGGGCCGGGGGTCGCCGGTGTCGGCACGCATGGCCGGGGAGTCTAGCCCGCGCTCACGCCCAGAGCGTCTCGGAGAGCTCATCGGCCATCTCCTCGACGTCACCGGGGGCGTAGACGCCCGTCGAGAGGTACTTCCACCCCCCGTCGGGGCTGATGACCACGACCTTGCTGCCCTCGGGCAACCGGCGGGGGGTGCAGACCTTGAGGGCGACGTGCACCGCCGCGCCGGTCGACAGCCCCGCGAAGACGCCGACCTCGGCGACGAGGCGCTTGGTCATCCGCAGCGCCTTGAGGGAGTCGACCTTGATGCGCCCGTCGAGGATCTCGGCGTCGAAGATCGGCGGGATGAAGCCCTCCTCGAGGCTGCGCAGCCCGTAGACGAGGTCGCCGTACTCGGGCTCGGCGGCGAAGACCTTCGCTGCGGGGTTGTGCTGCTTGAGCCGGCGGCCCACCCCGGTCAGCGTGCCGCCGGTGCCGAGCCCGGCGACGAGGGCGTCGACGTCGGGGAGGTCGCGCAGGATCTCCGGGCCGGTCGTCTCGTAGTGCGCGCTCGGGTTGGCGGGGTTGCCGTACTGGAAGGGCATGAAGAGGTCGCTGTCGCCCTCGGCCATCTCCTGGGCGAGCAGCACCGAGCCGTTGGAGCCCTGCTCGGCGGGGCTGTAGACGATGTCGACGCCGTAGGCGCGCAGCAGCGTCGTGCGCTCCTCGGAGGTGTTCTCCGGCATGACGCAGGTGAGCTTGTAGCCGCGTGGCGCGCAGATCGCCGCCAACGCGATGCCGGTGTTGCCCGAGGTCGGCTCGAGGATGCGGCTGCCGGGCTGGAGCAGCCCACGACGCTCGGCGTCATCGATGAGGTACTTCGCGACGCGGTCCTTCACCGAGCCCGTGGGGTTCTGGCCCTCGAGCTTGAGGTAGAGCTCGTAGCCGTCGGGCGCGAGCCCCGGCAGTCCCACGAGCGGGGTGTTGCCGACGGCGAGGCTGATGTCGGGGGCGAGCATGCCGCCAGCCTACCCAGCGGCCGGCCGGGCCTCCCCCGCCAGGTCAGCCGGGCGCTCAGCGCGGCCCGGTCGGCGCGGGGCGACCGTCGATGCGGACCTCCCGCTCGGTGATCCTGCCGTCGCGGATGTCGAAGCCGCGCACGACGGGCTCGTCGGGGTCCTGCAGCGAGACGATGAGGTAGACGACGTCGGGGTAGAAGGCGAGCTCGACGTCGGTGGGCGAGGGGAACGCCTCGGTGTGGGTGTGGGAGTGGTAGATCGCGAGGAGGTCGAGCTGCCGGTCGTCGATGTCGCGCATCGCATGGAGCATCGCCTTGGGCTCCATCGAGTAGTACGTCATCGACCGCGCGGCGTTGGGGATCTCGTAGTGGGCGGCCACGCCCCGGCCGTCGCCGGCGAGCAGGCCGCAGACCTCGAAGGGCGCGTCGCTGCGGGCGTGCGCGACGAGGGCGTCGTAGGTGGCCTCGTCGAGGTCGATCGTGCCGGTGATCTGCGCGCGGGTCACCGCGTCCTCCTCGCACGGCTCTGGCGGGGCGGCCGCCGACGAGCATCGACGACGGCGGCCAATCTAGCGACCCGGCCCGCGGGCGGATCCGCTAGGGCTCCTCGGGCTCCTGTGAGGTGGGCGAGACCGCGGCGACCGCGGCGGCGAGGAAGCGCGCGATGACCTCGCGCTCGTCGGCGTCGAAGCCCGCGACGGCCTCGCGCAGCCGCGCTGCGGAATCGCGGTAGAAGTCCACCGCGGCCGCCTCCCCCTCAGGGGTCAGGCGCAGGTAGGTGCGCCGACGGTCGGCGCCGTCGCGCTGGCGCTCGACGAGCCCCCGCCGCTCGAGGCGGTCGACGGTGCCGGTGATCGCCCCGCTCGACAGCCCGAGACGCGCACCGAGCTCGCCCATGCGCAGCGGCTCGGCCCAGTGCTGGCCGATGAGCTCGGCGGCGCGCAGGTCGCTCGGGTGCAGCTCGAGCGCCTTGGCGAAGGCGTCGCTGAGGCGACGCGTGCCGTCGGTGAGCGCGCGCAGGAGGACGAGGAGGTCGCGCGTGCCGTCGTCGCCGAAGAGCTCGCCGTCGAAGCGGTAGTGCCGGGGTGCCCCGCCCGGCTCCGGAGTCTCCTGCATGCCATGCTCCCGCCCGCGTGCGACATCTCTCGCGAACATCCGGGACCCCCGCAACGCTCGCGAAACCGCATCCTAGCCCACACCGAGCCGTCGGCGCGTCACGCAACGTCGGCTGGAGGGTCCGGCCAAGTGTGGGAGGGCCTGCCCGCGGGGTAGGGACGCCCGTGACGGTTGGGGTGGCTTCGACGAGGAGGGGACCTGCCATGTCGGCGATCCGACTGCTGCCATGGGCGCTGCACCAGGCGCTGGCCTACGCCGGGGGGATCTTCTGCATCGTCGCGCCGTTCGCGCTCGGCTTCGCCGAGGGCGCCCCGCTCGCGGTCTTCGTCGGCGCAGGGGTGGCGCTCCTGCTCGTCGGCGTTCTCGGCAAGGGGGGTCCCGGGGTCGCGCAGATCCTGCCCGCCACCGTCCACGTCGCGCTGACCTACATCCTCGGCTTCGTCCTCCTCCTCGCCCCGTTCGTCTTCGGCTTCGCCGACGAGGAAATCCCCCTGGCCACGGCGATCTTCGTCGGGCTGGCGATCGTCGTCATCACCCTCATCGCCGCGGTGCCAGGCGCCAAGCGCGCCGACGACAGCGCAGCGGACACCGAGGGCGAGCCGGCGTCGACGACGTCCCGGGGAGCCGACGGGCGGCGCGAGACGCGCGCCGAGGCGGGCGAGACCGACACCCCCGGTGCGCGCGGCGCGCAGGACGACGGCGACGATCAGCCGCCGAGCTCGACGTAGACGGGCTCGCCTCCACCCTCGGGGTAGGCCGCGCCCCGGGCGTCGCCACCGGCGCTGTGGACCGGCACGCCGTCGACGAGGCACTCCTCGAAGCTGACGGTGCCACCCGCGGCGGTCACCTCGTCCATCACCGCTTCCCACACCGCCTGGGGCAGGGCGATCCGGGCGACACCGCCGAAGCTGGCGCGGCCCTCGTTGATGACCTGGGTGGCGATCGTCGTAGCGTTCATCGCGCCGAGGAGCCTAGCCGCGAGCCGTGCGACCCGCAGGGCCGGCCAGGCACGCCCCGGCACGCGAGCGGGTACACCTGAGGGCAGGCGCGTCGCGCGCCGTCCGAGCCGCCGTGGCCAAGGAGGTGCCCAACCAGTGCATGAGAGCTTCCGCATCGCCGAGGTGCGTGGCATCCCCGTCGGGATGCACTGGAGCCTGCTCATCGTCTTCGCGCTCGTGGCCGTGGCGCTGTCGGGCGGGCTGCTGCCGGCCACGGTGCCCGACCAGGAGCCGGTCGCCTACGGGCTCGCCGGCGTGGTCACCACGCTCGCGTTCTTCGGCTCGGTCCTTGCCCACGAGCTCGGGCACGCCCTGCTCGCCCAGCGCCGCGGCGTCGAGGTCACCGGCATCACCCTGTGGCTCTTCGGGGGCGTGGCCCGCTTCCGCACCCAGCCCCAGGACCCCACCGACGATCTCCACATCGCCGCGGTCGGCCCAGCGATCAGCGTCGCGCTCGCGGTGGCCTTCGGGGCGCTGGGCCTGGCGGTCTCAGCCACCGGCGCTGCCCCACTGGCGAGCGCCGGCCTGGGCTGGCTCGGGCTCATCAACGCCGCGCTCGCGGTCTTCAACATGGTGCCCGCGGCACCCCTCGACGGCGGGCGGGTGCTCCGCGCCTGGCTGTGGCGACGCAAGGGCGACTACGGGCAGGCCACGCGCCTGGCGGCCCGCGGAGGACGCGTCTTCGGCCTCGTCCTCGTCCTCGCGGGGCTCTTCGAGGCCGCCTTCGGGCGACTCGGCGGGCTGTGGCTCGTGCTCATCGGCTGGTTCCTCATCACCGCCGCGCGCGGCGAGGAGACGTCCTCGTGGCTGTCGGGCCTCCGCGTCGGCGAGGTCATGACCCCCGACCCCGTCGTCGCACCGGATTGGCTGACGGTGCAGCACTTCCTCGACGACTACGTCTTCGCCCACCGCTTCTCGACCTTCCCGCTCCGCGACTTCCAGGGCGGGCTGTCCGGACTCGTCACCCTCGGCGCGGTCAAGCGCGTGCCCGCCGAGCGCCGCAACGCCGTGCGCGTGCGCGAGGTCGCCGTGCCCATCGCCGAGGTCCCCCAGGTGGCCCCGGACACCCCGCTCGAGGAGGCCTCGGGCCAGCTCTCCCCGCTGTCGGGTGGCCGGGCGCTCGTCTTCGATGACGGCGAGCTCGTCGGGATCCTCTCGCCGAGCGACCTCTCCCGCGCGATCGAGCGCGGTCCGCTGCGTCGGCGCGACGAGCGCCCACCCGACGCCGCGGAGCCGACCGGGCCGGGCGCACCCTCCGAGCCCGGTGAGCCGACCGGTCCCTCGACGCGTCCGTGAGCGAGCCCGACTGCGACCTCCTCGTCGTCGGCGCCGGCCCCGCCGGCCTCGGGCTCGCCGCGGCGTGCGCCGACCTCGGCCTGCGCGTGCACGTCGTCGCCCCGCGCCCCGAGACGCCGTGGAGGCCCACCTACGGCCTTTGGCTCGACGAGGCGCGCGAGGCGGGCCTCGCCGAGGCGCTCGCCCACGCCTGGCCGCGCACCGTCGTGCGCACCGGCGCCGCCGCCCAGCACACCCTCGCCCGCGGCTACGGCCTGCTCGACAACGCCGCGGCGCAGGCGACGCTGGCTGCGCGGGTCCGCGCCGCCGGCGGGGGGCTCGTCGAGGGCGTCGTGGCCGGCGCCGACGACGGACGGGTCACCCTCCGCGACGGCCGGACGATCACCGCTGCGATCGTCGCCGACGCCTCCGGGCACGCTCCCGTCCTGGCCCCGCGCCCCCAGCCCGCAGGCTTCCAGTCGGCCTTCGGCGTCGAGCTCACCCTCGAGGAGTTACCCGGCGCCGAGGGCGCGATGACGCTCATGGACTTCCGCGACGGCGGCTCGCCCGCGCCGCCGACCTTCCTCTACGCGATGGACCTCGGCGCGGGACGCTGGTTCGTCGAGGAGACCTCGCTGGTGGCCCGCGAGCCACTCGGCTTCCCGACGCTCGAGGCGCGGCTGCGGCGGCGACTCGGGCTGCGCGACCGCTGGCCGTCCACCCCGCGCATGGTCGAGCGCTGCGTCTTCCCCATGGGGGCGCCGATCGCCGCCCGCCCGCCGGGCGCCTTCGCCTTCGGCGCGGCCGCGAGCATGGTCCACCCTGCCAGTGGCTACCAGGTCGGTCCCAGCCTCGTGCGGGCCCCAGTCATCGCGGC
>JAWOAS010000174.1:0-9368 GCA_046498405.1 Egibacteraceae bacterium
CGCCCGAGCCGCCGGCCATGATGCAGTAGCCCTCCTCGAGCCCCCAGACCCCGCCGCTGACGCCGGCGTCGACGAAGCCGATCCCACGCTCGGCGAGCGCGGCGCCGTGGGCCTGGGAGTCACGGAAGTTCGAGTTGCCCCCGTCGACGACGAGGTCGCCTGAGGACAGCAGGTCGGCGAGCCCCTCGATCGTGGCCGCGGTCGCCGCGCCGGCGGGGACCATCACCCAGACGACACGGCGGTCCTCGCCCTCGAGCGCGGCGACGAGCGCCTCGAGGGAGTCGACGTCGCGCGCGCCGGGGTCGCGGTCGTAGCCGACGACCTCATGGCCGGCCCGCCGCAGGCGCGTGGCCATGTTGCCGCCCATCTTGCCGAGTCCGATCATGCCGAGCCTCATCGCTGGTCCTTCCGCTCGTGGGGTGCTCAGGCCTTCGTGGACGAGGGGCCCGCCGCCGCGGCGCGCAGCTCCTCGCGCTTGCGCTCGAGGCAGGCCAGCACCGCCTCGAAGGACGCGGCGAAGCTTGCCTCGCCCTCCCGCTGGAGTCGACGACCGAGCGGCTCGAGGCCGACGCCGGCGTCGCTGGCGGCGAGCGCGATCCCGAGCGCCGTGGCGGTGTCACGACGCAGCGAGCCCGACACCGCGCCATCGCGGTCGAACGCGACGAGCGTGCGGTCGGGCATCGTGGCGACCGTGCCCCCGGCGGCCAGCGCGGCGACGTAGTGCCCCGCGTCGAGGCGCGGGTCCTTCGCCGAGGTGCTCGCCCACAGCAGCCGCTGCGGGGCCGCGCCGGCCTCGGCGAGCACCCGCCAGCGGGGGCTGTCGAGGAGCTCGCGGTAGGCGGCGTAGGCGAGCTCGGCGTTGGCCACGGCGAGGCGGTTGTGCAGCGCCTCGGGCAGCGACTCGTTGGCCGCGGCGTCGATGCGGCTGACGAAGAACGACGCGACCGAGGCGACGTCGAGGGGCTGACCGGCGGCCCGGCGGCGCTCGAGCCCGCGCAGGTGGGCCTCGGCGGCATCCGACCACTGCGACAGCGAGAAGAGCAGGGTGACGTTGACGCTCACGCCCCGGGCGATGAGCTCCTCGATCGCGCCCATCCCCGGCGGGGTGCCCGGCACCTTGACCATGAGGTTGGGCCGGTCGACCCGGCGGGCGAGCTCGAGGCCCATCCCGATCGAGCCGTCGGTGTCGTGCGCGAGGCGCGGCGGCAGCTCGAGGGAGACGTAGCCGTCGACCCCGCCGGTGTCGTGGTGGGTCGGCGCGAGGAGGTCGGCGGCGTCCTTGACGTCGCGGACGGCCACCCGCCAGAACAGCGCCTCGGGGTCCTCGACGCCCTCGGCGAGGGCCTCGGCGACGGCGGCGTCGTAGTCGGTGCCGCCCGAGATCGCCTGCTCGAAGATCGTCGGGTTCGAGGTCACCCCGGTGACCGCGTAGCGATCGAGGTAGTTGGCGAGCGTGCCGCTGTCGAGCAGCGGTCGCGCGAGGTTGTCGTACCACACGCTCTGCCCCATCGCGGTGAGGTCGTGGAGGGCTCCCATGGCGGTGCTCCTTCGCGGTGTGCGCGGCGCGAGACCCGGGCCCGCTCGTCTCACGGCACGTCACGGTGTCAGCGTGACCTTTCGTCAACCTCTTGACCAGAGGCCGCGGCGCGGTGGGCCCGCTGGAGCGGCCGCTGGAAGACGTACCAGTAGGGCAGGGCGACGAGGAGGGCGGCGCCGAGCATGTTGCCGATGCCGGCGGGCACGATGCTCCAGCCCAGGGCGGTCGCCCAGTCGAGGTCGCCGCCGGAGGCGATGTGCAGCGCGACGAAGCCCATGTTCGCGGGGCTGTGCTGGAAGCCCGCGGCGACGAAGAGGGTGACGGCGAGCAGGACCGGGAGGTACTTGCCGATGATCGTCCGGCCCATGAAGGCGAAGAAGGCCGCCATGCCGACGAGCCAGTTGGCGAGCACACCGGAGAGCACGAGGCGCCACCACCCCTGCGCGCCCCCGACGTCGCGGTAGGCGAGCTTGCCGTCGACGATCTCGCCGAGCGTGGCCAGCACCTCGGGCGGATAGTCCTGCGCGAGGCTGATGAGCGTGCCGAACAGCCAGGCGCCGACGAGGTTGCCGAGCCAGGCCAGCGCCCAGAAGCGCAGCACGCGCAGCCAGATCCGGCGGTCGTCGAGCAGCGTGGCGGGCAGCACGACGTTGGCCTCGGTGAAGAGCACGGCCTCGGAGAGCACGACGAAGAAGAACCCGACGCTGAAGGCGAACCCCTCGACGAGCGCGCGGACGCCGGTCGGCTCGAGGCCGGTGCCGAGCAGCGCCGACAGCAGCGCCCCCGAGGTGATGAAGCCCCCGCCGAGCAGCGCGAGGACGACGATGCGCGGCGGGTCGAGCTCGACGACGCGGCCGTGGCCGGCCGCGGCCATCCCCGCGACGACCCGCGGGGCGTCGACGTGCTGCGAGGCGGGCATCCCCTGCGCTGCTGCTGCGTCCTCAGCCACCGACTGCCCGCCCCCTCGTCGCTCCGCGACGCGCCTCGCGCGGTCGCCATGGCAACCACCGCGGGCCCCCATCGCTTCCGTGCATCGGCGACGATGCCCCCACGCGCCAGCGCCGCGCTGCCGGCGCGCCCCACCGGCGGCCCTGGGCGCGGTACGGCGAGGCGGCCGTGGGCCCGGTGCGGCGAAAGGTCGCCAAAAGGTCGCCGCGCGACGATGACCGGCCATCGGTCGGGGCCGCCCGCGGCGCGACGCCGGGCGCGGCCGGAGGAGGAGCGCGACGATGCAGCGACGAGACCGGCTCGACGCCGAGCGCACCCGCCTGTCGGGACCCGACGCGCAGGCGTGGCGGCGGTGGGGCCCGTACGTGAGCGAGCGGGCGTGGGGCACGGTGCGTGAGGACTACAGCCCCGGCGGCCAGGCCTGGGAGGCCTTGCCGCACGACCACGCCCGCTCCCGCGCCTACCGCTGGAGCGAGGACGGCCTCGCGGGGCTGTGCGACACCGGCCAGCGGCTCTGCCTGGCCCTCGCGCTGTGGAACGGCCGTGACCCGATCCTCAAGGAGCGGCTCTTCGGGCTGACCGGAGGCGAGGGCAACCACGGCGAGGACGCCAAGGAGCTGTGGTGGTACCGTGACGCGACACCGACCCACAGCTGGTCGCGCTGGCAGTACGCCTACCCCCAGGCGGCGTTCCCCTACGACGACCTCGTCGCGACGAACGCCGCCCGCGGCCGCGACGACCCCGAGTACGAGCTCCTCGACACCGGCGTCCTCGACGACGGGCACTGGGACCTCACCGTCGACCACGCCAAGGCCGGCCCCGACGACGTCTGCGTGCGCGTCCTCGTGCGCAACGCCGGCCCCGCGCGCGACACCCTCGAGGTCCTGCCGACGCTGTGGTTCCGCAACACCTGGTCGTGGGACGTCGAGGCCGGCCCGCGGCCGTCCCTGCACGGGCAGGGCGAGGGCCGGATCGTCGCGCGCCACCCCGACCTGCCGACGATGACGCTCGTCGGCGCCGACGAGCCCGAGGCGCTCTTCTGCGACAACGACACGAACGCCCGCCGGCTCTTCGGCGTCGACGGCCCCGCCTACCCCAAGGACGGCATCGGCGACCACGTCATCGACGGCGCCCCGACGGTCAACCCCGCCGGCACCGGCACGAAGGGCGCCCTGCGCTACCGGCTGACCGTGCCCGCCGGCGGCGAGGTCGAGCTGCGGCTGCGCCTGAGCCGCGACGCTGCGCCGGGACTCGGCGAGGACTGGGAGCAGACGATGGCCGCCCGGCTGGCCGAGGCCGACGCCTTCTACGCCGCGCTCGCCCCGACGGCGCCGCCCGAGGACGCCGACATCCTGCGCCAGGCCGCGGCGGGGATGCTCTGGGGCAAGCAGTTCTACCACGTCGACGTCGAGCGCTGGCTCGACGGCGACCCCACCCAGCCACCGCCCCCGCCCGAGCGCCGCGGCGGCCGCAACGCGGCGTGGAAGCACCTCAACACCGCCGACGTCCTGTCGATGCCCGACCCGTGGGAGTACCCGTGGTTCGCCGCCTGGGACCACGCCTTCCACACCGTGGCGCTGGCCCACCTCGACCCGGCCTTCGCCAAGGAGCAGCTCATCCTGCTGTGCCGCGAGTGGTACCAGCACCCCAACGGCCAGCTGCCCGCCTACGAGTGGGCCTTCGGCGACGTCAACCCCCCGGTGCACGCCTGGGCGGCCCTGCGCGTCTTCGAGATCGACGGCGGCACCGACACCGCCTTCCTCGCCCGCGTCCTGCACAAGCTCCTGCTGAACTTCAGCTGGTGGGTCAACCGCAAGGACAGCCACGGCTCGAACGTCTTCGAGGGCGGCTTCCTCGGCCTCGACAACATCGGTCCGATCGACCGCTCGGCGACCCTGCCCCCCGGCGTGCGCCTCGAGCAGTCCGACGGCACCGCGTGGATGGCGATGTACTGCCTCGACCTCCTCGAGATGGCGCTCATCCTCGCCGAGGTCGACCCGGTCTACGAGGACCTCGCGGTGAAGTTCAACGAGCACTTCGCCTACATCGCCACGGCGATGCACGACCAGGGGCTGTGGAGCGAGCGCGACGGGTTCTACTACGACCAGCTGCGCTGCGACGACGGCAGCGCCGCTGCGCTCGAGGTGCGCTCGATGGTCGGGCTCATCCCCCTCTACGCGGTGACGACGCTGGGGCGGGCCACGCTCGAGCGGCTGCCGTCCTTCGCCGCGCACTTCGCGTGGTTCCTCGAGCACAAGCCGCAGTACCGCGAGGCCGTTGGCCAGGAGCGCGCGCGCGACGGCCACGTCGGGCGGATGCTCGCGATCGTCGCGCCCGACCGGCTGCGCCGGGTCCTCGCGACGATGCTCGACGAGGCGGCGTTCCTCTCGCCCCACGGCCTGCGCTCGCTGTCGGCCGAGCACCGCGAGGCGCCGTTCACCCTCGAGCTCGCCGGCAGCGAGGCGACGGTGGGCTACGAGCCGGGCGAGTCGACGACCGGGCTGTTCGGCGGCAACTCGAACTGGCGCGGGCCGGTCTGGTTCCCCGTCAACATGCTCGTCATCGAGTCGCTGCGCCGCTACCACCGCTTCCTCGGCGACGACTGGACCGTCGAGTTGCCGACCGGCTCGGGTCGCCACGCCCACCTCGGCGAGGTCGCCGACGAGCTCTCCCGCCGACTCGTCGCGCTGTTCCGCGACGACGCCGACGGCCGTCGGCCCGCCTTCGGCGACGCTGAGCGGCTGCAGACCGACCCCGACTGGCACGGGCGGCTGCTCTTCCACGAGTACTTCCACGGCGACACCGGCGCGGGGCTCGGCGCCTCGCACCAGACCGGTTGGACGGGCCTCGTCATCGACCTCATCGTCGGCCTCGAGCGCGGCCATGACGCCGACGGGCGGCGGCCCGGCGAGCCGGCGGTGACGCGGTGAGCGCCCTGGGGCTCGGCCCCCAGACCGCCGGCTCGCTGGCCGAGGGGGCCCGGCGGGAGTGGCTCGTGACCGACGGGCTCGGCGGCTTCGCGATGGGCACCGTCGCGGGGCTGGCGACCCGGCGCTACCACGGGCTGCTTGTCGTGGCGACCGACCCGCCCGGCGGGCGGATGCTGGCCCTGGCCGCCCTCGACGCCACGCTCGTCCTCGGCGACCGCCGTGTCGAGCTCGCCACGCACCGCTGGGCCGACGGCACGCTTGCGCCGCGTGGTCACGAGCGCCTCGCGACGTTCACGCTCGACGACGGCGTGCCGCAGTGGCGCTGGCAGGTCGGCGACGTCGTGGTCGAGCGCGAGCTCGCGATGGTCCACGGCCGTCCCGCGGTGGCGCTGACCCACCGGCTGCTCGCGGCCTCCGGGCCGGTGCGCCTCGAGCTCGCCGCGCGATGCACCTGGCGCGACGTCCACGGCGAGCGCACCGCGGCCGGCGCGCCGGGGATCGAGCCCGCCGCCGACGGCTTCGTCTTCGAGGGCCGCTACCGCGTGGCCGGGCCCGGCTTCCGCCCCGACGGCACCTGGCACCTCGGCGTGCGCCACGACGAGGAGGCCGCCCGCGGGCTCGCCGCCACCGAGGACGTCGTCCTCGCCGGACGCTTCGTCGCCGACCTCGCCCCCGGCGAGACCGTCGGCGTGCGGGCGTGGGCCGACGACCTCGCCGACGGGCCACCGCCGGCGGCCACCGTCATCGACGCCGCCCGCCAGCGCGCCCGCGGGCTGCGCGAGCGCGCCGGCACGACCGACGCCGTCGACGGTCGGCTCGTCCTCGCCGCCGACGCCTTCGTCGTCGACGGGCCGACGGTCGTCGCGGGTTACCCGTGGTTCGGGGACTGGTCGCGCGACACGATGCTCTCCTACGAGGGGCTGCTGCTGGCCACCGGCCGCGCCGAGGAGGGCCGCCGCCTGCTCGAGCGCGCGGCCGCGAGCCTGTCCGAGGGCATGCTCGCCAACACCGCCGACGCCGGCGAGCTCGCGTACAACACCGTCGACGGCACCCTGTGGTTCGTCCACGCCGTCGGCCGCCACGTCGCGGTCACCGGCGACACCGACCTCGCCGCGACGCTGCTGCCCGCGCTGCGCGGGATCGTCGAGCACCACGTCGGCGGCACGCGCTTCGGCATCGGCGTCGACCCCGCCGACGGGCTGCTCGCCCAGGGCGCCGACGGCGTCGCGCTGACGTGGATGGACGCGCGCATCGACGGCGTCGCGGTCACCCCGCGCCAGGGCAAGCCCATCGAGGTCAACGCGCTGTGGGTCAACGCCCTCGCGACGACCGCAGCGCTCGCCGAGCGCCTCGGTGCCGACGCCACCGACCTGCGCGCGCTCGCCGAGCGGGCCGCGGCCTCGGTGCGTCGGCGCTTCGTCACCGACCGCGGCGTCCTCGACGTCGTCGACGGCCCCCGCGGCGATGACCCCGCGCTGCGGCCCAACCAACTCCTCGCCGTCTCGCTGCCGTACGCCCCGCTGGCCGACCGCGCGATCGTCGAGCGCTGCGGGCGCACGCTGCTGACCCCCCTCGGGCTGCGCAGCCTCGCACCCGGCGAGCCCGGCTATCGGGGCCGCCACCGTGGCGACCCCGCCGCCCGCGACGGCGCCTACCACGAGGGCACGGTGTGGCCGTGGCTGATCGGCCCCTACGTCGAGGCCGCGGCCCGCACCGGCGTCGACGCCTCGGCGGCCCTCGCGCCGCTCGAGCGCCACCTTGCCGACTGGGGCGTGGGCTCGGTCTCGGAAACCGCCGACGGCGACCCACCGCACGCGGCGACCGGCGCGCCCTTCCAGGCCTGGTCGGTGGCCGAGCTGCTGCGCGCCCGCCGGCTGCAGCGCGCGGAGGCAGGACGATGAGCGGGCCCGGCACCCCGCCGCCGGCCACACCCCCCGTCTCGCGGCCGCTGCCGGCGCTGTCGACCGCGCAGATGCGCGAGGTCGACCGGATCATGATCGACGAGCTCGCCATCCTCGAGCGCATGGGCGTGGCGATCGTCCAGGCGCCGGCCCCGGCCGCGCTCGTCGTCGACGCCGTGCTCGGCTACATCCTCGAGGGCGACCCCCGCGGTCGTGCCGCCGGCGGTCTACGCCCGGCTCGGCGTGCCCGTCGCCGCCCCCTTCGCCGCCGGCACGGTCCTGCGCCTGGCCTGACCCGGGGCCCGTCGGCTGCGGCGCGTCGGCCCGGTGAGGCTCAGCCCGGCGGGGCCAGCCGGCGCACCCCGGCAAAGCGGTCGAAGTCGGTGTCGAACGACACGATCGTGCAGCGGTGAGCGACGGCCAGGGCAGCGAGGTGGGCGTCGTTGACGAGGTTGCCGCCGACGCCGAGGGGGCGCAGCAGCTCGCGCACGAGCCGCGGGTGCTCCGGGGTCGGCTCGAGCGCCACCGCAGGGGCGGCGGCCAACCAGGCCTCGACCCGGTCCATCGCCTCATCGACGGACAGCGGCGCGGGGAACAGGCCCTCCTTGCTCGCGAGGCGCATGAAGGCGAGCAGCGCGATCCAGGCGAAGGCGACGGTGTCCTGCCCTGACAACGCCCCGTCGAGCCAGCGCCGCGAGGGCTCGTGCCGCTCGGCGTCGGTGTTGACCGCGTAGAGCAGGACGTTGGCGTCGACGAGCTTCACGACCCGGCACGCATCCGGCGGACGAGCTCGTCGTCCTCGAGCTCGCCGACGAGCTGCAGGGCCCGGTCGAGGTTCACGCTCGCGCGGCCCAGCGACGCCGTCTCGGTGCGGAACGCCTCACCGCCGTTGCGCGCACCCTCCCGGATGGCGTCGTTGATGGCCTCCTTGAAGGAGAGACCACGCTCGCGCATCCGGCGCCGGACGAGCTGCTCGGTGTCGGGGTCGAGGGTGACGGTCGTGCGCATGCCCGCATCATAGCATCACCAGCGATGATGCCTTGATGCCGCTGGGGCCGCGCCCCGCTCATGCCGGCGGCACCGCCGAGTCCGGCCCCTGGGCCTGCCAGGCGCGCGGCGGGTCGGCGAGCCGGCGGAACTGCCCGCGGAAGTACGACAGCGGCGCGTCGACGTCGCCGAGCGCGACCGCGTCGACGACGCCGTCGAGCAGGACGGGGTAGCCGACCTCGCGCTCGTCGACGAGCCGGCAGGCCGCGCGGGTGCCCACCGCGGTGAGCACCGGGCCGTAGGCGCTGTCGGCGACGTCGAGGCCGCGGAAGGGCCCGCCGGGCGCGGGCACCGCCCCGGCGAAGCGCTCGGCGATGCCGCGGTCGGCCTCGGCGAGCACGTGGACGACGAAGCGGCCGGTCTCGCGCACGGCGTCGAGGAGGTCGGTGAGGTCGCCGACGGTGCCGAGGACGTGGGCGGGCTCGCCCTCGGTGACGATGACCGAGGCGACGGTGAGCCCGCGGGCCTGGGCGCCCTGCCCGGCGGTCCAGACCGTCACGCCACTGGCGAGCCGGCCGCGCAGGCGACGGGCGTCGGCGGGTGCGACCTCGCTCATCGCCTCCTCCTCACCGCGCGGCCGGCGGCACGACCTCTCACGCCACCCTACGCCGTGGCGCGCTCCGACGGCCTCGGCGCGAGCTCGGGGTGGCGGCGCAGGGTCAGCGCGGCGATGACGAGCGCGACGAGCGCGAAGGCCACGCGCAACCCGACGAGGTCGGCGACGAGCCCGACCACCGGCGGGCCGATGACCGAGGCGGCATAGCCGACGGTGGCCACCGCCGCCACCCCGGCACCAGGTGAGCTCGCGCGCGCACCCGCGGCGGCGAAGACGAGCGGGATCGTCACCCCGACGCCGGCGCCGACCGCGGCGAACGCCGCGAGCGTGAGCGGCAGCGACGTGCTCGCCGCGACGGTGAGGTAGCCCGCCGCGGCGAGACCGCCGCCGACGGCGACGACCCGCGCCGGTCCCGCCCGGCGCACGAGGCGGTCGCCGGAGAGGCGCAC
>JAWOAS010000189.1:0-9722 GCA_046498405.1 Egibacteraceae bacterium
ACAGCAACGGCGTCGGCCGCAACCGGCCCCCGGAGTCCCAGCCAAGATCCCGCACGAGGTCGACCCGCGCGGTGCCATCAGCCTCCAGCCACCACCGCGGCCGGAACCCCGCCGGCGTCTGCCCCCGCGGCGTGACCCCCGCGAACACGTCAACGACCTCCACGAACCGGTCCGAGACCCCCAGACCAGCCACCCCCGACGCCGCCGCCACCTCCGCGGCCACCCAACCAGGCACCCGCGCGGCGTACTCCTCGAACCCCCGCACCACCGGCGGCAGCGCTTCGCGATCGACAGGCGCCGGCGCAGCCACTCCGGGGGTCATCGGCGTTCCTTCCCCGTCTTGCCAGCAGCCAGCGCCCTGCCGCAGCCCCGTGCACCGCGCCAGCGCCGCCACCGGCTCCCTGGATGGGACCGAGGCTCGTGAAACCAGCCCGAAACGTGAGTATCCGATGCGCCGTCAGCGGCCGTCAAGGTCCTTGTGGGCCGGAGGCCCGGCTTCGCTCGACCCCCGCGCCGCCCCGGGGCCGTGGGTCTTGACCCCGACCCGCTAGCCGCGCGCCGGTGACGCCGTGGTGGTCCCGACGGCGTCGGCGACGCCGCCGACCACGCGTCCGCCACCCCGGCAGGGCGGTCGAGGACCATCCCGATGACGGCAGGGTCAGGGGCCGGCCGGCTCCCATTCGACGTCGGAGAGGGCCTCCCGGGTGGCGAGGACGTCGTCGGCGAAGCGCTCCGAAGCCGGCAGCGGGCCCTCCTCGCGCAACCGGACCGGTCCCTGGTTGTAGGCGACGAGCGCGTCGCGGGCCGAGCCGAGCTCGTCCTCGAGCGTCTCGAGGTAGACCGCGCCCACCGCGACGTTGTCGGCCACCCGGGCGGGGTCGAGCGGCTCGTCGAGGTGCTCCCCGACGACCTCGGCGGTGGACGGCAGCACCTGCATCACCCCGACCGCGCCGCCCGAGGAGCGCGCATCCTGCTGCCAGCGGGACTCGTGCCAGGCCAGGGCGAGCATGAGATGGGGGTCGGCGCCCCGCGCCGCCGCAGCCTCGACGATGCGCCCGCGCGTCTCGGCGCGCTCCTCGAGCGCCGCGGCGAGCTCGTCGCCGATGGCCTCGGGCAGGTCCACGGCCACGGCGTCGGGATCGGCCGCCGCGAGCGTCGCCGCCGGGGCCGCCCCTGGCGCCATCCCCGGTCCGGCGAGCAGCGCGGCGCCGAGCACGACGATGAACAGCGCGAGGGCGGCGCCGGCAGGGCCGCTCGGGCCACTGCCGTCTGCGGGGCTCGTGGGCATCGCTCGTCGAGGCAGGCTTGGCATCGTCGCTCACGGCCACCGTACTCCAGGGGCCAGGACGTGCGGTCAGCGCCGCTCGGCGAGCAGACGCTCGAGGGCCTCGAGGAAGAGGAGCACGTTGCGCTCCGCGCAGGTGTGGCCCATGAGGCCGACGCGCCAGGCCCGCCCGGCGAAGGCGCCGAGGCCCGCACCGACCTCGAGGCCGTGCTCGGCGAGCAGCCGCCGGCGCCAGACCGCCTCGTCGATGCCGTCGGGCAGGGCGACGGTCGTAAGCTGCGGCAGCCGGTGGCCCTCCTGGGCGAGGAGCTCGAGGCCGAGGTCGACCAGGCCGGCCTGCAGCTGCCCACCGAGGCGGGCGTGGCGGGCCCAACGCGCCTCGAGCCCCTCCTCGGCGACGAGCTCGAGGCCCTCGGCCAGGGCGTAGAGCATCGCGATCGGCGCGGTGTGGTGGTAGGTGCGCCCGCCCTCGGCGTCGAGGTAGCCGAGGAGCAGCGTGAGGTCGAGGTACCACGACTGCACCGGCGTCTCGCGGGCGCGGACCTTGGCCACCGCACGGTCGCTGAAGGTCACCGGCGCGAGGCCCGGCGGCACCGACAGGCACTTCTGCGTGCCGGCATAGGCGACATCGACGCCCCAGGCGTCGACGGACACCTCGACGCCGGCGAGACTCGTGACGCAGTCGAGCAGGAGGAGCGTGTCGCTGGCGGCGAGCGCCGCGCCGATCTCGGCGACCGGCTGGTGCACCCCCGTGGAGGTCTCGGCGTGGACGAGGGCGGCCACCGCGGGGCGTCGGCGGGCGACCTCGTCGAGGAAGGCCTCGGGCTCGACGATGCGCCCCCAGGGCGCCTCGACGGTGTGGACGAGGGCGCCGGCCCGCCGCGCGACCTCGGCGATGCGTCCGCCGAAGACCCCGGCGACGCCGACGACGACGTCGTCGCCGGGCTCGACGAGGTTGACGAGCGCGGCCTCCATGCCGGCGCTACCGGTGCCCGAGACCGGGAAGGTCACCCGGTTGGCCGTGCCGAAGGCCTTGCGCAGCCCCGCGGCGATCTCCTCGAGCAGCGGGGTGAAGTCCGGGTCGAGGTGGCCGAGCAGCGGCCGGGCGAGCGCCTCGCGCACCCGCGGGTGGACGTCGCTGGGTCCTGGACCCATGAGGATGCGCTCGGGGGGATACATACGCCCTCGTCACCGTCGCCGTCGCCGCGTGGTCGGGCAGCCTACCGCCGTGCGGCAAGCGGCGGCGCCGTGCGAGAGAGGAGGCGCATCGACGATGGCCGAGACACCGAGGACCGTGCTCGTCACCGGCGCGACCGACGGGCTCGGGCGCGCGCTCGCCGGGACCCTCGCCAGCGAGGGCCTGCGCGTGCTCGTCCACGGCCGCGACCCCGACAGGGTCGCCGCCGCCGTCGAGGGCGTGGCCGCCCACGGCGGGCCCGAGCCCGCCGGCTACGTCGCCGACTTCGCCGCGCTGGCCGAGGTCCGCCGGCTCGCCGCCGAGGTCCGTCGCGAGCAGTCCCGCCTCGACGTGCTCGTCAACAACGCCGGGATCGGCCCAGGGCCGGCGGGCGCCCAACACCGGGAGACGAGCGCCGACGGCCACGAGCTGCGCCTGCAGGTCAACCACCTCGCCGCGCACCTGCTGACCCGTGAGCTCCTGCCGCTGCTGCGCGCCTCCGCGCCAGCGCGGGTCGTCCACGTCGCCTCCGGAGCCCAGCGCCCCGTCGACCTCGACGACCCGATGCTCGAGCGCGACTACGACGGCGACCGCGCCTACGCCCAGAGCAAGCTCGCGATGGTCGCCGACGCCCTCGCCCTCGCCGAGGCGCTCGACCCCGCCGAGGTCACGGTCAACGCCCTGCACCCCGGCTCGCTCATGGACACGAAGATCGTCCGCGAGTCGTTCGGCCGCGCCCAGCGCCCCATCGACGAGGGTGTCGCGGCGACCGCGCGGCTCGTCCTCGACGACGACCTCGCCGGGGTCACCGGGCGCTTCTTCAACGGCACCGTCGAGGCCGCGCCGGCCCCGGAGGCCCGCGACCCCGAGGCGCGCGCCGCCGTGCTCGCGCTGACCGCCGAGCTGACCGGCACCTGAGGGTCGCCTCCCGCGGGGCGGCGGCGAGCCGAGGCGGCGAGCCGCTCAGGTGAGATGGTCGGAGGCGTTCCAGCGCACGACGACCGGACGGGCGTGGTACTCGCCGAGCTCGGAGAGCGTGGCGGTGTCGAGGCGGAAGAGCCGCCCGGCCTGCGGCTCCATGCCGAGGTAGCGCGCGGCGAGGACCCGGAAGGTGTGGCTGTGGCCGACGAGCAGCGCCGAGCGGGCCCCGGACTCGATGAGGTCCTGGAGCACCGCGTCGACGCGCACGGCGACGTCCTCGACGTTCTCGCCCTCCGGGCAGCCGTCGAACCAGAGGTCCCACGCCGGGCGCCGCCCGCGGATCTGCACCGTCGTGAGTCCCTCGTAGGCGCCGTAGTCGAGCTCGGCGAGACGCGCATCGGTGTCGAACTCCCAGCCGGTGGCCGCGGCGGTGTCGACGGCGCGCTGCGCGGGGCTTGAGAGCATCGCGTCGAACTGCGAGCCCTCCAGGCGCGCGGCCAGGGCGCTGGCCTGGACCTGGCCGCGCTCGGTCAAGGGCAGGTCGGTCGTGCCGGTGTGCTGCCCCGTGCGACTCCAGATCGTCTCTCCGTGCCGTGCCAAGGTGAGGTACACCGTCTGCTCCCCGCTCGCCGACGTCCGCACCCTACTGCCCGACGCGCCGTCACGACAGGCAGGCGGCCCGGGCCCCGCAGCGACGGCCCGGGGGCGTCGGGCCCGCGCCGGGCCGCCGGCGCCGCGCTCAGCGCGTGGCCCGGACCCCGTCCTTGCCGGCGCGCTTGACGTGGTACATATGCCCGTCGGCCAGCGCCAACGCCTCGGGCAGGTTGCCACCCGGCGCGAGGGCGGCGACGCCGAGGCTCGCGGTCACCGCCCCGGGCGCGCCCAGCCCGCGCCAGTCCTGCGCGGCCAGCGCCTCGCGCAGGCCGCCGGCGATGCGCTCGGCCCGCGCCTGCCCGCAGTCGTCGAGGACGACGACGAACTCGTCGCCGCCGTAGCGCGCACAGAGGTCCGAGGAGCGCACCTCGGCGCGCAGCACCTCGGCGACGCGACGCAGGACCGCGTCGCCGACGGCGTGGGAGGCCCGGTCGTTGACCTCCTTGAAGTCGTCGAGGTCGACGAGGACCACCGCGGTGTCGCCGTCGCCCTGCCGGCGGGAGGCGGACCGCTCGGCGATCGCGTGCTCGAGCCCGCGACGGTTCCACAGCCCCGTGAGCACGTCGGTGCGGTTGTCGTGCTCGAGACGCTCGACCCGGAAGCGAACCTGTTGGGCCCGCAGCCGCGACTCCGAGCTCGCGTCGAACATGCCCCGCTCGATCTCCCGGACGTGGCGCAGCCATGCCAGCGCCTCGCCCACGCGCCCCTCGGCCTCGAGCAGGTCGGCGAGCGCCTCGGCGGCGTGGGCGCGCTCGGCGTCGATCGCGAGGCGCTCGGCGTCGGCGTGGGCGCGCCGCAGGTGCGCCTCGGCCTCGGCCGAGGCGCCACGCTCCGCCAGCGCCCGGCCCAGTCGCGTGCGCGCCTCGCAGGCGCCGTGGGTATGGCCGGCCTCGTCGAAGAGGGCCACGGCCGCCTGGAGGTGGCCCATCGCGGCATCGAGGTCGCCGCGCTGCTCGTGGACGACCGCGACGTTGTGCTCGACCATGCCGAGCCCGCGGGGCTCGGCGGCGGCCTCGAAGCCCTGCCTGGCCGTGCCGAGCAGCGCGAGCGCCTCGTCGTAGCGCCCCTGCGCGGTGCGGACCTTTGCGAGATTGTTGCGCGTGCCGGCCAGCGAGAGCGGCTCGCCGACCCGCTCGCTCAGGGCGAGGCTGCGCTCGTGGGCCCGACCGGCGTCCTCGATGTCGCCGTGGCTGTAGAGCGCGACGCCGATGCGGCGCAGGGCCCCGGCCTGCCCCGCCTCGTCGCCGACCTCCTCGAAGAGCCGGAGGGCCTGGCGCAGCAGGGCGACCGCCTCGTCGTGGACGCCGGTGGCGAACTCGGCGTGGCCGGCCTCAGACAGCGCCCGCGCCCGATCGATCGTCGGGGCGCCGTCGAGGCGCGCCAGCGCCTCGAGGAGGGCGCCGAGGGCGGCGACGTGGTCATTGGCGACGAGGTGGCAGGCCCCGATGACCGTCTGCGCCCGGCCGAGCGCGAGCTCGTCGCCCGCCGCGGCGGCCTCGTCCCGCAGCCGCTCGGCGAGGCGCCGTGACCCCGCCGGGTCGGCGAAGCGGCGCCGCCAGGCCTGCTCGAGCGGGCCGTCGGTCATCGCGCGAGCTCGGAGCGCACGATCGGCGCGACCTCGGAGCCGTAGCGCTCGATCGCCCGCAGGACCTCGCGGTGGGGCAGCGAGCCCACGGTGAGCTGGAGCAGAAACCGCTCGTGGCCGAAGATCTCGTGCTGCCAGAGGATCTTGCCGGCGACCTCCTCGGGGCTGCCGGTCACGAGGGCGCCGTGCAGCGCGCGCTGCGCCTCGAAGTCGGCACGGCGCATCGGCGGCCAGCCGCGCTCGGCGCCGATGCGGTTCATCTGCAGGGCCGTCGAGGGAAAGGAGAGGTCGGCGGCCTCCTGGCTCGTCGCGCCGATGAAGCCGTGGGCGTTGAGGCTCAGCGGCAGGCCGGGGTGGCCGGAGCGCTCGGCGGTGTCGCGGAAGAGCTGCGCGAGCGGGGCGAAGCGCGCGGGCTGCCCTCCGATAATCGCGAGGGCCATCGGCAGGCCGAGGGAGGCGGCCCGTACGACCGAGGGCGGGTTGCCGCCGACGGCGAGCCACACCGGCAGCGGCTCCTGGACAGGACGCGGGTGCACCTCGACGTCCTCGAGCGGGGCGCGGTGCTGGCCCGACCACGTCACCCGCTCGTGCTGCCGCAGCTCGAGGAGCAGGCGCAGCTTCTCGTCGAAGAGGGCGTCGTAGTCGGCGAGGTCGTAGCCGAACAGCGGGAAGGACTCGATGAACGAGCCACGACCGGCCATGATCTCCGCGCGTCCCGCCGAGAGGCCGTCGAGCATCGCGAACTGCTGGAAGACCCGCACGGGGTCGTCCGAGCTCAACACGCTCACCGCGCTTGTCAGGCGGATTCGGGAGGTCCGGGCGGCCATCGCCGCGAGGGCGACCGCTGGGCTGGAGGAGACGTAGTCAGCGCGGTGGTGCTCACCGACGCCGAGGACGTCGAGACCGACCTCGTCGGCGAGGACGGCCTCCTCGACGGCGTCGCGTAGGCGCTGGTCGGGGCTGATGAGCCCACCGCTGACCGGGTCGGGCGTCCGCTCGATGAAGGTGTAGAGGCCGAGCTCCATCCGTGCTGGCTCCTCCCTGACCCTGGCCGTGGTCGCACCCGCTGCGGACCGGTCCAGTATGGAGCGCTGGGCGGCCATGCGCCCGCCCCCGTGACGGTCGGGGCCGTGAGGCGCTGACCTGCGACGATGCGGCGCCACATCGCTGGCTCGGCGCGCGGTGAGCGGTGTGGCCGGCGCGCCCGTCGCGCGTTGACTAGGCTGCCGGCAAGCCGACCGGGAGGGACCGAATGGAAGCCACCGACCAGCCCGCAGACAAGTCCGTCGACGCGATCGAGCACGAGCGCACCTGGCGCCTCACGCAGTGGGCCGACGTCCTCGATCGCCAAGAGCGTGAGGACTGGCTGACCCTCGGCGAGGTGCGCGAGCGCAAGCTCTACTCCGGCGAGGCGCCGATCTACCGCAGCCTCAACCGCACCCAGCGGCTCGACCCCCGCGGCGTGACCGTCGCGGTCCTCCACAACGGCCAGCACTACCCCGACCCCCTGGCGCCGGTCGGCATCCTCTACCGCTACCCCACGACCGACCGTCCACGCCGCGACGCCTCGGAGATCGCCTCGACGAAGGCCGCCGGCGAGCTGGGCCTGCCGATCTTCGTCGTCACCGAGGACGCCCCCTTCGGTCGCCGCAAGGTCTACCTCGGCTGGGTCGAGGACTGGTCGGACAGCGAGGAGCAGTTCCTCATCGTCTTCGACGACACGCCGCTGTCGAAGCTCACCTACCGCGCCGACGTCCCCGACGACGCCCCCTTCACGCTCACCGTCGACAACGAGCGCAGCGTCACGCGCAGCAAGCACCTCGCCGGGCGCGCGAAGTTCCGGCAGGACGTCCTCGAGCGCTACGGCAGCGCCTGCCCCCTGTCGGGGGTGAGCGTGCCCGCCGCCCTCGACGCCGCGCACCTCTGCGACCCCGAGCACGGCGGCACGAACGACCCCCGCAACGGCCTGCCGCTGAGCGCCGGGCTGCGACGCGCCTTCGACCGTCACCTCTTCGCGATCGACCCGACGAGCCACGAGGTCGTGCCCGCCCCCGACGGGCCGAGCCTCGAGGCGCTCGGCATCGTCGCGGCCAAGCTCGACGGCGACCGCCTGCCCCACCCCGAGGCGCTGGCCTGGCGCCACGCCCACTTCCTCGCCCACTGGCAGGAGGCCTAGCACCTGCCCCGTGCAGCGTCCGCTGACGAGCAGCGGGACCCGCCGGCGGGCCCTCAGCCGGCGACGACGCGGTCGCGGCCGGCGCGCTTGGCCTCGTAGACGCGCGCGTCGGCCCGCGCGAGCAGCGCCTCGGCGGTCTCCCTCCGCTCGTACTCGGCCACCCCGGCACTGAAGCGCACCGCCACGCCGAGGCCGTCGGGGCCCGACGTCAGCCTCGCGAGGTCGACGCGCAGCCGCTCGAGGGCGGTCGCGGCCGCCGACGCGGTCGTCTCCGGCAGCAGCACCCCGAACTCCTCACCGCCGATGCGGGCGACGACGTCGGCCTCCCGCAGCCCCTCGCGCAGCAGCCCCGCGAAGGCCACGAGCACGCGGTCACCGGTGGGATGGCCATGGGTATCGTTGACGCGCTTGAAGTGGTCGAGGTCGAGGATGGCCACGCTGAACGCCCGCTGGTGGCGCTGCTGGCGGCGCACCTCCTGGCGCAGCCACGTCTCGAAGACCCTGCGGTTGGCCAGCCCGGTCAGCGCGTCCTCCTCGGCCCGTTGGCGCCACTGCGCCGTCGAGGCCTGCGCCTGACGCAACCGCTCGTGCTGGCGGTCGACGCCGAGCAGCACGAGGGTCAGCACGAGGAGATGGGCGACGAGGACGAGCGGCTCGGGCCAGGGCATCGGCGCGGCCCATGGGCTGACTCCGGCGCCGGCCGCGGCGACGGCCGTCGCGGTGACGGCGAGCCAGGCCAGACCAGCGACGCGGGCGTCCTCCCGCAGCCCCACGAGCAGGACGAGGGCCACGGCGACGTAGACGAGCGCAGGCGCGACCGCCGGGGCACCGGCCACGAGCGCGACGGCGGCGAGCAGGGCCGTCGTCGAGCGCCCCCGACCTCCCCCGAGGAGGCGCGACCCCACCCGTCGCGCGAGGTAGAGGGGGTAGGACAGGGCGGTCGCCAGCGCACCGGCCAGCGTGCGGACCGCGACCGCCTCGACGGCCGAGACCGGGTCGACGACCCCGACGGCGAGGAGGTTGACGCCGAGCAGCACCGCGCTCAGTAGCGACGGGAGCAGCGCGACGACGAGGCCGAAGCGCGCGACGTCGCCGGCCGTGCGGACCCCGCGCTCGAGCCCGCGGGTGTAGGCCAGCGCCGCGACCCACGGGCCGACGATGTCGGCCCCGGCGGCGGCGAGCACCGGCGAGGGCTCGGCGGGCAGTCCCTGCCCCGCGGCGAGCAGGGCCTGGGCAGCGAGGCTCGCCACGGCGACGAAGGGCGCGGCACGGGCGCCGTCGTAGAGCAGCATGACGAAGGCCACCCCGGCGGGCAACCACAGCAGCGGCAGGGTCGTGCCCTCGGCGGCGAAGGCCACGACGCTGAGCCAGGCGGTGAGGAGGTAGGCCAGGGACCCCGCCGCACGGCGCGCGAGCCCTGCGCGCGTGCGCGGGCTGAGGTCGCGCAGCGGTCCCACCGGACCCGACCCGGCAGCGGTCATCGCCCGACCGTCCTGGCGGCGCGAGCGGTGGGCCCCCGCAACGGGCGCGCACCGGGCGCCGTACCCGCCGCGCCCAACGTCCTACCCGCCACGGCTCACCCTGACCTGCCGCCGATGGCGGCGGACGCTAGCAGCCCGCACCCGCGGCAGCGAGGAGGCGCCGGCGGCTCGACAGCCCCCCGTGCGATCGGGCAGCATCCCCCGCTCGTCGCCATCGAGTGGGGAGGGAGCGTGGCCGCAGCAGCCCTCGTCGCCGGCGTGGTCGAGCCAGACCCCCGGGCGGCGCCTGCCGGCGTGGCCTGCGTCGTGCCCCGCGGCCCCGTGCGATGAGGGGGACGCCGCGCCTAGCGCGTGACGTCGTCGCCGCCCTCGTCGCCGTGCTCCTCGCCCGCCTCGCGATCAACGGCGGCATCCGCGTCGTCTACCCGTTCCTGCCCGAGATC
>JAWOAS010000094.1:0-5316 GCA_046498405.1 Egibacteraceae bacterium
CAGCCGGATTCATCAGCAGGCTCAGAGCGATGGACCTCGAGCCTGAGAATGAGCGAGGCTCTTCCTTTATAGATTCCGTGCTCGGGTCGCCGTCGGCGAGGCCAGGCGGTGCGCGCCGCCGACACCGCCGCGCGCTTCGGTGGCGACGAGTTCGGCATCGTCCTGGCCCCACCGACCGACGCGACCGAGGCCATCGCGGTGGCCCAGCGCCTGCGCGAGGCCGTCGTCGCCCCCGTCGAGGCCGGCGGCGCGACGCTCCGCCTCGGCGCGAGCGTCGGCATCGCGATCTACCCCGAGCACGGCGCCGACGCCGACACGCTCATCAGCCGCGCCGACGCGGCGATGTACCGCGCCAAGCGAGCGCAGGCTGGCCCGCAGGTCTTCAGCGACGGCGACCGCACCGACGACGACCGCACGCGACTGCTCGGCCGGCTCGCCGACGCGCTCGAGGGTGATGGCCTCGCGCTGTGGTTCCAGCCCCAGCGCGACGTGGCCACCGGCGAGGTCGTCGGCGCCGAGGCGCTGCTGCGCTGGCACGACGAGGGGCTGTGGGTGCCCCCGCGCGAGCTCGTCGCCGCCGCCGAGCGGGGCGGGCTCATCCGCCCGGTGACCCGCTACGTCCTCAACCGCGCCCTCGCCCAGGTCGACCGCTGGCAGACCGAGGGCTGGCGCGGCCTCGTCACCGTCAACGTCACCGCCGACGACCTCGCCGACCCGGCCTTCCCCGGGGAGGTCCACGACGCGCTGACCCGCCACGGCGTGCCGCCGGGCCGCCTCGAGCTCGACGTCTCCGAGACGGGGCTGGCCATCGAGCCGGCGCGGCTGCTCGAGGTGCTCGCGCGGCTGCGCGACCTCGGCGTGAGCGTGGCCGTCGACGACTTCGGCGCCGCCGGGGTCAACCTCGCGCTGCTGCGCGCGCTGCCGCTGTCGACGCTGAAGATCGACCGGGTCCTGCTCACGATCGGCGAGGGCGAGGCCGCCCCCGGCGTCGTCGCCGCGGCCACCGACCTCGGCCACGCCCTCGGCCTGCGGGTGCTCGCCGAGGGGGTCGAGACCGCTGAGGCGCTCGCCCGGCTCGAGGCCGTCGGCTGCGACCTCGCCCAGGGCTACTACCTCGGCCGACCCGGCCCGGCGCCGTCGAGCCCGGCCGAGTGGGACTGAGCCGCCCGCGGCGCCCAGTAGCCGTCGACGCGGCCGGGCAGCTCGACGAGGCCGTCGGCGCGGGCGTCGTCGGCGAGCTCGCGGGCCACCGCGCGGCGCAGCTCGCGGCGTTCGCTGGGCGGCAGCGCCCGGGCCACGCGGCTCGCGGCGATCGCGTCGGCGAGCTCGTCGACGCCGGCGATGCGGAAGGCCTGGAAGGTCTGGCTGCGCGGGGCGTCGAAGCCGCCGGCGGCCAGGACCTCCCGCCACACCCCCGCGCGGTAGCGCTGCTCGTCGTCGGCGAGCAGCGGCAGCGCCCGATCGAGGCGGCGCACGAGCCCGTAGCGCTCGTCGCGCAGCGACCAGCACAGCCCGAGCCGCCCGCCCGGCGCGAGCACGCGGGCCAGCGCGGCGGCCCCTGCGGCGTCGAGCCGGTGGAAGGCCTCGGCGACGACGACCGCGGCGGCGCTGCCCTCGGGGTGGCCGGGCAGGCCGGCGGCGACCTCATCGAGGCCGACCTCGGCCACCGCCGCCCGCCCGGCGAGCTCGCCGGCGATCGGGCCGACGACGAGCACGGCACGGTCGGGCGCGAGCCCGAGCACGTCGCAGAGCCAGTCGAGCACCGCCGGCGGGTAGCCGCCGAGGACCCCGCTCACGTGATCGGGTTGCGCGGCAGGCCGGCGCGCTGCCGCCACGCCTGCTCGCGGGCGATGTAGGCGCCGAAGCCGGTGCGCAGCGCGTGCTCGAAGGCCTCGTCGGCGGTGGCGAGCAGTTGGCCCATGACCCGGTCGAGCTCGGCGGCGTCGACGGCGGCCAGCGGCAGGACCGCGAGCAGGAGGACGTCGCCGTCGGGGTGCAGCGCGAAGCGGGCGACGTAGCTGCGGAGGTTGCGCTGCAGCAGGTAGGCGTAGAGCTCGCCGGCGCGCTCGTCGGGCGCGCGCAGGAACAGCGCCTGGACGGTCAGGGTGCGCTCGCCCACCTCGACGTGGACCGGCAGGGTGCGCTTGCGCTCGCCGGCGAGGGTGAGGTCGAAGCCGGTGGGGCCCGGCCGGGTGGCCTCGAGGCCGGCGTCTGAGAGCCAGGCCTCGACGGCGGCCAGCGCCTCGGCGCGGCTCATGCCCCGCTCGAGGCCCGCGCCGGCTCCGGCAGCGCCAGGCCAGCCGCCGCCTCCGAGGCGACGGCGTCGTAGACGGCGAGCGCGGCGTCGGCGGCGCGCCCCCAGGAGTGCGCCTCGGCGAAGGCCGCACCCGCCGCGCCGGCGGCCGCCCGCTCCTCGGGGTCGGTGAGGTAGGGGGCGAGCGCGGCGGCGTAGTCCTCGGGGTCGTAGCCCTCGACGAGGGTGCCCGCACCGGGGCCGACGACGGCGTGCAGGCCGCCGACGGCGGCGGCCACGACCGGGGTCGCGCAGGCCTGCGCCTCGAGGGCCACGAGGCCGAAGGACTCCGAGCGGCTCGGCATGAGCACGGCGTCGGCGGCGCGGTAGAGGGCGGCGAGCTCGGCCTGCGGTCGCGGGGCGAGCAGCGCGAGGCGGTCGCCGACGCCGAGCTCGTCGGCGAGGGCGGCCAGCCGCGGCGGGTCGACGGTGCCGAAGCCCGAGCCCGACGGGCCGCCGACGACGAGCAGGCGCGCGGGCACGCCGTCGTCGGGCAGGTGGCGGTCGAGCGCGGCGAGGGTGCGCACCGCGATGTCGGGGCCCTTGAGCGGCTGCAGCCGCCCGGCGAAGAGCACGATGCGCCCGCCGCCGAGGGCCCGGCGCGCGGCGTCGCGGTCGCCGTCGGGGCCGAAGAGGTCGAGGTCGACGCCGAGCGGGGCGACGTGGACCCGCCCGGCGGCCGCACCGTAGGCGCGGCGCAGCAGCGCCGCCTCGGCGGGGGTGGGTGCGAGGATCGCGTCGGCGTCGGCGACGATGCGCGCCTCGGCGGCCAGGCGCAGCGCCGGCTCGGGGGTGTCACCCGGCGCGAGGCTGTCGTTCTTCGCCCGCGCGAGGGTGTGGAAGGTCTGCACGAACGGGATGCCGAGGCGGTCGCGGAGCTTGCGCGCCACCCACCCCGACATCCAGTAGTGGGCGTGGACGACGTCGACGTCGGCGATGCGCGGGTGGGCGGCCAGGGCGAGGTAGAAGGCGCAGAGGTGGCTGGCGAGGTCGTCCTTGCCCATCGTCGCCGGGCCGACGGCGAGGTGGTGGACGGCGATGCCCTCCGGGGTCGTCACCGTCGCCGGCAGGTCCGGCGAGGTCGCGCGGGTGAAGACGTCGACGGCGACGCCGCGGGCGACGAGCTCACGGGCCAGGGCGGCCACGGCGACGTTCATCCCGCCGGAGTCGCCGACGCCGGGCTGGGCCAGCGGCGTGGTGTGGACGCTGATGAGCCCGACGCGGCGCACCACGCCGTCGGGGCGCGGCGCGGCAGGCGGGAGAGGGGCAGCACCGTTGCCCCGCGACTGAGGCTGCATCGGCGTCGATCCTATCGACCTCGTCGCGGCCGCGTCGCCGACGCGCCGGCGCCGGCGCGCCCCCGGCGAGGTGGGCAGGCAACGCCGGCGCCCTCCGGGAGGCGGTGGCCAGGCAACGCCGGCGCCCCCGCCATGGGGGGGTGGCGGGGGCGCGGCCGGGCGCGGGGACGCACCCCGCGCGGGTGGGTCACTGCTCGGAGAGCGCCTTGATGAGCTCGGCCTTGTTCATCCCCGTGCGGCCGGGCACGTCGCGCTCCTGGGCGAGCTTGCGCAGCTCCGGCACGCTCAGGTCCTCGAGGCCGGCGCCCTCGGCGAGCTTCTCGCGGGCGTCGGCGAGCGCGTCGACGGTGGCCTCGCCGGCCTCCTTGACCGACGCGCCAGCCTCCTTGACCGACGCACCGGCCTCCCCGACGGACTCGCGGGCCTCGCCGACGGTCTCCTCGACGGTCTCGCGGGCCTCCTCGGCCTCGCGCTTGGCCCGCTGCTCGGCGGTCTTGCGCAGGCCCTCGACGGCGCTGCGGGCCTCCTCGGCGGTCGAGCCGGCGGCGCTGACGACGCCCTCGGCGGCGGCCTTGACCTGGCCCGTCGCGGCCTTGGTCTGCTCGGCGGCGCGCCGGGTGGCCTTCGAGCCCTGCAGGGTCGTGACGACCTCGCGGCCGCGGGCGGCGAGCTGGTCGAACTCCGACTCGACGTTGCTGCGCAGCCCGGTGAGGTCGACCTCGGGGCGGCGGCTCTCGGCGTACTCGCGCGTCTTCGTGCTGACCTCCTCGGCCCTGGTCCGGTAGTCCTCGGCGAGGCGCTTGGCCCGGTCAGGGGCCTCCTCGCGCAGCGTGGCGAGCCGTCCGGCGAAGGTCCTCGCCGAGCGGAAGAGGGTGTCGCCGGCGCCGACGGTGGCGTAGGCGCCGTCGCGCAGCACCCTCTGGAGGCGCTCGGTGGCCTCGTTGGCGTGCTCCTTGAACTGCTCACGGGTGGTCGTCATGGCGGTCACGTCCCTTCGACGTCGTCGGTGCCGGCCGTGCCGGCGCGAAACGAGCGGTAGACCTCGAGCAGCGCGCGCTTCTGCGGCTCGGTCAGGCTGGGGTCGGCGGCGATGCGCGCCCCGAGGTCGTCGGTGGGCTCGGCGAGGATGCCGGCCTTGTAGTAGAGCGTCTCGGCGCTGACCTTCAGCGCCTCGGCGACGCGGGCGAGCACGTCGGCCGAGGGCTTGCGCAGGCCGCGCTCGATCTGGGAGAGGTAGGGGTCGCTGACGTCGGCCATGCGCGCGAGCTTGCGCAGGCTCAACTGCGCCTGCGTGCGCTGCTCGCGGATGAACGCGCCGACCTCCTTGACGGTGCGCCCGGCGGTGGCCGCAGCGGCGTCGGTCGCGTCCTTGGCGTCCACCGCGGCCTCCTCTCCCCGGTCGTGCTCGCGTCGCGCGCTCCACCCTGGATGCTGCCCAAAGATACATACTCGTTAAACTTTTGCAAGCAGACGGCCCGCATTGGCGGCGGGGCGCTGAGCCGCCGGCCGGTCGCGCGGCCTCAGGCCAGCGCGTCGAGCGCGTCGGAGGGCTCGACCGCGCCGTGGACCACCCCGCCGCCGAGGACGGGCACGGCCACCGCAGGCTCGAGGCCGGGCAGGCCCAGGGCGGCCAGCGCCGCGGCCAGGACCGGGCCGGTGGCCCGCGCGGCGCCGTCGTCGACCTTGACGGCGAGGCCGAGGACCCCGGCGGGGGTGGGCAGGCCG
>JAWOAS010000156.1:0-42669 GCA_046498405.1 Egibacteraceae bacterium
CCGCCGCCGTCGACACAGAGCGGCGACAACTCCATCACGGATGACCCCCGGGGCGTCAGGGAAGGGCCCGGCTGCGTGCCAACGCGGCCACATGCGGCTCTTCCCTTCTTCGCGTTCCCGGGGCCCGACCGGAGGCGGCAGGCGATGCAGATCCACGACCAGATGCAGGCGGCGACGCACTACGCGCTGCAGGGGCTGGCCGAGCGCTCGGAGGTGCGCGCCCACAACGTCGCGAACCTCAACACCCCGGGCTTCCGCGCCGAGCGCGTCGACTTCGAGTCGACGCTGCGCGCCGCGCTCGACCGCGGCGACGCCACCGCCGCTGCCGAGCCCGCCCGCACCGTCGACCCGAACCTGCCCGGCCCCCACGGCAACACCGCGAGCCTCGAGTCGGAGATGACCGGGATGATGAAGGACAACCTCACCCGCGAGGCGATGGTCAACGCCTACAACTGGAAGACCACCCTGCTGCGCAACGCGATCACGAGCCGCTGAGCGATGACCGCGACGAGCCAGGGGAGGCAGGGCTGACATGGCGACGTTCGGCGCGATGGACATCGGGCGGACCGGCATGGGCTTCGCCCAGTACTGGATGGACAACCTGTCCCACAACGTCGCCAACGCCAACACCACCCGCGAGCCCGACGAGGAGCCCTTCCGGGCGCGCATGGTCGTGGCCCAGGCCAACGGCGAGGAGATCGTGCCGACCGGCTCGGGCGTCCACGTGCGCGACGTCGTCGAGGACGGCGCCGACGCGCCGGTGACCTACGACCCCTCCCACCCCCACGCCGACGAGGAGGGCTACGTCACCCTGCCCGTCGTCGACCTCGCCGGACAGATGAACGACCTCATCGTCGCCAACCGCAGCTACCAGGCCAACGCGCGCACGATCCAGACCGCCCACGAGGCGTACCAGTCGGCGCTGCGCATCGGCCAGCAGCAGTAAGGAGCGGAGATGTCGGTCCCTTCCATCCCCCCGATCGGGACGATGACCCAGGCGCAGGCCACCACCGCCGCGCGCGCGCCGGAGGCCGCCCCGGGCTTCGCCGAGACCCTCGCCGAGGGCCTCGGCGAGGCCAGCCGGCTCGAGCAGCATGCCGACGCGGTGGCCACCGACGTCGCCTCGGGCGGGCCGAGCCGGATCGAGGACTTGATGGTCGCCACGAGCCAGTCGCAGGTGGCCACCGACCTCGTCCTCGCGGTGCGCAACCGCGCGGTCGAGGCCTACCAGGAGATCATGCGGCTGCCGGTCTAGGCCGCCGCCGACGCCGAATCGAGGAGACCCGTGGAGCTGCTGCGAGAGCGCATCGTCGGCTTCGTCCGCGCGCTGCCGGCCGCCCAGCGCGTCGGCATCGTCGCCGCGCTCGGCGTGTTGGCCATCGCCCTCGTCGTCTTCGCGCGCTGGGTGACCACGCCGGCCTACACCGTGCTGTACTCCGACCTCGAAAGCGCCGCGGTCTCCGAGGTCGTCGACGAGCTCGAGGCCAACGGCGTGCCCTACGAGCTCGACAACGGCGGCTCGACGGTCCTCGTGCCCCGCGACGACCTCTACGACACCCGGGCGATGCTCGCCGGGGAGGGCGTGGCCGGGCGCACCGCGCCCGAGGGCTATGAGCTCCTCGAGGAGCAGGGCCTGTCGGTCTCGGAGTTCCGCCAGCGCGTCGACTACCAGCGCGCGCTCGAGGGCGAGCTCAGCCGAACGCTCATGGCGATGCGCGGCGTCGACGACGCCAGCGTCCACCTCGTCGTCCCCGAGGACTCGCTGTTCAGCGAGCAGCAGGAGCCGGTGACCGCCTCGGTCGTGCTCACCACCTCCCGGCCCCTCGACGACGCCGAGGTCGAGGGCGTGACCTTCGTCGTGGCCAGCGCCGTCGAGGGCCTCGAGCTCGACCACATCACCGTCGCCGACGACGACGGCCAGGTCCTGCACTCGCCCGGCGAGCTCGGCGGGCGCTCGACGGCGGGCAGCCGCAACCTCACCCAGACCCAGGAGTTCGAGCAGGCGCTGGCCGGCGAGGTCGAGCGGCTGCTGACCAGCGCGACCGGCGGCAGCCCCGCCTCGGTCGTCGTCCGCGCCGACCTCAACTACGACGAGGAGGAGCGCGAGACCGAGACCTTCGACCCCGACAGCCAGGTCACCCTGCGCGAGCAGCTCTCCGCCGAGCGCTTCGAGGGCATCGGCAGCGAGCCGGGCGGCAGCGTCGGCGTCGACGGCGGGCCCATGCCCGAGACCGGCGAGTCGGACTACGAGCGCGACGACGAGCTCCGCGAGTTCGGCGTCGACCGCACGACCTCGCGCACCGTGGCCGCGCCCGGCCGTCTCGACGGGCTGTCGGTGGCCATCGTCATGGACGACGGCTCGATCACCGGCGCCGAGGTGCCCCCCGTCGTCGAGGTCGAGGAGCTCGTCACCGCCGCGCTCGGCCTCGACGCGGACCGCGGCGACACCGTCGCGGTGTCGACCACGGCGATGCCCGAGGCCGAGGAGCCCGCCGAGGCCGAGGAGGGCCTCGACATGCTCGGGATGCTGCCCCAGGCCCTCGGCGCCCTCGTGCTGCTCGTCGTCGCGATCGCGCTGTTCCTCATGACCCGCCGCCGCGACACCGGCGACGAGGACGACTACCTGCCCGAGCCGATCGAGGAGCTGCCCGCCCGCTACCCCGAGCAGGTCGAGCGCGAGCGCGAGCCCGCGCTGACCGCGCCGCAGCGCAGCGAGGAGGAGCTGCAGTCCGACCGGGTCAAGAGCGAGGTCTCCCAGCTCGTCGACTCCCAGCCCGAGGAGATCGCCACGCTGCTGCGCGGCTGGCTCGCCGACCGGAGGGGCTCGTGATGGCCGCCGCGTCCCACGCTGAGGTGGCCCGATGAGCGAGCTCATGGTCCCCGAGGCCGCCGTCCGCCGTCCCGCGCCCACCCGCAGCTTCACCCGGGCGCAGAAGGCCGCCGCGGTCCTGCTCGCCGTCGGCCCCGACGCCGCCTCGAAGGTCCTCGCCCACCTCGCCGAGCACGAGGTCGAGCAGGTCGCCCTCGAGGTCGCCACGCTCGGCGAGGTCGACCCCACCGACCTCAACCCCATCCTCGAGGAGTTCCACTCCGAGGCGATGGCCCACGCCCACCTCGTCAGCGGCGGGGAGGGCTACGCCCGCGACATGCTCCGGCGGGTCTTCGGTGCCGACGGCGACGACGTCGTCGACCGTGTCCTCGCCACGGTGCAGACCGCGCCGTTCCAGTTCCTGCGCCAGCACGAGCCCCGCGAGCTCATCCAGCAACTGCGCGACGAGCACCCCCAGACGATCGCGCTCATCCTCGCCCACCTGCCGACGAAGTTCGCCTCGAAGCTGCTCTCCGACCTCGAGGAGGACACCCAGCGGCAGGTCGCGCTGCGCATCGCCCTGCTCGACCGCACCTCCCCGGAGGTCATCGCGCGCGTCGAGGCCGCGCTGCGCGAGCGCATGGGCGCGGTGGCCCGCCAGCGGGCGCTGGAGTGCGGCGGGGTGCGCGACCTCGCGGCGATGCTCAACAACGCCGACCGCCACACCGAGCAGTCGATCCTCAACAACCTCGAGGAGCACGACCCCGAGCTCGCCGAGCAGGTCCGAGAGCTCATGTTCGTCTTCGAGGACATCGTCATCCTCGACGACCGCGCGGTGCAGGAGGTCCTGCGCCAGGTCGACATGAAGGTCGTCGCCCGGGCGCTCAAGGGCACCGCCGACGACGTCAAGGACATCGTCACCCGCAACCTCTCCGAGCGCGCCCGCGAGATGCTCCTCGAGGAGCTCGAGCTGCTCGGGCCGATGCGCGTCCGCGAGGTCGAGGAGGCCCAGACCGAGGTCGTGCGCCGCATCCGCGCGCTCGAGGAGGAGGGCGCGATCGTCATCAACCGCGGAGGGGAGGGCGAGTTCATTGACTAGGCGCCTGGCCGGCGCGGTCGTCGGCGGCGACGCCCGCGCGCTGGCCCCGCCCGACCCCTCCACCGACGCCTTCACCGCCAAGCGCGTCGCCGAGGCCGCCGAGGCCGCCTACGCCAAGGGCATGGCCGACGGGCGCCGCGCCGCGGTCAACGAGGCCGCCGAGGCCGCCCGGGCCGCCGCCGAGCGCGCAACCGCCGGGCTCGGCGAGGCCGTCGGCGAGGTCCTCGGCGAGCTGCGCCGGCTGCGCGCCGCCGAGGCGCTGGCCGACGTCGAGCTCGCCCGGGGGCTGGCCGAGATCGTCCTCGGCCGCGAGCCCCACGACGGCGGGCAGGCGCTGCTGGCGCGCTGCCAGGACGCGCTGTCGCGCCTCGACGACCGCCCCCTCGAGGTGCGCTGCCACCCCGAGGACGCCCCCGCCCTCAGCCCGGCGCTGACGTCGGGTCCGGCAGGCGAGGCCGAGGTCACCGTCGTCGAGGACCCCGCGCTCGCGCCGGGCGAGGCGCGCATCGCCGGGCGCTGGGCCCACGCCGACCTCACCCACGCCGCGGCGTGGCGGCTCATCGACGAGGTCCTCGAGGCGGGGGAGGACGGCCGTGGCTGACCTCACCCTCGCCCGCGACGGCTACCGCGCCACCGGCGCGGTGGCCCGCGTGGCCGGCAACGAGGTCGAGCTGCGGGGGCTGCGCCTGGCCGTCGGCGAGGCCGTCACCGTCCACGCCCGCGGCGGGGACCGCCCCGCCGAGGTCGTCGCCCTGGCGCCGGAGGGCGTGCGCGCGCTCGTGCTCGGCCAGACCGAGGGCCTGGCCCGCGGCGACCGCGTCAGCCCCCGCACCGGCGGCTCCGAGGCGGTCGTCGGCCCCGCGCTGCTCGGCCGCGTCGTCGACGCCCTCGGCCGGCCCCTCGACGGCGGTCCGCCGGTGGTCGGCGAGCGCGTCGCGCTGCACGCCGAGCCGCCGCCGGCCCTGGCGCGCCAGCGCATCGCCTCGGCGCTGCCCACCGGCGTGCGCGCGATCGACACGCTGGCCACCGTCGGGCGCGGGCAGCGCATGGGCGTCTTCGCCGGCTCCGGCGTCGGCAAGTCGACGCTGCTCGGGATGATGGTCCGCGGCACGACCGCCGACGCCACGGTGGTCTGCCTCGTCGGCGAGCGCGGTCGCGAGGTCCGGGAGTTCGTCGAGGACGAGCTCGGCGCGGCGGGGCTGTCCCGCGCCGTCGTCGTCGTCTCCACCTCCGACGAGCCGCCGCTGCTGCGGCTGCGCGCCGGCATGCTCGCCACCCGCATCGCCGAGCGCCTCGCCGACGACGGCTCCGATGTCCTGCTGACCTTCGACTCGCTGACGCGCCTGGCCACCGCCCAGCGCGAGGTGGGCCTGGCCGCCGGCGAGCCGCCGACCGCCCGCGGCTACACCCCTTCGGTGTTCAGCCTCCTGCCGCGGCTGCTCGAGCGCGCCGGCCCGCGGGCGGCCGGGTCGATCACCGCCTTCTACACCGTCCTCGTCGACGGCGACGACATGAACGAGCCGATCGCCGACGCCGCCCGCTCGATCCTCGACGGCCACCTCGTCCTCGACCGCTCGCTGGCCGCCGCGGGGCGCTACCCCGCCATCGACCCGCTCGAGAGCCTGTCCCGGCTCGCCGCGACGGTGACGAGCCCTGAGCAGGCCGAGGTCGCCGGGGCCGCGCGCGCGGCGCTGTCGGCCGCCGAGGAGGTCCGCGACCTCGTCGAGGTCGGCGCCTACAGCCCCGGCTCGAACCCCGCCGCCGACGCCGGCCTGGCCCTCAAGCCCGGCCTCGTCGACTTCCTCACCCAGGGCACCGAGGACCTCACCGGCTACGACGAGGCGTGGCAGCGCCTCGCCGCGACGGTGCGGGGTGGGTCGTGAGCGCCCGGCGGCTCGTGCCGCGGGGTCCCGCCGCGAGCGCGGGGGGACGGTCGTGAGCGCCCGGCGTGCCGGCGTCGCCGGTCGGCTCGGCGCGGTCCAGCGGGTCCGCGAGATCCTCGAGCGCCGGGCCCTCGGCGACCTCGCCCGCGGCGAGGCCGAGGTCGACGCGGCCGAGCAGCGCCTCGAGCAGCGTCGCCGCGACTACGCCAACCGCGCCGACCCGCCGCCGGTGCTGACCCCCCTCGAGCTGCGGGCCCTGCAGCTGCAGGGGCTCGGCGCCCACGAGCTCGTCGAGGCCGCCACCGGCGACCTCGAGGTCGCCGAGCACCGCCGCGGCGAGCTCTGGCAGGCGTGGTCGCACGCCTCGATCGCCCGCAAGAGCGTCGAGCGGCTGGCCGAGCGCCGCGCCGTCGAGCAGGCCGCCGCCGCCGAGCAGGCGGCCAACCGCGCCCTCGACGAGCTCATCCTCCAGCGGAGGTACGAGCGATGATGCCCCCGGTCGCCGCCCTCCAGCCCAGCGTGCCCTCGGCGCCGGCCTCCGGCGTCCAGCAGCGCATGAGCCAGATCGAGTCGCGCTTCGCCGCGCCCGGCTCCTTCGCCGAGACCCTCGCCTCGGTCGGCGGGGCGGGTGGCACCTCGCGACCCTCCTCGGTGGGCGGGGCCGCTGCCGGGTCGCCGGCCTCCTCGGTGGGCGGGGCTGCTGCCGGATCGCCGGCCTCCTCGCTGGGCGGGGCCGCCGGTGGCTCGCCGGCCTCCTCGTTGGGCGGGGCCGCCGGTGGCTCGCCGGCCTCATCAGGCGCGAGCGCCTCCCTCGCTGCCCCCTCGGGCGGGGCCGCCGGCGCCGCCGACACCGCGCTGTTCAGCGCCGCGGCCAACGGCGATGCCGCCGCCGGTGGCAGCGGCGTCGGCCACGGCGGCTCGCGGACCCTCGGGGCGATGCTCGCCGCCGCGGGCGGCCAGGCCCCCGAGTCGCTGCGCGGCGCCGACGCGGTCGGAGACGCCGGCGCGGCGTCGCCGCCGACGGCCGCCGCCTCGGGGTCCTGGGCCGCGCGGCTGCCCGAGGCCGGCCAGCGCTGGGCCGGCGCGATCGAGCAGGCCGCAGACGACGCCGGCGTCGACCCGGCGCTGCTCGCCGCCCTCGTCCAGCACGAGTCGGGCTTCCGCCCCGACGCGGTCAGCCACGCCGGCGCGATCGGACTCGCCCAGCTCATGCCCGGCACCGCCGCCGGCCTCGGCGTCGACCCCCGCGACCCCGCCGACAACCTCGCCGGCGGTGCGCGCTACCTGCGCACCCAACTCGACCGCTTCGGCGACGTCCGCCTCGCGCTCGCCGCCTACAACGCCGGGCCCGGCCGGGTCTCCCGCGCCGGCGGCATCCCCCAGATCACCGAGACCCAGCAGTACGTCGAGCGTGTGACCGCGACCTACGACCGCCTGAGGTGACGACCATGTTCACGCTTCCCCCTCTTGCCTCCTCCCCGGGCCAGGCCGCCGCGGTGGCCACCGGCGGCCGCGCCGGCGGCCACCGCGGCTTCGCCGACACCCTCGCCCACGCGTTGAGCGCCGGCGGGGGCGCTGAGGCCTCCGCGCGCTCGGCGCTGCACGCCGACGGCGCGGAGGTCGACCCGCAGGCCTACCAGTCCCTCGGCGCTCTCCTCGGGCTGCACGCCACGGGCGGCGAGGCCTCCAGCGAGGAGCTCGTCGCCGCGCTGCTCGGCGAGGACGGCGCGCTCGCGCAGGGTGGTGACCTCGAGGGGCTGGCGGCGCTGCTCGGGCAGGGTGGTGACCTCGAGGGGCTCGCGGCGCTGCTCGGGCAGGGCGGTGGCCTCGAGGGGCTGGCGGCGCTGCTCGGGCAGGGTGGTGACCTCGAGGGGCTGGCGGCGCTGCTTGGGCAGGGTGGTGACCTCGAGGGGCTGGCGGCGCTGCTCGGGGAGGAGGGGCCTGCTGCCGAGCTGTCGGCGGCGCTGGCCGACGACGACGCCCTGCGGGAGCGCCTCGCCGAGGCCCTCCTCGCCACCGACGGGCTCGCCGGGTCGCTGGCCGACGACTCCGCCCTCGCCGCACTGCTCGAGGGCGAGCCGAGCGTGGACGACCTCGCCGCGGCGCTCGGCGACGCCGACCTCGTGGCCGAGGCGCTCGCCGCGCTGGTCGTCACCCCCGAAGGCCGCGCCGCTGTCGCCGGGCTCGCCTCCCAGGCCGGCACGGGCGAGGTCGGCGGGGGCCTGGTCGCGCTGCTCGCCGCCACCCGCGGCGCAGGCGGCCGTGGCGGCGAGGGCGGTCAAGGGATCGAGCCCGGGCAGACGCCCCGCACCCTCGCCGACGCCGGCCGGGAGCAGGCCGGTGTCGGCCGCGGCGGCGAGGAGGCCGACGGCGGCGGGGACGGCGACGAGGGCGCCGCCATCCGGCTCGGCGAGCGCCTGGCCTCGGCGCGCGGACGCGGCGGAGACGAGGGCCAGGCCATGCCGCCGCGGGCCGACCAGGCCGGCGAGGCGGGCCTGCGCGGCCTCATCACCGCCAGCGAGGCACGCGCGAGCGCGTCCGGGCCGCTGTCGCAGCGCGCCGCCGACCAGATCGTCCGCGCCGAGCCCAGCGCGATGGCCGCCCGCATCGCCGAGGTCGCCGAGCAGCTCGAGAAGCTCGGCCCGCCACGGCGGATGACCGTCGAGATCGGCGAGCTGCGGCTGTCGGTGAGCCTGCGCGGCGACAGCTCGGTGCGCGTCTCGGTGCTCTCCGGGCAGGCGCCCGGCGAGCAGGCGTGGCGCGAGGGCCTCGAGGAGGCGCTGGCCGAGCGCGGCCTCCTCCTCGCCGACGACCGCGAGCAGCGCGGCCAGTCCGACCCACGCGGCCAGCCCGCGCCCAAGCCGGCACCCCAGCCTCCGAGGCCCGCGGCGTTCTCCGCCCCGGCCTCCGATGACGCCCGCGGCCTTCGACTCTAGGAGCGGCCATGCCCATCGACCCGACCGCTGCGCTCAACGAGACCCAGACCCAGCCGACGACGAGCTCGGCCGGCCTCGGCCAGCTCGACGGCGAGGCCTTCCTCAGCCTCCTCGTCGCGCAGATGCGCTACCAGGACCCGATGTCGCCCACCGACGCGACGACGATGCTCCAGCAGACCTCGCAGTTCACCCAGGTCGAGACCCTCCAGCAGGTCTCAGAGCTCCAGCAGCAGCTGCTCGGGCTGACGCAGGCCTCGATGGCCGCCGACCTCGTCGGTGACGAGATCGTCGCCGAGACCGACGACGGCCAGCTCACCGGCATCGTCGACGGCGTCCGCTTCGCCGAGGACGGGCCCGTCCTCGCCGTCGGGTCCCAGGAGATCCCCTTGAGTCAGATCACGACCATCAACCAGTCGAGTGCCGAGGGGGTGGCACCCGCGCCTGAGGCCCCCTCGACCGAGGACGACGACACCCTGCTGACCTAGCGCACCGAAAGGACCTGCCATGCTTCGCTCCATGTTCGCCGGAGTCAGCGGACTCCGCTCCCACCAGACGATGATGGACACCGTTGGCAACAACATCTCTAACATCAACACCCACGGCTACAAGTCGAGCCGCACGACCTTCCAGGACGCGCTCTACCAGACGATCCGCGGCGCCACCGGTGGCGCAGAGGACGGAGTCGACGACGCTGACGGCGACGCCGGCGGCGTTAACCCCACCCAGGTCGGGCTCGGCGCCCGGGTCGCGAGCATCGACCAGAACTTCAGCCAGGGCGGCCTGCAGACGACGAACCGCGCCACCGACATGGCCATCGATGGTGAGGGCTTCTTCGTCGTCTCTGACGAGGGGGAGGTCGGCGAGGGTGGCGACGGCGCGCTCTTCACCCGCAATGGCGCGTTCTCCTTCGATGAGAACGGCCGGCTCGTGACCGGCAACGGCCAGTTCGTGATGGGCTACGAGGATCCTGACGTGACCGATGACGGTGCCGATCTCGACATGATCTCGGCGGATGGCCTCGTCGACGGCGATGGAGACGACCTCGCGATCAGTGACCTCAGCGACATCTCGGTGGGCAACGACGGCCTCATCACCGGTCGCACGAGCGGCGGCGAGGAGGTCACCATTGGCCGGCTCGCCCTGGCGAACTTCGACAACCCCAACGGGCTCACGCGTGCCGGCAACAGCATGTTCACGACCTCGGTGAACTCCGGGGACCCGGCCTTCAGCCAGCCAGGCGACGGCTCCGGCGTCACCCAGGGCGGGGTCCTCGAGATGAGCAATGTCGACCTCGCCGAGGAGTTCACGAACCTCATCATGGCCCAGCGCGGGTTCCAGGCGAACTCTCGGACGATCACCACGAGCGACGAGATGCTCCAGGAGCTCGTCAACCTCAAGCGCTAGCGCGGCACGCAGGTCCCTTCGGTGCGACGCGGCGCCGGCCGTTCGATGGCGCGGCCGGCGCCGCCGCGTGCCCTCATCTGGCGCGGGGGCGGTCTGGACCCGCCAGGGCATAGGCCGTGTCGATGACCCGCTCCGGGTCGGCGACCTGGCCCGCCCACGTCGCGGTCGTGGCTACCAACCCGTCACGCATCGCGGCGGCTCGCTGCCGGTCTGCTCTGCTCAGCGTGGCCTTGAGACCCGTGGGATCATCCGCGAGGCTGAGCAACGTCGCCACGTCGACGAGGTGCCGGTCGCGATGCGCCTGAACGCGCAACTCACTGTAGGCGCGCCACTTCGCGATGATCGCCCGAGCGAGGGGCGGGCGCTCGATCGGTCCACGGCGTTCGGCCAGGGCGATTTCCACGGCCTCGCTGTCGCGCAAGCTGGCACGACCACCTGGCACGGCCACGGTATGGCCTGGCGGAACGGTCGTGAGCTCACGACCCTCATGGTGGTCCGGCGCAAGGAGATCGACGGCCAACCCGGTCTTCGTGAACCGGTGGATGACCGTTCCGGAGCTCGTCGACAGGGTCATCTCGAACTCGTCGACGAGGAGTCGGGAGAGGCGCTCGAGGCTGCGGCGGCGCGCCGTGCTGATGTCGACGAGCACGTCGACGTCGGCGGTCTGCCGCGGAGGAGCGACGCCTGCTTCGTAGCAGTGCAGCCGTACCATCAGCCCGCCCACGAGCGTCCATCGTTCGTGCGTCGCTGCGGCGAGGTCGAGGAGGAACGACCACGCCGATGCCTCGGGTCCCTCCAAGGGGGGAAGCTCGATCACGCGATATCCCGCCACCAGGCGTCGACTCGTGCGGTGAGGCCAGCCGCGGCGCGTTGAGCCCGAGGCTCTGGATCCTCGGCGAGGTCGAGCGCGACCGCGGCGAGTGGCGCCACGCCGCTGGGAACCGACACCGTCGGCTCGACCCAGCGAACGACGACGGGCCCATCCTGTCGCGGGCGGAGGGGCACCTCGGTCAGCAAGTGCTCACGTGCCCCGCTGCTCACGTAGACCTCGGCGTGAGCATCGTCGACGAGGTCGGAGCTGTGGGCTCTCGCGGCGCTTGCGCCGGTCGCGGCGCCGAAGGAGAGGACGGCGGAACGCAAGGACGGGTGCAGCGAGAAGCGTTCGACGGTCGCGCGGTTGCGCATCCGGCCGGCGAGCGAGGCGAGGCCGTCAGCCGCGGCGAGCCGCTGGCGTATCCGGTAGCGCGTCTTGCGCGGCAACGCCTCGAGCGGCGCAGCGTTGCCGCTGAGGAGGTGCAGCGCAGCCCATGCCACCGCCGGTGACCACGGGCGCCCGCTGTGGCTTGGATGCGCGGTTCGGCGCCATCGCTCGAGCGCAGCCTCGTCGATCAACCACCGGTCCCCGAGCTTGTCGGCCGGGAGCCGTCCGGCCGCTGCCAGCTCCCGCACTCTCGACGGGTGGAGGCCGAGTGTCTTGGCCGCGTGGGCCACGTCCGTGTAGGCCATGACACCCAGTGTACCCATATCCCTCGTTGTTCGAAGACGATTATGGGTACGGTCTCGGGGGTCGCACTGCCGGTTGGCGGGAGTCGTGGGCCTTGTCGTGGGCGACAGCGAATGGGCCGCCGGCAGGACTGGACCCAGGCGGTGGCGATGCGGTCGGGCATCCTGGCCTGCGGTAGGTGGTGGAGGTTCGGCGCGCCGCTGGTGCGGGTTCGGCGCGGGCAAGCGGGCATATCGGGCACCTGGCCGGTCGAGGCGAAGCGCCGTCGTGGGGTGGTAGGTGAACGGCGCGCTGGAGCGCGCCGTCCTGTCACCAGCTCGGGCTTCCTCACGGCCGCAGCGGCCGGTGGTGAGCGAACGGCGGGCCGGGGCGCGCCGTTGACGCCCCACCTGGGTCCGGTCTCGGGAGGGATGGCGCGGGATCCCAGCCCAGGCGGGACACGGCTGCGGCCACGGCCGGCCAAGGGGCGCGCGGTGTGCTGCGCCAACGGCGCGCCCTGCCTCTGGGCGGCGCCGTTGCGCCTCGGGCGCCGCATCCCCGCCACGGCGCCGTTTGCGGCCCGGGCGCCGCATGCCCGCCGCGGCGCCGTTTGCGGCCCGGGCGTCGCATGCCCGCCGCGGCGCCGTTGCGCCCCGCGTGCCGCATACCCGCCACGGCGCTGCTGCGCCCCCGGGCGCTGTCGCCCCCCACGGTCGTGGTCCGAGCCCGTTGCCGCTGCGGTGCGCGACGCGACCATGGCAGGCATGCGACGACGAGCGATGGGGCTGGAGACCGAGTACGGCGTGGCCGTCGACGGCGACGCGTCGCTGGCCGACGCCGCGGCGCAGACGGTGATCGCCGCGGGGGGACACGACCCGCACCACCACCAACCGCGTCGGCAGCCCAGCCGTTGGCTCGCCGACGGCTCCCGTCTCTACCTCGACGCCGGCAGCCACCCCGAGCTCGCCACCGGCGAGCAGACCGACGCCGCCGACGTCGTGGCCGCCGCTCGCCGAGGGGACGCCGCGGCCCACGCCGCCGGCGTCGTGGCTGCCGGCCGGCTCGGCGTGGCCGGCATCCGGCTGCTGTCGGGCACCGTCGATGCCCACGGCAACGTCTGGGGAAGCCACGAGAACTACGAGACCCCGCAGCCACCGCAGGCCTGGAACCGCGACAGCGTGCTCGCCGCCTACCTCGCGACCCGCCTCGTGTGGGCCGGGGCGGGCGGGCTGACCCACGACCACGTCGGGCGCTGGCGCTACGTCGTCTCGCCGCGCGGCCTCGCCGTCGGCGACGACGCGGGGCCGACGAGCTCGGCGGCGCGCAAGCCGCTCCTCGACCTGCGCGACGAACGGCTCGCGGGCCACGGCCACCGCCTGCACGTCACCGTCGCCGACGGCAACGCCAGCAACGAGATCCTGTGGCTGCGCTTCGCCGTCACCGACCTGCTGCTCGGGGTGTGCGAGGACCGGTCCGAGGTGCGCGGGCGGCTCGCGTCGATCCTCGAGCTCGGCAGCGGCCAGGCCGCGGCGATCGCCCGGGACGTCGCCGACGACCCGTCGTGTGCGAAGCGTTGGCGCGTCGGCGGCCAGCTGCGCAGTGCCGTCGACGTCCAGCGCATCCTCTGCGAGCACGTCGCCGAGGCGGCGCCGCGCACCGGGCGTAACGTGGCCGACGTCGAGGCCGTCTGCGCGCGCTGGCAGCGCCTGCTCGATGGCCTCGCCGGCGACCACGACCGCGTCGCTGACACCGTCGACTGGGTGGCACGGTACCGGCTGCTGCGCCGCATCACCGACGATGGCAGCGCCGATGCCCTCGGCCACCCCAAGCGCCGTGCCGCGACGATCCTCTACGACGCCGTCGACGGCGGCTACGGACGCCGGCTGACCCGCAGCACGCTCCCGGTGGCCGCCCCGCGAGCGCCGACCCGCGCGACGCTGCGCGGCCGTGTCGTCGACGCGATCTGCCGGGCCGGGGCCACCGCCGACATCGGCTGGCAGGGAGCGTCCGCCAGGGGGATGACCGTTCGCTGGCCGGATCCGCAGGTCGCCGAGGACGCCGCCACCGACGAGCTCTGCGACCGGCTGGACCGGCCGAGGCTGCCGCGGGTGGCGTAGGCCCCGGCCCGAGGCGGGCGCTCCGGTCACCGCGCCCGGCGTCGGCCGTGACGAGGGGCCGGACGAGGCGTCGGCCGCGACGAGGCGTCGGCCGTGACGAGGGGCCGGACGAGGCGTCGGCCGCGACGAGCGGCCGACCGGGACACGATCGGGGTGCGGCCGGGCCGGGCCGGGGTGGGCCGGCCAGCGCCGGTGGTTAACCCCGGCGCGGTCCAGCCGACACGGACGGTGATGCCAGGTCGCAGGATGCGACCGCATGGCCGGCCGGAGCGCCGACGCACAGGGAGGTGCCGCGTGATTCTCGTCCACCGGCTCAAGGGCGAGCCCTTCGTGGTGAACGCGGACCTCATCGAGACGGTCGAGACGACCCCGGACACGCTGCTCCGGCTCGTCGACGGCCGCCGCGTCGCCGTCGCCGAGACCCCCGCCGAGATCACCGCCCGGGTGATCGACTTCAGGGCCGCGATCGTGCGCGCCGCCGACGAGTACGGGGGCCACGAGGCCCGCGCGCCGGGCCGCGCGCCGCTGACCGTCATCCCCAGCGAGCCCGAGACCCAGGACGGCTAGCCCATGGTCATGCTCGGCTCGGGCATCGCCGCCATCCTCGTCGGCATCGGGGTGGCGATGCTCATCGACGGCAACGCGGTGCTCGTGCTGCTGTCGGCCTCGTCGTTCATCCTCGTCTTCACGACGACGATGGGCGCCGGGGTCATGGCCTACGGGCCGAGCGAGCTCAAGGGCCTGCTGCCGGTCCTCAAGGTCGCGCTGCGCAACGAGCCCGCCAAGCTCGACGAGACGGTCACGGTCCTCGCCCAGCTCGCCGACGTCGCCCGCCGGGAGGGGATGCTCTCGCTCGAGTCCCGCCTCGAGGAGGTCGAGGACGACGGGATCCGCCATGCGCTGCAGCTCGTCATCGACGGCCTCGACCCCGAGCAGGTCAAGGAGCTCGTCGACATCGACCTCGAGGCCGTCGAGCAGCGGCACGCCTTCGGGATCAACTTCTTCCAGTCCCTCGGCGGCTATGCGCCGACCTTCGGCATGGTCGGCACGGTCATCGGGCTCATCAACATGCTCCAGAACCTCACGAGCCCCGAGCAGCTCGGCGTCGGCATGGCCCTCGCGCTGCTGACGACGCTCTACGGGGTCATCCTCGCCAACGTCGTCTTCACCCCGCTGGCCACCCGTCTGCAGCGGCTGTCCGCGTCTGAGCTCGCGGTGCGGGAGGCCGCCCTCGACGGGGTGCTCGCGATTCAGTCGGGCATCAGCCCGCGGATGCTCGTCGAGCGGCTCGAGACCTTCCTGCCCAAGGAGGAGCGCATCGGCTACCGCGAGCGCAGCCAGAGGCCGACCGGCTCCCAGAGCCCCAAGGCCGCGTGATGGCGGGACGACGACGCAGGCGGGGCAGCGGCGGCGGCGACGGCGCGGGCAGCGCGCGGTGGCTGACCACCTACGGCGACGCGATGACCCTGCTGCTCGCCTTCTTCGTGATGCTCTACGTGATGAGCGAGATCGACGCGCAGAAGTTCGAGGCGTTCGTGCGCGGCCTCGAGGTGCCCTTCGGCAACCCGGCGATGGAGCAGCCGCCGATGCCGCGCAGCGACGGGATCGTCGGGGACATGCAGATGCCGCCCGAGCTCCAGCCCGAGGCGATCCGGCTCACCGACTCGGCGCCGCGCATCCCCGAGCCGGCCACCGAGGAGGAGGAGCGCAACGAGCGCGACGAGCCCGAGGAGCCCGACGACGCCGACGTGCCGCCGACCCCGGAGCCTCCCGAGGAGCCGAGCGAGGCCGAGAGCGACTCCGCCGACGACCCCGACCGCGATCTCGACCAGCTCCGGGAGGTCCGCGAGGCGCTCAACGACTCGCTGAGCGAGGCCGGCCACGCCCAGGCCGCCGACTACCGCATCGACGAGCGCGGCCTCGTCGTGTCGATCTCCGCCGACGACGTCCTCTTCGAGCTCGGCTCGACGGTCATCGACGACGAGGGCGTCGAGGTCGTCACCGCCATCGCCGAGGTCCTCGAGGACTACCCCAACGACATCGTCGTGGAGGGCCACACCGACGACCACCCGATCCGCCGCCCCGACTACACGAACTGGAACCTCTCCACCGACCGCGCGGTCGCGGTGCTGTCGATGCTCTACGAGGACTTCGACTTCGCCGAGCGCCGACTCGGCGCCGCCGGCTATGGCGAGTGGCGCCCGCGCGTGCCCAACGACTCCCCGGAGAACCGCTCGAAGAACCGCCGCGTCGACGTCCTCGTCGTGGCCCAAGAGGTGAGCTGACATGGCCCAGACGATGGAGGAGGCCCGCCGGGCCCAGCAGGCCGGCGCCGACGAGGCCACCGGCAAGGCCAACGCCGGCAAGGGCAAGGCCGGCAAGAGGCTCAAGGTCAAGAAGGGCAAGGGCAAGGCCGAGGGCGAGGCCGGCGCCGAGGGGCAGGCTGGCGGCACGCGCAAGCTCGGGCCCAAGCGGCTGCTGCTGCTCGCCGTGGTCCTCGCCGGCCTCGCTGCGGTGGCCACCGTCGTGCTGCTGCCCGGCGAGGAGGAGGCCGACGCCGAGCCCGAGGAGGGAGCGATCCTCGAGGTCGCCCAGCTCACCGCCAACCTCGGCGGGGAGGACCTGCGCTACGCCCGCGTCGGCTTCGCGGTCGTGGCCGCCGCCGAGGTCGAGACCGCCGAGGTCGAGCGGCGCTTCCCGCTGCTGCAGGACGCGGCGATCAGCCAGATCGGGGCGATGACCCCCGAGGAGCTCCACGGCGAGGAGGGCATCGACCGGCTCCGTGAGGCGCTCACCGAGCGGGCGCGCGAGATCTACCCCGACGGGGAGGTGCTGCGGGTGGCGATCACCGAGCTGCTCGTGCAGTAGCGCGACGAGGCCCCGCGGAGGCGGGGACCGCGGGCCCCGCGGGCGGCGGCGGCGCCGCCCGGGCGCGCCGTCGTCGACGACGAGGCTGCCCGCCGTGCTTCAGCGCTGCGCGGTCGTGCCGACGGTGATCGGTGACCGCACCGCACGCACGGCAAGGGAGCCCCGTGAGCACCCTCCAGGCTCGCAGCACCGCCGAGGCCGAGGTCGCGCGGTTCGACTTCCGCCGCCCGAGCCTGCTCAGCCGCGAGGACGTCCGCGGCCTCGAGCTCGCCCACGAGGTCTTCACCCGACGGCTGGCCAGCCGCTGGGGCGGGCTCGTGCGCGCGCTCGTGCAGGCCGAGCCGCTCGCGGTCGACCAGGTGCCCTTCGACGACTACACCCGCTCGATGCCGACGCCGAACATCGTCGGGACGGTGGCGATCCCACCGCTGCCCGGCGCGGCGCTCATCGAGATGAACCCGCAGTTCGTCCTCCTGCTCGTCGACCGGCTCCTCGGCGGCGGCGGCAGCTTCACCTCCTCCGAGGACCTCCAGCGCCGGCCCTCCGAGCTCGAGGCGGTGCTCGTCACCGACCTCCTCGAGCACGCCGTGGCCGCGCTGGCCGACTCGCTGGCCGGGCTCTGCGACGGCGCCGAGCTCCTCGGCGTCGAGTACAACCCCCACCACATCCAGGTCGCCGCGCCCTCGGACATGGTCCTCATCCTCACCTACCGCTTCGGGCTGACCCAGGGCCTCGAGACCGAGGGGCTCGTGAGCGTGTGCTACCCCGCGGTGACGCTCAAGCCGATCCTCGACCAGCTTTCGACCTCGGTGGCCGGCGCCCGGCTGGCCGGCACGACGCCGGAGAACCAGCAGGTCCTCCTCGACCGCCTCGAGCGCGCCGACGTCGACCTGCGCGTGCGGCTGCGCGACTCGGTCGTGCCCGCCGCCGACCTCACCTCCCTGGCCGTCGGCGACGTGCTCCGCCTCGACCACCGCGTCGGGCAGACCGTCGAGGGCGTCGTCGGCGACGCCGTCGTCCTCGAGGGCCACCCCGGCCGCCGCGGGCGCCGCCTCGCCCTGCAGGTCACCGACCTCGTGATGCCGCGCCGCCCGCTCGACCTCGCCGAGGCCGAGCCCAAGGCCGGCGCCGAGCCCGCCGGCGACCTGCCCGCCCCGGCCGAGCCCGCCCCGTCCGCCAGCCGCGCCAGCGACCGTGAGAGGAGCCTGGCATGAGCCCTCCTGACCCCACCGCCACCGTCGACGCCGCTCCGGTCGACTACCCCGACCTCGGGCCGGGCACCGCCGAGGGTGGCCACGCCGACCCCCAGCTGCTCGCCGACGTCAACCTCGAGGTCACCGTCGAGCTCGGCCGGGTGCGGATGAAGGTCCGCGACCTCCTCCAGCTCACCGACGGCAGCGTCGTCGAGCTCGACCGCGCCGCCGGCGCGCCGGTCGACGTGCTCGTCAACGGCAGCATCGTCGCCCGCGGCGACGTCGTCGTCGTCGACGACGAGCTCGGCGTGCGGATCACCGAGCTGCTGCGCTCAGCCTGATGGACGCCACCGGCATCGACGTCGTGACGCGGCTGCTGCCCTCGCTCGCGCTCATCGTCGGGCTGCTGCTGCTCGTCCGGCGCTGGGCCCAGCGCAGCGCCCGCGGCAACGGCGCGGGCATCACCGTGCTCGCCCGTGCCGGGCTCACCAAGGGCGCGATGGTCGCCGTCGTCGAGATCAACGACCGGCGCTACCTCGTCGGCGCGAGCGAGCATGGCGTCTCGCTGCTCTCCGAGCTCGACGATGGCCAGGAGGTCGCCGAGAGCCTCATCGGCGCGCTCGGTGCCACGGCCACGACCTCCGAGGAGCGCGCTGCGACGGCGACCGCCGCGGGGCTCGACGGCGCCGAGATCGACCTCGAGGCCGCCACGACGGCGGCCGCCCCGACCGCCCGGCGCGAGGAGCGCGACACCGGCGGCCTCGCCCACGCCCACCAGCTCCTCTCGACGGCCAAGGATGCGCCGTCGGCCACCACCCTGCGCGATCGGCCACGGATGGGTCCGATCGACCGTCTGCGTCAGATGACGGTCAGAACCCATCTCGAGAGGCCGATCCGTGCGCACCGAGCCTGACCGCGACCCCGCGCGGCCGGGCGAGCGCCCAAGCGCCCCCGACCGCCCGCTCGCCCGCGACGAGCGCCTCCTCGGGGCAGCGCGCGCCGGTGCCGAGCGCGACGAGCCGACGCGGGTGCAGAGCCGCGGGGGCCTGGCCGCGGCGGTCCTGCTCGTCGTCGGCCTCGTCACCCTCCTGGCCGCCGTGCCCGCGCAGGCCCAGCTGCCCCCGGAGCTGCCGGGACCGGGACCGGTGCCCCCGCAGGGCGAAGCCCCGCCAGCGGAGTTCGACGACGCCGCCGTGCCCGAGGTGCCCGACGTCGTCGTCAGCGTCGACAGCGAGGACGAGACGCTGTCGCGCACCGTCGTCATCGTCCTCCTGCTGACCGTCGGGTCGGTGGCGCCGGGGCTGCTGCTGCTCATGACGACGTTCACCCGCTTCATCATCGTCCTCGGGCTCACCAAGCAGGCCCTGGCGGTGCAGACGGTGCCGCCCGCCCAGGTGCTGGCCGGGCTCGCGCTCTTCCTCAGCCTCTTCGTCATGGCCCCGGTGCTCACCGAGGTCAACGAGGAGGCGCTGCAGCCGCTGCTGGCCGGCGAGGTCACCCAGGAGGAGGCCGTCGAGGCGGGCTTCACCCCACTGCGCGACTTCATGCTCAGCCAGACCGACGAGGGCGACCTCATGCTCTTCGCGGACCTCGCCGGGGGTGAGCGGCCCGACAGCGTCGAGGAGGTCTCGGCGACGACACTCATCCCCGCCTTCGTGATCTCCGAGCTGCGCACGGCGTTCATCATCGGCTTCGTGATCTTCGTGCCGTTCCTCGTCATCGACCTCGTCGTCGCCGCGGTGCTCATGTCGCTGGGGATGGTCATGCTCCCGCCGGTGTTCATCTCCCTGCCGATCAAGCTCCTGCTCTTCGTCCTCGTCGACGGCTGGGGGCTCGTCGTGGGCTCCCTCGTCGGCTCCGTGGCCGGGGTCGGCTGAAGCCCCATGGGAGGCGTGCGTCCATGACCGATGCCCAGGTGCTCGAGATCGTCACCGGCGCGCTGCGGATCGCGATGATCCTCGCCGGACCCACCCTCGTGGTGACCCTCGGGGCCGGCGTGGTGATCTCGCTCATCCAGACGGTCACCCAGATCCAGGAGCAGACGCTGACGTTCGTGCCCAAGCTCATCGGCGTCGGGCTCATCGCCGTGCTCCTCGGCAGCTGGATGATCCGCGAGACCGTCAACTGGGTCACCCAGCTGTGGAGCCAGATCCCCTCGATGGTGTGAGGCCGTGGAGCCGCTGAACCTCTCCCTCGACCCGGCCTGGACCGCCGGGCTCTTCCTCGCGATGACGCGGGTGGCGGCCTTCGGCCTGGCCACGACGATCCTCGGCACGTTCATGCCGATCCCCGCGCGGATGATGCTCGGCGTCGGGCTCGGCCTCTTCTTCGCCGAGCCCTTCGTCGGCTCGCTGGCCCCGACCGCGCTGCTCGGCGCCGGGCTCGTCAACGCCATCGTCGGCGCGGCGCTCGGATGGATGGCCACGGTCATGCTCCAGGTGTTCTTCGTCGCCGGGGCGTGGCTCGACATCCAGTCGGCGCTGTTCGCCGCGGTGATGATCGACCCGACGATGGGCGACCGTGCCGGGGTCTACGCGCGCTTCTTCAACTGGATCGGGTTCGCGCTCTTCAGCGTCCTCGGCGGCTGGCTCCTCCTCGTGCGCGGGCTCGCGTTCAGCTTCGACGTCATCGCCCTCGACGGTGGGCTCGGCTTCAACCCCGGCGCGCTGGCCGAGACCGCGCTCGACCTCGTCAGCCGCGTCATGGTCGCGGGCATGGAGCTCGCGCTGCCGGTGGCCGCCGCGCTCTTCCTCGTCGAGGTCACCCTCGGCATGGCCAGCCGCTTCAGCCCGCAGACGAACATCTTCATGCTCGGCCTGCCGCTCAAGCTCCTCGTCAGCCTCGCGCTCGTCTCGGCCACGATCATGCTCTTCCCCGAGGCGATGGGCGGCGTGCTGTCGATCTCCGAGCGGGCGATCGGCCAGACCCTCGAGGCGCTCCTGCCGTGAGCCGGCGGCGGCCCCGGCGCGTCCGGTCGGGACCGCCGGTGGCCGAGGCCCCGAGGATCTCGACGGCGGCGTTAAGCCCCGACCCTCGCCGGCCGACGGGGAGGCCAGCGCACCCGACGGAGCGGTGTGCGCGCGACCAAGGCCACGGACCGGCCCGGGGAGCGGCGCGTGCCGCCGCGACGTCGGAGAGGTCCCGTGAGCAAGAAGGACGAGAAGACCGAGAAGGCCACGCCGCAGCGCCGCAAGAAGGCGCGCGAGGAAGGCCAGGTCGCCCGCAGCCAGGAGGTCGGCGTCGCCGGGTCCCTGCTCGTGGCCGCGTTCTTCATGCAGGTCTTCGGCCCGGGCATCGCCGAGACCGTCCGCGCGGAGACCACGCTCCTGCTCGCCACCACGACGGGGGAGTACCTGCCCGCCCAGCGCGTCGTTGACGCCGTCGGACGGATCATCGTCGCCGTCGTCGTGCCGGCGGTGGGCCTGGCCACGGCCTTCGCCCTCGTCTCAGGCTTCGTCCAGGTCGGCTTCAAGCCCTCCTGGAAGGCCGCCAAGCCCCAGATCAAGCGCCTCAACCCCAAGCAGGGCATGGAGAAGCTCAAGCCCGCCAAGGCCGGCTGGGAGCTCGTCCGCGCCCTCACCAAGCTCGGGCTGCTCGGGCTCATCGTCGCCGGGCCGCTGCTGGGCTGGGGCGAGCAGATGCAGGGGCGCAGCCTCGGCCACGGCATGACCGAGGCCCTCGACCAGGCCTGGGCGTTGCTGCTGCGCGCGATGCTCCTCGCCGCGGCCGTGGCCGTGGCCGACTTCACGTGGCAGCGCTGGAGCCACGAGAAGAAGCTCAAGATGGCCAAGCACGAGGTCAAGCGCGAGCACAAGGACACCGAGGGCGACCCGCAGATCCGCCAGGCGCGCAGGCGCAAGGCGATGGAGTTCAGCCGCAACCGGATGCTCACCGAGGTCGCCCACGCCGACGTCGTCGTGACCAACCCCACCCACCTCGCCGTGGCGCTGCGCTACGGCGAGGGCGACGCCGCCCCGCGCGTCGTCGCCAAGGGCGCCGACCGGCTCGCCGCGCGCATCCGCCACATCGCCCACCGCCACGGGGTCACCGTCACCGAGGACCGGGCCCTGGCGCGCTCGCTCTACCGCCGCTGCAAGCTCGACGCCTACATCCCGGCGGCGCTCTACGAGGCCGTCGCCGTCGTCCTGGCCATGGCCTACCGCCGCCAGGGCCGCCACCTCACCGGAGCGCGCGCCGCATGAGCGACCCCAACGACCTCGCCGGCCCCGCCCGCCTGAGCCAGGTGGGCTTCCCGCTGCTCGTCATCGGCGCGGTGCTGATGATGGTCGTGCCGATGCCGACCCAGGCGATGGACTTCCTCCTCGCCGGCAACATCACCCTGGCGATCCTCATCGTCCTCGCGGTCATCAGCCTGCGCGACTCCCTCGACCTGTCGGTCTTCCCGTCGCTGCTGCTCATGACGACGCTGCTGCGGCTCGCGCTCAACGTCTCGACGACCCGGCTCATCCTCCTCGACGGCTACGCCGGGCGGGTCATCGAGACCTTCGGCGGCTTCGTCGTCGGCGGCTCGGTCGTCGTCGGCCTCGTCGTCTTCCTCATCCTCATCATCGTCCAGTTCGTCGTCATCACCAATGGTGCGGGGCGCGTGGCCGAGGTCGCCGCGCGCTTCACCCTCGACGCGATGCCCGGCAAGCAGATGGCCATCGACGCCGACCTCTCCGCCGGCGTCATCGACGAGGCCGAGGCCAAGGACCGCCGCAAGCGCATCAACGAGGAGTCGGAGTTCTTCGGCGCGATGGACGGCGCGTCGAAGTTCGTCAAGGGCGACGCGATCGCTGGGATCATCATCGTCGTCATCAACCTCATCGGCGGCTTCGCCATCGGCATGCTCCAGATGGGCATGACCTTCGAGGAGGCCGTCGCGACGTACTCGCTGCTGACGATCGGCGACGGCCTCGTCAGCCAGATCCCCGCGCTGCTCATCTCGCTGTCGGCGGGCCTGCTCGTCACCCGCGTCGGCAGCGAGCGCGACCTCGGGCCGACCCTCGGCCGCCAACTGCTCGGCAACCCCCGGCCGCTGCGCATGGCCGCCCTCGTCGTCGCCGGCCTCGGGCTCCTGCCCGGCCTGCCGACGATCGTGTTCTTCGGCATCGGCGCGCTGCTCTACCTCATGTCGGCCAAGGCCGCCGCCGACGGCGCGCGCCAGGCCGAGTCCGCCGAGGGCCAGGAGGCCGCCCCGAAGCTCAACGCCAACCCCGAGGACCCCGAGGCGCTCATCGGCCAGATGCGCGTCGAGCCGCTCGAGCTGCACCTCTCCTACGACATCCTCGACCTCATCGACGTCCAGCGCGGCGGGGACCTCCTCGAGCGGGTGCGGGCGCTGCGCCAGCAGATCGCCATGGAGCTCGGCGTCGTCATGCCGTTCGTGCGCACCCGCGACGACGTAAGCCTGCCGCCGTCGACGTACCGCATCCTCCTGCACAACGTCGAGGTGGCCCGCGGCACTGCCCCGCTCGACCGCGCCCTCGCGCTGCCCGCCGGGGACGGCAGCGAGCTGCGGCAGATCCGCGGCGAGGAGACCATCGAGCCCGTCTTCGGCCTGCAGGCCTTCTGGATCCCCGAGGGCGCGCGCTCCTCGGCGGCGGCGACCGGCGCGACGGTCGTCGACCGCTCCGCGGTGCTCGTCACCCACCTCGCCGAGATCGTCCGCCGCCACGCCGCCGAGCTGCTGACCCGTCAGCAGGTGCAGATGCTCGTCGAGTCGCTGCGGGTCGACGAGCCGCTGCTGGCCGGGGAGGCCGGCGGCGAGCAGCTCTCCTACGCCCAGCTCCAGGAGGTCCTGCGCGGGCTGCTCGAGGAGCGCGTGCCGATCCGCGACGTCGGGCGCATCCTCGAGGCCGTCGCCAACCGCGCCCGCGAGACCCGCCAGCCCGAGCAGCTGCTGTCCGCGGCGCGCGTGGCGATCGGCCCGGCGATCGTCGGCCGCGTCGCGCCCGATCGCAAGCTCGCCGTGGCCACCCTCGACCCCGCCTTCGAGGGCGCGCTGCACGAGCTGCTGCGCGACGTCGACGGCACCCTGCACCTCGCCGTCGACCCCCGTCGCCAGCAGGCCATCGTCGACGGGGCGCAGTCGGCGGTCGCGGTGGCCGCCCGCAACGACCTGCCGCCGGCGCTCGTCGTCAGCCAGATGCTGCGCCGGCCGCTGCACCGCCTGCTGTCGGGCGCCGGCGTCGAGCTGGCCGTCCTCGCCTACCCCGAGCTGCCCGGCTACCTCGAGCTCAACCAGATCGGAGTGATCGGAGATGCGCATGTCGAAGCGTGAGCGCCGCGCGCCCGAGCCCGACATCGCCGTCATCGAGGGCGCGACCGCCGAGGCCGCGCTCGCCGAGGTCAGCCGGCGCTTCGGCTCGCGCGCCGAGATCGTCGGCGCGAGCAAGACCCTGCGCGGCGGGATCGGCGGCTTCTTCGCCAAGGAGCTCATCCAGGTGCGCGTCCGCCTGCCCGGCGAGGGCGCCGCGCCGGCGGCCGGCTCGCCGGCGCCGACGGCCTCCCACGACGACCCCGAGCCGGCGGGCAGCGAGGCCGGGCCGGCGGGCAGCGAGGCGGAGCCGGCGCCGGGTGTGGGGGCGGCGGCGCGCTCGGGGGCGGTCCCGGCGGTCAACCGGCTGCTGAGCTCGCTGGCCGACAGCGTCGACGAGCAGGAGCGCGGCTTCGCTGACGCGCTGCGCCGCCAGCTCGCCGACGCCCCGCGGCTCGACGCCGCCGGGGGCGCTGCGACCGCCCCGACGGTCGCTGCCGCCTCGCCCGGGGCCGCGGCGGAGGCGTCACCGGCCGCCGAACGCGCGCCGGGCCAGGCCGCTGCGGCCGCGGCGGCCGAGGCCGAGGAGCCCGCGGCGAGCCAACCGCTCGCGCCCGACCCCGTCGCCCCGGCGGCCAGCGCCGGGCCCCGCCCTGCCCACCGCCAGCGCGTCGCCGGCGCCGGACAGCGGCTCTCCGCGGCCGAGCGCGAGCTCGCCAGCGCCCGCGCCGAGGCGGCCGCGCCGTGGCGCCCCGAGCCGGCGGTCCGCCCCGCCCCCTGGCTCGACACCGCCCCCGCGGCGGCGTCGGCTCATGCCCCCGCGGAGGCGGCGTCGGCTGCCGCCGGCCGGGTGCCGGCCGCCGCGCCGGCTGCCACCGCGCCGGCTGCCACCGGCCAGATGCCGGCCGCGGCGCCGGGCGCCACCGGCGGCCCGGCTGCGGGGATGGTCCTGCGCGCTGGATCCGGGCCCGCCGGCGAGGCCGCCCCGCCCGCGCCGCGGACCGCGGTGCGCGACGCCGTGGCCGCCGCCGCTGCGCGGGTCGGGGCCGCCTCGGCCCAGACCGCGGAGCCGTCGACGCCCGCCGCCCCGGGGGCCCCGCAGGCCACCGCCGAGCCGCCGGCAACCGCGAGCGCTGCACCGGTGGCGACCGAGCCGCCGCCGGCCGCCGCTGGCGCGGCACCGCTGCCCGCTGAGCCGCCGGCCGCCACGCAGGGCCAGCCTGCCGGCCCCGGCGGCGCGGCGGTGCGCTGGGAGCCCGCGGCGCTCGAGGCCCTCGGCCTGCCCGGACTCGTCGCCGACGCGCTCGCCGGCACCGCCGCCGACGACGACCTCGGCTGCCTCGCCGCGCTGGCCAGCGCGGTGGCGCCGCTGTGCCGGCCGCTGCCCGCCGGCGTCTCGCTGCTCGTCGGCCCCCGCGCCGGCGCGCTGGCCGGCGGCCTCGGCCTCCCGGTCGTCAGCCACAAGGGGCCCGCCCCGGCCGACGGGGCGATCGCCGCCGAGGTCGGCGCCAGCCGTCAGGACTGGATCGCCTGGAACCGCGGTCGACGCTGGGTCCACCTCGTCGTCGGCGGGCGCGGTTGGGAGGGCCTACGCGGCGAGGACCCCCTCGCGGTGTCCTGGAGCCGCCCCGAGGACCTGCCCGCCGCGCTGTCCCTGGCCGCCGAGCACGGCCTCGTCCTGGGCTACGACGGCTCGAAGGCGCCGCCGCGCCGGGCCGCGGCCCTCGACGTCGCCATCGCCGTGCGTGACCTCCTGCCGCGGTCATGAGGACCGGACCGCTGCGCCGCGTCGCCGGCACGATCGGGCTGCTCGCCCTCGCCCCGACCGGCTGGTTGCTGGCCACCGGCCAACTCACCGTCGTCGAGGCGGCCTGGCGGGCCGGCGCGACGCTGCTGCTCGTCTCGATCGCCGGGCGCGTCGCGGGGTGGTTCGTCGAGGCGCTCGCGCTCAGCGTCCAGCCGCCGCGAGAGGGCGGTGCCGAGGCCGCGGCGTCGTCGGAGGCGTCTTCGGCGTACGTGCGCCGGCGTGAGGACCACGTCGCGCGGCAGGCCGCGACGAGTGGTGGCGAAGTCGACGACGAACGCTGAACTCCCCTCCCCGGTGGTCGACAGGAGGCCCACGCGCGTCACGTCGCCACCCAGCTGAGGGGAGTACCGGCATGAGCGAGATCGACGAGGTCGTCGGGGAGTTCCTCACCGAGAGCCGCGAGAACCTTGAGGAGTACGACGCCGATCTCCTCGTCCTCGAGGCCGACCCCGGCGACGCCGAGGCGCTGGCCCGGGCGTTCCGCAACCTCCACACCATCAAGGGCACCTGTGGCTTCCTCGGCTTCAGCAAGCTCGAGGGGGTCGCCCACGCCGGCGAGACCCTGCTCGGGCGGCTGCGCGACGGCGAGCTGCAGGTCGACCGGCCGATCGCCGACGCGCTGCTGGCGATGGGCGACGCGGTCCGGGCGATCCTCGACGCGATCGAGGAGGACGGCAGCGAGGGCGGCGGGGACTACCGTGAGCTCATCGCCAACCTCGCCTCCCTCGCCGAGGGCGTTGCGCCGGTCGCCCCCGAGGCCGACGCCGAGCCGGCTGCCGAGCCGACGACCGCCGCCCAGGAGCCCGACGACGACGCCATCGAGGGCGGCGACGGCCGCTCGGTCGAGGGCCCGCTGCTCGGCGAGCTCCTCGTCGAGGAGGGCAAGGCCACGAGCGAGCAGGTCGGCTTCGCCGCGCTCGAGCAGGACCTCGGCGACGACCGCAGGATCGGCGAGATCCTCGTCGAGGAGGGCGGCGTGGCCGAGGAGGATGTCGAGCAGGCGCTGAGCGCTCAGGCCAAGGCCCGCGCCTCCGGCGACTCGACGATCCGCGTCGACGTGGGGCTGCTCGACGGCCTCATGAACCTCGTCGGCGAGCTCGTCCTCGCCCGCAACCAGATCGTCCAGCTCGCCGGCAGCGAGCGTGACTCCGCGCTCTTCGGCGTCGCCCAGCGCCTCAACCTCGTCACCACCGAGCTGCAGGAAGGGGTCATGCGGACCCGGATGCAGCCGATCGGCAAGCTCTGGCGCCGCATGCCGCGCGTCGTGCGCGACCTCGCCGGGATGTGCGAGAAGGAGGTCGCCGTCGACCTCGAGGGCGAGAACACCGAGCTCGACAAGGGCATCCTCGAGGCCATCGGCGACCCGCTGACCCACCTCGTGCGCAACGCCGTCGACCACGGCATCGAGTCCCCCGAGGAGCGCGTCGCCGCGGGCAAGCCCCGCCAGGGCCACCTCCTCATGCGCGCCTTCCACGAGGGCGGGCAGGTCGTCGTCGAGATCAGCGACGACGGCGGCGGCATCGACGTCGCCGCGGTCACCGCCAAGGCCGTCGACGCCGGGCTCGTCACCGCCGAGCAGGCCGCGGCGCTGGGCGAGCGCGAGGCCCTCAACCTCCTCTTCACGCCGGGCTTCTCCACCGCCAAGGAGGTCACGAAGGTCTCCGGGCGCGGGGTCGGCCTCGACGTCGTCGCCCGCAACATCCACGAGGTCGGCGGCACCGTCGACGTGCTCAGCGAGAAGGGCGTCGGCTCGACGTTCAAGGTCAAGATCCCCCTGACCCTCGCGATCATCCCCGCGCTCGTCGTCGGCAGCGGCGAGGACAGCTTCGCGATCCCCCAGGTCAACCTCGTCGAGCTCGTCCGCCTCGAGGGCGCCGACGCCCGCAAGGGCATCGAGTACATCCACGGCGCCCCGGTGCACCGCCTGCGCGGGCACCTCCTGCCGCTCGTCTACCTCGACGAGCAGCTCGACGAGCTCGACCTCGGCCACCGCGACGTCGTCGCCGAGGGCGAGGAGGGCGACCTCGTCCGCAACATCGTCGTCCTCAACGCCGACGGCCAGCAGTTCGGCCTCGTCGTCGACGAGATCCACGAGACCCAGGAGATCGTCGTCAAGCCGCTGTCGACCCAGGTCAAGCACATCCCGCTCTTCGCGGGCTCGACGATCATGGGCGACGGGCGCGTCGCGCTCATCCTCGACGTCCTCGGCGTCGCGCAGCGCTCCCGCGTGATCACCGAGGCCGGCGACCGCGGCTTCGCCGACGCCGCCGCGCACGCCGAGAGCGAGACCGAGCAGCAGGCGCTGCTGCTCGTCGGGCTCGGCGACGACCGGCGGGTGGCGGTGCCCCTCGCCGAGGTCGCCCGTCTCGAGGAGATCAAGCTCGACGACATCGAGCGCTCCGGGCACCAGGAGGTCGTGCAGTACCGCGACGAGATCCTGCCGCTCGTGCGCCTCGGCGGCGCCATGGGCTACCCCGAGGCCGAGCCGCGCGAGGACGGCGGGCTCGACGTCGTCGTGCACCGCCGCGGCCAGCGCACCGTCGGGGTCATCGTCGGCCAGGTCCTCGACATCGTCGAGGAGGAGGTCGACATCGGCGACGTCGCCGAGGCCGGCGCGATGCGCGGCTCGGCGGTCGTCAAGGGTCGCGTCACCGACGTCGTCGACCTCGCCGAGATCGTCGACCGCGGTGCCGGCGACCGGGTCGGTCTGCTGAGTGGAGGGTTCTGATGGCTGCCAACCTGTACTGCACGTTCCGTCTCGACCGTCACCTCTTCGGCATCGAGGTCGAGCGGGTCCAGGAGGTCCTGCGCTCGCAGTCGCTGAGCCGCGTGCCGCTGTCGAGCGAGGTCGTCGAGGGCCTCATCAACCTCCGCGGGCAGATCGTCACCGCGATCGACCTGCGCCGGCGCCTGCACCTGCCCGAGCGTGCCGAGGGCACCGAGCCGATGAACGTCGTCGTCATGACCGACGACGGGCCGTTGTCGCTGCTCGTCGATGAGATCGGCGATGTCGTCGAGGTCTCCGACGACACCTTCGAGGTGCCGCCCGAGACCGTCACCGGCGTGGCGCGCGAGCTCATCAGCGGCGCGCACAAGCTCGAGGGACAGCTCCTCCTGCTGCTCGACACCGAGCGCGCGGTGGCGCTGCCGGCGATGACGTCATGACCACGCTCGAGGAGGGGTCGCGCGCCCTCGTCGTCGACGACTCGCGCGCGACGCGGCGCATCCTCGGGCGCATGCTCGTCGAGATCGGCTTCGAGGTCACCGAGGCGGAGAACGGCAAGGAGGCCCTGGCCACCCTCAGCGCCGACGAGCAGCCCTTCGACCTCGCCCTCGTCGACTGGAACATGCCCGAGGTCGACGGCATCGAGCTCGTCAAGGCCATCCGCGCCGACGCGGCCCTCGACGGCCTCAAGGTCCTCATGGTCACGACCGAGGCCGACATCGACCACATGATGACCGCGCTCGACGCCGGCGCCGACGAGTACGCGATGAAGCCGTTCACCGCCGCGGTCATCCGCGAGAAGCTCGCCCTGCTCGGCATCGGCGAGTCGGTCTGATGGGCGCCACGCGCGTGCTCGTCGTCGACGACTCCGTCGTCGTGCGCAAGCTCGTCACCGACGTCATCAACGCCGAGGACGACCTCGAGGTCGCCGGCACCGCGCCCAACGGGCGCATCGCCCTGGCCAAGGTCAACGACCTCGCGCCCGACGTCGTGACCCTCGACGTCGAGATGCCCGACATGAACGGCATCGAGGCGCTGCGCGGGCTGCGCGCGAGCCATCCGCGCCTGCCGGTGGTGATGTTCTCCACCCTCACCGAGCGCGGGGCGCAGATCACCCTCGAGGCGCTCATGCTCGGGGCGAAGGACTACGTCACCAAGCCCGCCAACGTCGGCAGCGTCACCGAGGCCAAGGCGGCGGTGCGTGCCGAGCTCGTCCCCAAGCTCCGCTCGCTGTCGGGCAAGCCCGCGACGATGCGCAAGGCCGCGGCCGCCGCCCCGCGGCGGCCCGCCCTCGCCCGGCCCGCCGCACCGCCGACCAGGCCGGCCGGCCCCATCGAGGTCGTCGTCGTCGGCGTGTCCACCGGCGGGCCCAACGCCCTCGCGAAGCTCATCCCCGCCCTGCCCGGCGACCTCGGCGTGCCGGTGCTCGTCGTCCAGCACATGCCGCCGCTGTTCACCGGCCTGCTCGCCAGTCGCCTTGCCGCGGCCTCGGCCCTCAAGGTCGCCGAGGCCCACGACGGGCTGCGCCCGGGGCGCGGGCAGGTCCTCGTCGCGCCCGGCGACCACCACCTCGAGGTCGGCAGCCGCGGGGGGATGCCGATCCTCCACACGACGAAGGGGCCGCTCGAGAACTCCTGCCGCCCGGCCGCCGACGTGCTCTTCCGCAGTGCGGCGAAGGTCTACGGCGGCGGCGTGCTCGGCGTCGTGCTCACCGGCATGGGCCACGACGCCCTGCGCGGCGCCAAGGAGGTCGTCGAGGCCGGCGGGCGGGTGCTCGCCCAGGACGAGGCCACGAGCGTGGTCTGGGGCATGCCCGGCGCGCTCGTCGAGGCGGGCCTGGCCGACGCGGTCCTGCCGCTGGAGGGCGTCGCCGACGAGATCGCCCGGCGGGTGGCCGTCTCGGCGAAGGCGGGTGCGCGATGAGCACCGTGGCCCCCGCCGACTTCGACTACATCGCCGCGCTTGTGCGCGACGAGGCCGCGATCGTCATCGAGCCGAGCAAGGCCTACCTCGTCGAGTCCCGTCTCTCGCCGGTGGCCCGCCGCCACGGCCAGGGCTCGATCGCCGAGGTCGTCACCCGGCTGCGCAACGGCGACCGCAAGCTGCGCACCGAGGTCGTCGAGGCGATGACGACGAACGAGACGTCGTGGTACCGCGACGTCCATCCCTTCGAGGCGCTGCACCGCCACATCATCCCCGAGCTCGTCAAGCGTCGGGCCCAGCGCCGCCAGATCACGATCTGGTGCGGGGCGGCCTCGACGGGCCAGGAGCCCTACTCGGTGGCGATGCTGCTCGCCGACCGCCATCCCGAGCTTGCGAACTGGAACCTGCGGATCATCGCGACCGACATCTCCGGGGAGGTCCTCGGCAAGGCGATGGCCGGGCGCTACAGCCAGATGGAGGTCAACCGCGGCCTGCCCGCGCCGATCCTCGCCAAGCACTTCCGTCGCGAGGGGGCCGACTGGGTGCTCTCCGACCGCATCCGCAACATGGTCGAGTTCCGGATGCTCAACCTCGTGGGGTCGTGGCCGGTCATGCCCCCCGTCGACGTCGTCTTTCTGCGCAACGTCCTCATCTACTTCGACCTGACGAGCAAGCGGGCGATCCTCAGCCGCGTCCGGGGGGTCATGCAGGAGGACGGCTACCTCTTCCTCGGGGCGCCGGAGACGACCCTCAACCTCGACGATGCCTTCCGGCGCGTCGCCTTCGACAAGACGAGCTGCTATCAGCGCAACGACACGGGAGCGGGACGATGACCGACGTGGTACAGGCCAGCAACCTCGCGCAGATCAACGACGAGATCTGGGGCGCGGTCCTCGGGATGGTCCTCGAGCCGGCGGGCCCCGAGGACGCCCAGCCCGAGGGGGAGGAGATCGTCACCGGCCAGGTGCAGATCACCGGGGACTGGAGCGGCGCGGTCTTCATCGAGCTGTCCGCCTCGCTCGCCCGCAAGGCGACCGCGGCGATGTTCTTCACCGAGCCCGACGAGGTCACCGACGAGGACCTCCTCGACGCCGTCGGTGAGCTCGCGAACATGACCGGTGGCAACGTTAAGGCCCAGCTCGAGGGCCCCCACGCCCTCTCCCTGCCGTCGGTGACCTCCGGGCGGCGCTACCGCGTGTCGATGCCGGGCACCCGGGTGGCCGGTCGGGTCTCGCAGTGCTGCGGCGGCCAGCTGCTCACCACGACGGTGATCGAGAGCGGCGCGGCGCCCAAGGCCGACGGCGCCGACGCGCAAGTCCTCGCATCCGCGGCCGACAGTCCGTAGGGAGGGCCGGGCCCCGGTGCTCACGCAGACCCGCAGGCCGTCAACGACCCTGAGAGGCGCAGACCGATGAAGATCCTGATCGTGGATGACTCCAAGGCCATGCGCATGATCGTCATGCGGGCGCTGAAGTCGACGTCGACCTACGGCGGCGCCGAGATGCTGCAGGCCGTCGACGGCAAGGAGGCGCTCGGCATGATCGAGGCCGACCCGCCCGACCTCGTGCTCTCCGACTGGAACATGCCGGAGATGAGCGGCATCGAGCTGCTGCAGACCCTCGGTGAGCGCGGGATCATCCCGCCGACGTTCGGGTTCGTCACCTCCGAGCACACCCCGGAGATGTACGACCGCGCGATGGCCGCCGGCGCGCAGTTCCTCGTGAGCAAGCCGTTCACCCCGGAGTCCCTCGAGGGCGCGCTCGCCGGCGCCGCCTAGGCGCCCGCCATGGCCGGGCGCATCCCCCTGCCTGTGCGCGCCTCGGTGCGCGATCTCCTCACCGACCTGCTCGGGCGCAGCGTCGAGGTGCGCCAGGCCGCCGACCCCCTCGTGCTCAGCCCGTCGCGCCCGGCGCTGCTGGCGACCTACCGCGACGACGACGGGGGCATGGCCGTGGCCTCGGCCTGCGAGCTGCCGCTGGCCGCCGGCGCGGGCGGGGCCATCGGGATGATGTCGGCGGCCGAGGTCGCCGAGGCCCTCCAGGGGGCGAGCGCCCTCGAGGGCGACCTCGAGGAGTTCTTCCACGAGGTCGCCAACGTCATGGGCAAGCTCCTCAACACCCCGACCTCGCCCCACGTCGCGCTCTCGGCGCTCTACGCCGTCCCCGGTGAGGTGCCCGTCGACGTCGCGCGCGTCGTCCTCGCCCCGCAGGTGCGCCTCGACTACCGCGTCGACGTCGACGGCTACGGCGACGGGACGATGACCCTGCTCGGCGGCTGAGCGCGCGCCTGCTGCCCTGGGGCGTTGCGGGGCGGGCGGCGCTGCGCCTCGGGGGGGTCTACTCCTCGCGCGCGGCGCTGCTGCCCGGGGGCGCTACTCCTCGCGCGCGGCGCTGCTGCCCGGGCGCGCTACTCCTCGCGCGCGGCGAGCTGGGTCAGCACCCGTCGCGCGACGGGGACGAGCTCGGGGTCGAGCTCGCTGCCGGCGCGCCGGTCGAGCTCCTCGAGGGCGTCGGGCAGGTCGAGGGGGCCCTCGGCGCCCTCGTCGGCCCCCTGGAGGAGCTCGTCGAGGGCGTCGACGTAGCGGATGATGCGCGCCGCGGTGGGGATCTCCTCGCCGACGAGGCCGTCGGGGTAGCCCGAGCCGTCCCAGCGCTCCTGGTGGCTGCGGATCGCCGCGGCCACGACGTCGCCGGCGGAGGTGCGCAGCCAGGAGGCGCCGCGGTCCGGGTGGCTGCGGTAGAGCATGCGCTGCTCGTGGCTGAGCTTCGAGGGCGAGGTGAGGCAGTCCAGCGGCAGGGAGACCTTGCCGGCGTCGTGGAGGAGCGCGGCGAGGGCGAGCTCGGAGCGCATCGTGGCCTCGAAGCCCTGCTCGGCGCCGATCGCCCCGGCCCACTCGGCGACGCGCTGGCTGTGCCCCGGGCCGCAGAGGTCGTGCTCCTCGACGAAGGCCACCGCCCGCTGGGCGGCCTCGAGCTCGGTCGTGGCCGACACGCCGAGGGCGAGGCGCTCGGCGGAGACCACGGCGCTGCGCTTCTCGACGCTGGCGACCTCGAGGGCGCGCTTGGCGATCTCGTCGAGCGGGGCGAGCTCGGTGGAGGCCTCCGGGCCGGCGTGGCCGACGGCGAGGGCGAGCAGCCGGTTGCTCAACGGCGCGTAGCTCTCGGTGACCCGCATCATCTGCCGCGCGAGTTGCTCGGTGCGGTTGGGGGAGAGGTTGACGCTGATGATGCCGAAGGTGTCGTCGTCGAGGGCGTAGAGCTCGCCGCCCTCGCGGTGGACGAGCTGGCGGAAGCTGAGCGACAGGCGCCGGCGCAGCAGCGCGGCGGCCTCGGCCGAGACGCGCTCGCCCACCTCCCCGAGGTGGAGGATCCGCGCTCGCGCGACCCGCGGGACGTCGCCGCCATGGAGGAGGTGCTCGATGCGCTGCTTGTAGGCGGTGGCCGTCGGCAGGTTCGTGACCTTGTCCCGCGCCCGGGAGGGGTCGCCGGCCCCGGAGGGCCCGGCCTGGCGCTCGTAGGTCTCGACCATGGACTGGTCGTAGGCCCGCCCCTCGAGGTAGGAGCGGATCGCGCCCTCGTTGCCCTCGGCGACGACGCCGATGCCGCCGGCGCGTAGGACCTCGACGGCGGCGGCCTCGCCACCGGTGTGCACGACGGCGACGATCGGCACCTGCGCGCTCGCGCCGAGGACGCGGAGGTGGTTGCGCAGCTCGGTGCGCGGCAGGCGCGTGGAGATCGCGACGAGGTCGCAGTCCGGCAGCGCCTCGAGGTCGTCGTAGAGCTCGTACTGCCCGGAGTCGTGCAGCCTGCCGACCGCGGTCTCGGAGAGGCCGAGGCGCAGGACCTTCGCCGGGGCGCCCTCCCAGGGCACCCGGACCTCGCCGAGCCGATCGAGGTGGACGAGCGCGTCGGGGTCGGCGGGCAGGTCGGCCAGGGGGTCGGAGCGGCTCGCGCTCGACGGCGCCGGCGCCGGCGTGGGTGCCCCGCCGCTGGCGGCGTCGGTGTTCTGCCCCTCAGCGGCCCCCTGCTCGGCGGCCTGCCCGGCCTCCTGCTCGGCGGCCTCGGCGGCCTGCCCGGCCTCCTGCTCGGCGGCCTCGGCGGCCTGCCCGGCCTCCTGCTCGGCGGCCTCGGCAGCCGGCCCCTCGGTACCCTCGCGCTCGACCGCCCCGGCCTCGGGGCCGGAGGAGTGGGCGGTGGCGGTGCTCACGAGGGCGGCCTCCTGCACAGGCGCGACGGTCTCCGACCGTCCCGTCGGCGGGGGCGGGCCCGGCTATAGGCCCGCAGCGTGCGCCTCAGGCGCCCTCGGCGAGGGTGAGGGTGTGGTGGCCCTCGGCCACGCGGCTGCGCCACGTGCTCGCCGCGGCGACCTCGGCGACGTAGGCGGCACGCCGGCGCATGCCCGGCGCGGAGGCCGGCACCTCGGGTACCCCGTCGTGGGCGGAGGCGAAGTAGGCCTGCACGGCGTGGAGGGCCTCGCTGCGGATCTGCGAGACGCGGGCCTCGGTGACGCCGAGGTCGGCGGCGATGTCGCGCAGCAGGTCGCCGTCGAAGAAGTAGCGCTCGACGACCTCGCGCTGGGTGTCGGGCAGGTGGCGCACGGCGACGCGCACCGTGCCGAGCAGCTCGGTCTGCTCGAGGGCATCCTCGGGCAGCGAGCGCTGGTCCCGCTCGGGGATGAGGTCGGCGTAGGAGATCGCGTCCTCGCCGTCGTCGCCGCCGACGCGCTGGTCGAGGTGGAGGAGGTTGGCGTTGGCGGCGGCGTCGCGGCGGGCGTCGACCTCCTCGGCGCTGATGCCGAGGGTCGCGGCGAGCTCCTCGGCGCTGGGGGAGCGGCCCTGCTCCTGCTCGAAGGAGGCCTCGGACGTCGCGATCTCGCGCATGTCGCGGCGCAGGCTGCGCGTGGCCCAGTCGCGGGTGCGCGTCGAGTCGATGATCGCCCCGCGGATGCGGATCGTGGCGTAGCGCGCGAACGGCACCCCGGTGTCGGGGTCGTAGCGCCGCGAGGCGTCGACGAGACCGCTCGCGCCGGCGCTCCACAGCTCCCCGCGGTCGATGTGGCGGGGGTAGCGCGAGGCGAGCTGGTTGACGACGTGCTGCACGAGGTAGAGGTGGGACTCGACGAGGTCGTTGGCCTCGGCTGAGGCCGGCCCGTCGTGGATGGTGGCCGTGGCGTGGTCCGTGCGGTGACTCATCTGACCCGCTCCTCTTCTCGCGCCCCATCTCCCTTGGCCGCGTGGCCCCGCCCGGGGTCCCCCGCTTGCGTGGCGACGGCCTCGTGAGAGACGTCGTGGGGAGTCCTTCGTCCCCCGAGGCGCACGCTTGAGGGCTTCAGCGCCATTTGGCACGGAGGGATGGCACGACGACCACGTAGCGGGTAGGAGGGGCGGCGAGAAGCGCGTACGAGGCGATAGTCAGGAAGAACTAGTCACTCTCCGTGAGCCACGGCGAGGGCGGTGGGAGCCCGTGCGGTCGTGCGCTTCATCGCCGGCACCGTCGGCCGACAGGCGGGGTACGTAAGCGCCGGTGAGGGCCAGGCAGGGGCCGTCAGGACAGGGCACCGCCACAGGGCCGACACCGCCGGAGACCGCGCAGAGGAGGACCGACCGTGCATGCCGCCCCGGACCTCGTGAGCGCTCTCGCTGCGGAGGCCGGTGCCCTCGAGGAGGTGCGCCGCCGTGCGGTCATCCTCTACCTCGCGGTGCGCGCCGGCGAGCAGCGCTACGTCCCCGCGGCCAGCGCCGAGCTCGAGGAGGCCTGCGACGACCTCGCCGCGGCCTCGCTCGTGCGCGCGGTCGCCGTCGAGGAGTGCGCCGGCGCCTTCGGCCTCTCGCCTGACGCGACGCTGCGGGAGCTCGAGGCGCAGTGCCCCGACTGCCGGGGCGAGCGCATCCGCGAGCTCGGCGACCGGCTACGCGCGGCCGCCGCCGAGCTCGGCGAGGTGCGCGCGGCGACCGCCGCCGTCGTCGAGGAGTCCCAGGCCCAGGTCCACGCGGCGCTGTCGCGCCTGGAGATGCCGGCGGAGTACACCGGCGCGGGCAGCCGCTACGCCTCGTCCTCGCCGGGGCCCTCGCCGGCGCTGTTCGACGGCCGGCTCTGAGGGTCGCGCTTGAGGTCGGGCTGGCGCTTGCCGAGCAGCGCGCTGGCGCGGTCGGCGCTCGCGATCGCCGCGGCGTTCTCGCGCTCGATCTCGCGGTAGACCTCCGCGCGGTGGATCTGCACGCGCCGTGGCGCCTCGATGCCGATGCGCACCTGGTCGCCGCGTGACTCGAGGACGGTGACGACGATCTCGCTGCCGATCATGATCGACTCACCGGCGCGCCGGGTGAGCACGAGCATCAGTCGGTCGCGTCGTCGTCGAGGTGCACGGTGTGGCGCACGGGATGCCCCGATTCGGTGAGGACGACCTGACGCCCGCGCCGCGTCCGGGCGTTGACGACGAAGGGCCCGAGGAGGTTGAGGTGGAACGCGCGCGCGGCCTCGTCGAGGGTCACCGCGCAGAAGACCACGGCCTCGTCGGGGTCGGTGAGCTCGAGCTCGCGCTCGTCGTCCTCGCTCAAGACGGCCTCGTAGTCGGGGACGAGCAGCCAGGGCGAGCAGACCACGAGGGCGATCTCGGGGTTGTCGACGCTCTGGAGGACCTGGAAGGTGCCCGCCTCGTCGAGGTCGTGGAGCACGAACGCCCGCGCCTCGGGGAACCCGGGGATGCCATCATCGAACCGCAGGATCTGCTCGGTGGCGGTCTCGACCTCGGTGTCGCTCACAGTCCCCTCGCTCGCACGCGGCAGGCGCTGGCCGCCAGCCTACCTAACGCAGGAACGCCGCCAACGACTGCGGCAGCGCGCGGCCGAGGGCCTGCAGCGTCGACTGCAGCGCCATGTCCTGCATCTGCAGGTCCATGACGGCCTCGGCGTAGTCGGCGTCCTCGACCTCGGCGAGCTCCTGCTGGATGACGTAGAGGCTGTCCTCGCTGCGCGCCAGCGCCGAGTCCACCCAGTTGGTGTTCGCGCCGATGCGCGCGAGCTCGCCGCCGAGGCGCTCCATCGAGTCGTCGAGGTCGGACAGCGTCGCCGAGACCGCGTCGGTGTCGCCGGCCCGCAGGGAGCCCTCGAGGCCGTCGAGGACGGCGAGGACCGAGTCGGCGCCGTCGCCGAAGGCCTCGGCGGCGGTGGTGTTGATCCGCACCTTGTCGCTGTCGCCGACTCGGCGGGTGATCGCGTGGGTCTCGTCGCCGTTGGTGGCGAACGTCCAGGTGCCGTCGCCGTTGTCGGTCGCCTCGACGGCCGGTCCCGGGGTGTAGCCGGCGAAGACGTGCTGGCCGCGGACTTTGGTGTTGGCGATGCCGACGAGCTCCTCGCGGATCGTGGCGATCTCGCGGGCGATGCCGTCCTTCGCGCTCTGGTCGCTGGCGTTGGCGCCCTGCACAGTGAGCTCGCGGGCGCGCTGGAGGCGGTCCATCGCGCCCTGCAGCGCGCTGTCGGAGGTGTTGAGCCAGGTCTTGGCGTCCTCGGCGTTGCGCTGCTCCTGCACCCGCGCCTCGCGGCTGGCGCGCAGCGACAGCCCCCGGTTGGCCTTCGAGGGGTCCTCGGAGGGCTTGCGGATCTCCTTGCCGGTGGCGAGCTTGGACTGGCTGCGCTCGTACTGCTCCATGCGCGTCGACAGCCGGCGCACGGAGTTCGTGACGATCATCTCGTTGGTGACGCGCACGTCGCCCTCCCCGGACTAGCGGCCCACGAGGCCGGTGCGGTTGATGAGCACGTCCATCGCCTCGTCGATCGTCGTCATGACCCGCGACGAGGCCTCGAGGGCCCGCTGGAACTGCACGAGTGAGACCATCTCCTCGTCGATGCTGACCCCGTGGGCGCCCTGCCGGGTGCTCTGCGCCGCGGTGTGCAGGGCCTCGGTGGCGTCGGCCTCGCGCGTGGCCGCGGCGGTGGCGCGCCCGAGCTCGACGACCGTCGAGCGCCACGCGCCCGGCAGGTCGCTGTCCCTGAGGTCGGCGATCGCCTCGGCGTTGCGCCCGTCGAGCGGGCCGGGCTCGAAGCCCAGGCCCGCGACGATGTCGTCGGGGCCGATGTCGGGGTTGACCCGGATGTTGCCTGCGCCCTCGGTGTTGTTGTCGATGCTCTCCTGGGGGAAGCCGATGAGTGGGGGCGGGTCGTCGCCGTCCGCGTCCTCGACCCCCTCGGCGTACACGTCGTGGATCTGCCCGGCGAGCTGCCTGGCGAAGGCGTCGACCTCGCCCTGCCACGTGGCGAGGTCGCCGTCGTCGGCGAGGGCCTCGGCCAGCGCCCCGAGCTCGCCGCCGAGGCCGACGCCGTCGTCGTCCTCGGTGCGCACGGTGCTGCCGTCGGCGTCGAGGCTGAGCGTGGTGACGCCGTCGGCGTCGACGACGTCCCGCCCGTCGATCGCGACGTCGACCATGCCGTAGCGCCCGGAGTCCTCGTCGGTGACGACCTCGTAGTCGGCGCCGACGAGCGAGGTGAGCTCGTCGAGGGCGCTGTCGCGGCGGTCGAGGAGGTCGTTGGGCGGCGCGTTGCCGTCCGAGGCGCTGAAGATCTCCTTGTTGAGCCGGTCGACATCCTCGATGAGCGCGTTGACGTCGCGGATGCCGTCGTCGAGGCGCGAGGCGGTGTCGGCGCGGAGCTGGTCGAGCCCGGCGTCGATGGCCTGGAAGCGCCCGGCGACCGCGCCGAGGCTCGAGAGGACCTGCTGGCGCGCGGCGGTGTCGCTGGGGTCGTTGGCGAGGTCCTCGAAGGCGTCCCAGGTGTCCTCGAGCAGGCCGGTCAGGCCGGTCTCGGGCTCGGCGACGATGTCCTCGACGCGCTGGAGCAGCTCGGCCTTGGCGTCGGCATGGGCGAAGCTCTCGCCGGTCGTGCGCACCCGGGTGTCGAGGAAGCCCTCGCGCATCCGGCTGACCTGGTCGATGTCGACCCCGGTGCCGAGCCGGCCGGCCGAGAGCTGCAGCGTCGGCTTCGCCGAGAGGTCGACGCGCTGGCGGGTGTAGCCGTCGGTGTTGACGTTGCTGATGTTGTTCGACGCCGTCTCGATGCCGGCCTGCGCGGCGCGCACGCCCGAGAGCCCGGTGTGCAGGGCGAGGAAGTTGCTCATCAGAGCACCTCGTCGAGGCGCAGCGCCGAGGTCGTCGTCGCGTCGTGGCGCCCGCTCGCGGTGTAGGTGTGCCCCGCCGGCGGCCCGGCGAGGGCGTCGATCGTCTCCTGGACGTGGGTCAGCGAGGAGCTCGCCAGCTTGCGGTTCTCCTGCGCGGTGGCCTCGATCTCCGAGGCCAGGCTCTGGAAGGCGTCGCGGTGGTCGCGGAACACCGCGCCGAAGGGCTCCGGCGCGCGGTCGGCGAGCTCGCTGAGCGTGAGGGCGTCGACGTTGATGCTCCACGCGCGCGCGACGGTCGCGAGCGCGCTGGCCCGGCGCACCTCGGCGCTGCGCAGCGCGGTGACCATGCGCTCGACCTCGTCGAGGGCGGGGGTGACGAAGCGGCGCTCGTCGGCGGCGAGGATGAGCTTGGCGGTGATGAGCTTGAAGAGCAGGTACTCGACCACATGCCGCTCCGCCCACAGGGTGTCGGCGAGCGCCTCGAGCTCACGGTGGAGGGCATGCTGGCTCATGCTCGGGTTGTCGGCAGCCCCGCCCGTGCCTTAAGACGACCTTGCGCGCGTTACGCTGAGGCTCCCAGGCGCGTCGCGCAGAGGAGGTCGTCGGTGCCCGCCACCGTCTACGCCGTCGCCAACCAGAAGGGGGGCGTGGCCAAGACGACGACGACGATCGCGCTCGCCGCGGCCTTCGCCGAGCGTGGCCTCGCCGTCCTGGCCTGTGACCTCGACCCGCAGGCCTGCCTGACCTTCAGCCTCGGCTACGACCCCGACGCGGTCGAGCCCACGCTGCACGACGTCATCGCCGGGCAGGCCCGCCTGCCGCAGACGATCCTCCAGCACGCCGAGACCGACCTCGCGCCGGCCTCGATCGAGCTCGCCGGCAGCGAGGTGGCGCTGCTGTCGCGCACCGGCCGGGAGTACCTCCTGCGCGCCGAGCTCGCCGAGGTCGTCGACAGCTACGACGTCGTCCTGCTCGACTGCCCGCCCTCGCTCGGGGTGCTCACCGTCAACGGCCTCACCGCCGCCGACGCGGTGATCGTGCCGGTGCAGTGCGAGACGCTGTCGCACCGTGGGGTCGCCCAGCTCCTCGACACCGTGGCCGACGTGCGTCGGCTCACCAATCCGGGCCTCGCCGTGGCCGGGATCGTCGCGACGATGTTCGATGGGCGGACGCGCCACGCCCGCGCGGTCCTCGCCGACGTCGAGCGACGCTACGACCTCGAGGTCCTCGGCCCCCCGGTGCGCAAGAGCGTGCGCTTCGCCGAGGCGCCCCACGAGGGCGTGTCGATCCTCGCCTACGACGACAGCGTCCCCGGCGCGGCGGCCTACCGGATCATCGCCGCTGAGCTCGCCGGGCTCGACGTCGAGCCGGCGTGGCGCGAGCGGGCCGGCGCGTGAGCGACTTCGACCGCATCGCCACCGGCGCCCGCCACCGCGACGCCGCCCGCGAGGCGCTGTTCACCGCGCCCGGCGGTGGGCTCGCCCTGGCCTGCCAGCGCTGCGGCGCCCATGTGAGCGCCTCGGCGGGGACGCTGCTGTGGGTGCTGCGCCCGCCGGTCCTGCTGCTGCCGCGGCCGCGTCATCCCCTGTGGGGGCGCTGCCCCGCCTGCCGGCGGCGCGCCTGGCTCGGTGTGCGCCGCCGACCTACGGCAGGTGGGCGATCCGCAACGGGCGGTTGAGCGCGGGCGTGCCCTCGCCGCGGGCCTGCTCGGTGCTCGGCACGCCGCCGGGCGAGGCGCTCGTCGGGCTGCCGTTGCCCGCGGTCGGGCCCTGATCGCGGCCGCCACGGCGGCTGCCGCGGCTGCGGCCACCCCGCTCGTCGCTACTGCGGCCGCTGCGCTCGTCGCTGCTGCGGCCTCGGCCACCGCGCTCGTCGCCGCTGCGGCTGCGGCCGCCGGGCTCGTCGCTGCTGCGCTCCTCGCGCTGCGGGCCGTCCTTGCCGCCAGCGCGGGACTCGGTGCCGGCCTGCCCGCGCTCGCCCGCGCCCCGATCGCTCGCAGTGCGGTCGCGGCCTTGCCGGTCGCCCCCGCTGCGGCCACGGCCGCCCCTGCTGCGGCCACCGCCCCGGCCGCCACCGCGACCGCGGCCGCCACGCGAGCGGGAGCGCCCGCTGCCGCGGTCCGAGCGGCCCGCGCCGCCGCCGTCCGCTTCCGCCGCCTTGCCGGCGTCGGCGTCGTCGCCGACCTCGTGCTCCTCGGTCCCGGCCCGGCCGCGCGCGGCGGCCGGCTCGGCCTCGCGCGTCTCGCCGTTGCCGTCGCCACCACTGGCGTCGTCGGCCTCAGGGGCCTCGTCGGCCTCGTCGCCCCGGCGGGTGCGACGTCGCACGCGCTGGCGCTCTGCGGCCTGCCCGGACTCTCGCGTGGTCGACGGGGCAGGCGACGCCGCCTGCTCGACATCGCCTGCGCTCCCGGCGCCGGTCTCGGGGTGGCTCGCGCTGCCTCCGGTCGCCTCGTCGGCTGGAGCGGCGTCGCGCGTCGCGGCGATCGGCTCGCCCTCATCGTCGCGCTCGGCGGTGGAGATCGTCGGCGCCTCGACGCGACGGCGCACGCGCTGGCGCGGCGCACCCGGCGCGTCGGTCGCGTCACCGCCGTCGTGCGCGGCCGGGGTCGCGGTCTGGGGGGCCGCGCCCTCGGTGCGCTGGCTCACGCGGTGGGTGCGCGTGACGCGACGCTCACCGGATCCGCGGGGCTGGGCGCCGACGTCGCCGCCCCCGCCCTCGTCGTCGCGCGCGCCGCGGCGGTCCTGGCCGCGCTTGCCGCCGCGACCGCGCGGTCGGTCGTCGCCGCGGCCCTCGCCGGTGCGCTTGCCGCCACGGTCGCTCGAGCGCTTGCCGCCGCCACCCTCGCGGGCCGCGCCGCCGCGCTGGCCGCTCGCGCTGCGCCCGCTCGAGCGCTGGCCCACCTCGCGCGGCGGCAGCTCGAAGAGCTCGTCGAGCAGGGGGGAGGTCGAGAAGACCTCGTGGGTCGGCACGTCGATCTCGAGGGCCCGCTTGATCATCTCGAGCCGCGCGAGCTCGTTCCACACCGCGAGGGTCACCGCCACGCCCGCCGCGCCGGC
>JAWOAS010000157.1:0-18121 GCA_046498405.1 Egibacteraceae bacterium
GCAGACCAAGCGCAGCCCCCTGGTGCAGCACAAGGGGGTGTGGATCGAGCTGCGGCCCAGCGAGCGGCGGGGGATCCCGGTGCGGTTCGTGTCGAACAACCCGACGAAGGACCCCGAGCAGTACGTCGACAAGCTCACCCGGCTGGGGTTGCCGACGCCGGTGGGCGACATCGTCAACACCGTGGTGACGATGACCCGCTGGCTGCTCGAGCACGCGCCCGGCGAGGTCGTCTTCCCGTTGGGCGACCCGCCGTTGATCCGGGCGTTCGAGCGCGCGGGGATCGCGATGTCGGAGGATCCCGCCGAGATCGACCTCGTCATCGCCAGCTACGACCATGGCTTCGACTACCGCAAGCTGCAGATCGCCTTCGACGCGTTGTGGTTCCATCGGCGGGCGCGGCTGGTGGCCACCCATCCCGACCGCTACTGCCCGTTTCCCGGGGGGCGGGGTGAGCCTGACGTCGCGGCGGTCGTCGCCGCGATCGAGGCGTGCACGGGGGTGGCCTGCGAGCAGCACGTCGGCAAGCCCGACCCTGCGATGCTCTCGCTGGCGTTGGCCGATCTCGACGTCGACCCCTCCGAGGCGATCATGACCGGGGACCGGCTGTCCACCGACGTCCGCCTGGCCCGCAACGCCGGCGCGGCGGGGGCACTCGTGCTGACCGGCGACTCCGACCTCGAGGACCTCGCGGCCACCGCGCCCGAGCACGCCCCCCACTACGTCCTCGACCGCGTCGACCAGCTGCTCCCACCCGCCGTGTGGGACGAGCTCGGATGGGAGGTGGAGGACCCGTAAGGCAGAGAGCACGGCCGCCCTCCGGGTGGTCACCGCACGACGACACCGCGTCGAAGGAGAGCACCGATGAGCACAGCGCGAAGCGACGGGCCGTTCCTGCTGGGGATCGACATGGGCACGGAGAGCTGCCGTGTGGGGGTGTTCGACACCTCGGGCACGCCGCTGGTGTTCGAGGCGACGCCGTACCAAACGGCCTTCCCCAAGCCCGGGATGGCCGAGCAGAAGCCCTCGGACTGGTGGGCCAGCCTCGTGAAGTCCGTGCACGGCGCAGTCGAGAAGTCGGGGGTCAGCCCCGAGTCGATCGCCGGGATCAGCTTCGACGGCACGACGTACACGCTCGTCGCCGCCGACGCCGACGGCAAGGCCCTGCGCCCGGCGATCATGTGGATGGACGTGCGCGCCTCCGACCAGGCGGCGCGCATCGGCGAGTCCGACCATCCGGTGCGCGCGGTCAACGGCGGCGGCCCGGTCTCGGCGGAGTGGTTCGCCCCGAAGGCGCTGTGGCTCAAGGAGAACGAGCCGGAGGTCTTCACCAAGGCCCACCGGCTCATCGACTCCGCCGACTGGATCGGCTTCAACCTCACCGGCCGCTGGACGGCGAACATCAACACCGCGGCGGTGCGCTCGTTCTACAACCGCGACCTCGGCGGCTGGCCGACGGACTTCTACGAGGAGATCGGCCTCGGCGACGCGCTTGCGAAGATGCCCCAGGACGTCCCCGACCTCGGCACGAACCTCGGCGGCCTCACCGCCGCGGCGGCCTCCGCCCTCGGCCTCAAGGAGGGCACGCCGGTGGCGCAGGGGCCCGGTGACGCCTGGGCGGCGCAGATCGGCCTCAACGTCGTCAAGCCCGGCAAGATGGCGCTCATCACCGGCTCGTCCCACGTCCTCATCGGCCAGCACGACAAGCCGGTGAGCGGCACAGGGTTCTGGGGGGCCTACCCCCACGCGGTGGTGCCGGGGCAGTACACCGTCGAGGGCGGGCAGGTCTCGACCGGCTCGGTGCTCAAGTGGTTCGTCGACAACTTCCAGGCCGAGGTCGGCACCGAGGCCGACGCCAACGGCAAGAAGGCCTACGACATCCTCAACGAGCGGGCCGCGGAGATCCCGCCGGGCTCGGAGGGGCTCATCGTCAACGAGTACTGGCAGGGCAACCGCACCCCCTACACCGACTCGCTGGCCCGCGGGATGATGTGGGGCTTCAGCCTGCGTCACACCCCCGCCCACGTCTACCGGGCCATCCAGGAGGGCGTGTGCTACGGCACCGCGCACATCCTCCGGGCGATGGCCGCCGCCGGCACCGAGGTCAACGAGTTCGTCGCCGCCGGCGGCGCGACGCAGAGCCGCTTCTGGATGCAGATGCACGCCGACGTCACCGGGGTGCCGGTCACCCTCACGAAGGTCGGCGACGCGCCGGTGCTCGGCTGTGCGATCCTCGCCTCGGTGGCCGCTGGAATCCACGACGACGTCACCGAGGCTGCCGGCGCGATGGTCACCGAGACCGACACCCTCGAGCCCGACCCGGCAACCCATGAGGAGTACGCGTTCTTCGTCGACCAGTACGTCGACGCCTATCCGCAGATGCGCGAGCTCATCCACAATGTCGTCCGGCACGTCGGCGACGCGTGAGCGGCATGAGACGCTCACAGGAAAGGACACCGCCATGACCGCCATCGGTATCGGCGCAGACGACGCGGGTGCGCCGCTGAAGGAGCACCTCGCGGCCTACCTGCGCGAGCACGGCTATGAGGTCATCGACTACGGCAACGCCGAGGGCGACGACGAGGACTACCCCGACGTCGCCGAGCAGGTCGCCGAAGGAGTGGCCTCGGGTGCCCATGAGCGGGCGCTGCTGATCTGCGGCACCGGCCTGGGCATGGCGATGACCGCGAACAAGGTGCCTGGGGTGCGGGCGGCCACCGCCCATGACGCCTACTCCGCCGAGCGGGCCCGCAAGTCCAACGACGCGCAGGTGCTGACGATGGGCGGCCGGGTCATCGCCCCCCACGCCGCCGAGCTCGTGCTGCAGCACTGGCTCGACTCGGAGTTCGCCGGCGGACGCTCGGCCCCCAAGGTCGACAAGATGAAGGCCGTCGAGGCCCGCCAGCGCGGCCGGGAGACCGACGGCTGAGGCGGCGGATGCTGGTGCCCGCGGCGACCGCGGGCACCAGCCGCCCCGCCCCTGGCGCATGGTGGGGTTCCTCGCGGTGAGGCGTGAGGCCAACGGATACGAGGAGCAGCGCCGTGAGTGACCGCTACGTGCTCGGCTTCGCCTTCGGCACCGAGGGCGTCCGCGTCGGCGTCGTCGACCCGCAGGGCTGGCCCGCGGCGATCGCCGCGGCGTCGATGCCTACGAGCTGCTCAACGAAGCCGCCGCGGAGATCCCCATCGGCTCGGAGGGCCTCGTCGTCCTCGACTCCTTCCAGGGCAATCGCGCGCCACACAGCGACCCGCTGGTCCGCGGCGCGATCTGGGGCCTGTCGCTGGGCCACAGCCCCGCGCACGTCTACCGGGCGATCATGGAGGGGATCTGCTATGGCACCGAGGACATCTTCGAGGCGCTCCGCGCCCACGGCTACGACCCCTCGAGGGTCATGGTCGCGGGCGGTCCCACCAAGAGCCCGCTGTGGATGCAGATGCACGCCGACGTCAGCGGCCAGCCGCTGCACATCACGCGCGGCGGGGGCGTCGCGCCGCTGCTCGGCTCGGCGATGCTCGCCGCGGTCGGCAGCGGGGTGCACCCCGACCTGCCCACGGCCGCGGCGGCGATGGTCCACACCGAGTCCACCATCGAACCCGACATGGAGGCTCACGAGGCCTACCGCTTCTACGTCGACCGGTACCGCGAGACCTACCAGCAGCTGAAGTCCCCGATGCACCGCGTCGCCGCGCATCTGCGCGAGGGCGAGGGGCAGGCGTGAACAGGCAGGAGTGGCGATGACAAGTGAGCGGATCATCCGGGCGTTGGAGCACGCGACGGACACGCAGGAGGTGGTCATCGAGGCTGGGGCGCTGGCGCAGACGGGGGCGACGTTGGTGGGGGCCTTCGAGCCGCGCTCGGCGCAGATCGTGGCCGACGAGATCACCTTCGGGGTGGCCGGGCAGGCGGTGGTAGAGAGCCTGGCCGCTGCGGGGGTCGACGTCGCCGAGCCGTTGGTCTTTCCTGGACGGCCGCGGCTGTATGCCAGCTACGACCGTGTCGCGGAGATCGTCGAGCGGCTGAGCGCTGACGAGGCGGTGCCGGTGGCGGTGGGCAGCGGCACCCTCAACGATCTCGTCAAGCGGGCCGCCCACGAGGCCGGCAAGCCCTACATGGTCGTGGCCACCGCCGCGTCGATGGACGGCTACGCCGCGTTCGGCGCGTCGTTGAGCAAGGACGGGCACAAGCAGACGCTGGCCTGCCCCGCTCCCCGGGCCATCGTCGCCGACCTCGACGTCGTCGGCCAGGCGCCGGCGGCGATGACCGCCTCGGGCTACGGCGACCTCCTCGGCAAGGTCACCGCCGGAGCGGACTGGCTGCTGGCCGACGCCCTCGGCGTCGAGCCCGTCGACGCGTTGGCCTGGGAGCTCGTCCAGGGCCCGCTGCGTGCCTCGATCGGAAGGCCCGCCGCGCTGGCCGGCGGCGACCCCGAGGCGATGGCCGCGCTCGTCGAGGGGCTCATCATGTCGGGAGTGGCGATGCAGGCCTACGCCTCCTCCCGACCCGCCTCGGGCTCGGAGCACCAGTTCAGCCACCTCTGGGAGATGGAGGGCCTCGGCCGCGACCTCGACCCGCCGCTGTCGCACGGCTACAAGGTCGGGCTCGGCTCGATCGCCATCGCCGCGCTCTACGAGCGCCTCCTCGAGCATGACCTCTCCGCCCTCGACATCGACGCCTGCCGGGATGCCTGGCCGGACTTCGACGAGCTCGCCGGCCGCGCCCGCGCGGCCCACCCGCTGCTCGGCGAGGTCGCCGTGGCCCAGCTCGGCGCCAAGTACGTCGACGCTGACGGCCTCGCCGAGCGCCTCGACCGCCTCGCCCAGACCTGGCCGAGCCTGCGCGAGCGACTCAGCGACCAGCTGCTGCCCGCGGCCACCCTCCGCGCCATGCTCGACGACGCCGGCTGCCCCACCACCCCCCAGCAGATCGGCCTCGACACCGACGCCTTCAAGGCCACCTACCAGCGCGCCCAGATGATCCGCTCCCGCTACACCATCCTCGACCTCGCCGTCGAGACCGGCCTGCTCGAACCCACCGTCGAGCAGCTCTTCGCCCCCGGCGGCTACTGGGCGGCGCTGCCCCGCCCTTGAGCATCGGCGCGGCCGGTCACGCCGGCACCGTCGCCCCAGCGCTCGCGGTGGACGGCGTCGCGCCGCGGCCGACGACGCGCCGAGCCAACCGTGCGCTCCTCGGGGTGGCGGAAGCCGAGGGTGACGACCCCCAGCGGCACGACCTCCTCGGGGATGCCCAGGTGGGCGCGCAGGCCCGCGCGGTCGGCGATGTCGACGAAGCCGGCGTCGAGGCCCTCATCGACGGCGGCGAGCAGCACGAGCATGAGCGTGGCGCCCCCGTCGACCCACCAGAACGGCACCTCCCAGGAGGCCGGGGGCCGCGAGGCGGCCTTGTCGGGCTCGGCGTAGCGCCCGTGGTAGGCCGCCTCCTCGACGCAGGGCACGAGATGGACCGGGGCGGAGGACAGCCAGGCCGGCCGTCCCGCGGCCAGGTGCGCGGGCTCGTCGCAGCAGCGCGCGATCGCCTCCCGGCCCTCGCCCCTGGTCACGCAGAGGATCGACTGGCCCTGGCTGAACCCCGCGCTCGGCGCGCGCGAGGCGGCGTCGAGCACCCGCGCCAGCGCGTCGTCGGGCACCGGCGCGCCGTCGTAGCGGCGCACCATGCGCCGGCGCCGGACGACCTCAGCGAACTCCACGGCGGCCTCCAGGCCGCGGGCTCACGCCCGTGGCCCGACCTCGTCGACGGTGACGCGCCACCAGCCGGCGAGCAGCCGGGCGTGGTTGACCGCCGGGGTGGCGTAGAGACGCCGGCCCACGGCCAGCGCGCGCTCGCGCAGCGGGTCCCGGGCCACCTCGAGGCGTCGGGCGAGCTCGGCGGCCTCCTCGTCGCCGCCCGCGCTGCGGCGCCCGGCGAACCGCGTCTCGAGGACGGCGAGGTCGTGGTCGCTGCCGAGCGCCTCGCTGATGACATGGGCCTCGTCGGCGAGCGCGGCCACCGCCGGGCGCCACGCCGCGCGCAGCAGCAGGAGGTGGTACCAGCCGTCCTTCACGCGTTTGCGCCAGGCGTGGAGGGCCTCGTCGTCGCCGGGAGCGGCGAGCGTGGCGGCCAGCGCCTTGCGGCCGGCGCGGTGCGTGCGCGCGAGCCCGTCGGTGAGCACGCCGGCGTCGACGTCGAGCCGCCAGGACCCGGCGGCCTCGCGCACCGCGTCGAGATCGGCGAGGACGGCCCCGGTGACCTCGGGGCGGGAGACACGACCGCGCGCGCTCGCGAGCTCCTCGAGGAGCTCGTCACGGAAGGCCGCGGCGAGGTCGTCCTCGCCCCGCAGGCGGTCGAGGGTGGCGAGGACGACCTCGGCGTCGCGCACCGGCGCGAGGCGCCGTCCGGCGTCGCGCAGCGTGTCCTGCGCGGCCTTGGCCTGGCCCTTGCGCATGCCGCGGCGCGCCAGGCGGAGCACGGCGCGGGCCTCCTTGAGGCGCTTGCGCGACTCGTGGATGGCCTGACCGAAGGTCCCCTCGTCGCTGCGGAGTCGGGCGCAGACGTCGTCGATGCCCTCGACGACGACGCGGCGGACCTCCTCGGCGGGCGGGGCGGTGGGATCGAGCTCGTAGCGCACGGCGGGGATCCTCGTGAGGTCAGACATCGGGGCGGGCACCGGACTCGGCGACGATCGGGGCGGTCGGGGCCGCCAGGCTCATCGTAGCCCGACCGGCCCGCCGGCCCGGCTCGACCTCGCTGGGGCGCAGGACGCGGACCTCCTCGCCGAGCGGGACGTGGAGGTCGACGGCCGGGCCGCACCAGGCGAGCTCGCTCACGCCAGTCTGCACGCCCTTGCCCCCACGACGCTGGCGCGGGTACTCCTCGAGCGGCGCGCGCTTGGCCTGCCCGCCCGCGCCGATGGTGAGGACGTCGGCGGGGGCGCCGTCGGCGGGCAGGACCCCGAGGGTCACGAGATGGGCGTCGTCGGGCACCGCCTGGCCGACCACCCCGCTGGCGCTGCGGCCCATCGCGCGCAGGTCGGCGACCGCGCAGCGCAGGACGAGGCCGCCGGAGTGCGCGAGCAGGAGCTCGTCGTCGGGCCCGCAGCCGGCGGCAGCGACGAGGTGGTCGCCCTCGCGCAGCCCTGCGGCGACCATCGTGCGGGCGCGGCCCTCGTAGGCCTCCCGGGCGGTGCGCTTGAGCAGCCCCGAGGCCGACGCGGTGAGCACCTCGCTGACACCCTCACCGAGGAGCACCGCCCCGACGAGCGGGGCGGCGGGGGCCTCGCCGAGCAGTTGGGCGAGCGTGACCCCCCGGTGGCGGGCGGTAACGACGGGCACGTCGCGCAGGGCGATGCGGTAGCCGCCCCCGGCGGCGTCGACCGCGAGGACGGTGTCGTCGGTCGTCGCGCGCAGCACTGCGGCGAGGGGGTCCTTGGGATGGGCGTGGGGCGCGGTCGTCCGACGGGACCCGACGCTCCTCACGTAGCCGCTGCGGGTCAGCGAGACCGTGACCTCCTGGGCGGCGAGCTCGGGCAGCCCCTCGTCGCCCTCGGCCGACGCCACGGCGGGGGCCGCCGCCAGCCGGCTGCGCCGCGGGCTGGGATGGCGCGCCTTGAGCTCGGCGAGCTCTGAGGTCAGCAGGGCGTCGAGCTCGCCGGGGTCGGCGAGGATCGCGTCGAGGCGGGCGATGCGCTCGACGAGCTCGGCGTGCTCCTCGGCGAGTCTCGCGGCCTCGAGGCGCGCGAGACGGCGCAGCTGCATGTCGAGGATCGCGCTGGCCTGCACCTCGGTGAGGTCGTAGCGCTCCATGAGCTGGCCGCGGGCGACGTCGGCGGAGTCGGCGGCACGGATGAGCGCGATGACCGCGTCGAGGTGGTCGAGGGCGACGAGCAGCCCCTCGAGGACGTGGGCCCGTGCGGCGGCCCGCTCGCGACGGTGGCGGGTGCGGCGCGTGAGGACCTCGCGCTGGTGGGCCACGTAGTCGCCGAGGAGCTCGCGCAGGCCGAGCGTGCGCGGCTCGGGCTGCGCACCGGGCTCGGGCGTCGTCAGCGCGACGAGGTTGGCGTGGAAGGTCTGGCGCAGGTCGGTGGCGTCGTAGAGGGCGGCAAGGGCCCGCTGGGGGTCCTCACCGCGCTTGAGCTCGACAACGATGCGCATGCCGTCGCGGCTCGACTCGTCGCGCAGGTCGCGGATCGCGTCGAGCTTGCGCCGGGTCACGAGGTCGGCGATGCGCTCGAGCAGCGTCGCCTTGTTGACCTGGTAGGGGATCTCGGTGATGACGATGCGCGGCAGCCCGCCCGAGCGGGTCTCGGTCGTGGCGATGGCCTCGGTGGTGATCGCCCCCTTGCCGGTGAGGTAGGCGGCGCGGATGCCCTCGCCCTCGAGGATGCGCCCACCGGTCGGGAAGTCCGGGCCGGGCATGATCGCCATGAGCTCGTCGACGCTGGCCTCGGGATGCGCGACGAGGTGGATCGTCGCGTCGATGGCCTCGCCGAGGTTGTGCGGCGGGATGCTCGTCGCCATGCCCACGGCGATGCCCGCCGAGCCGTTGACGAGGAGGTTGGGGAAGCGCGCGGGCAGTACGACCGGCTCGGTCTCGTGACCGTCGTAGTTGGCGACCTCGTCGACGGTGTCCTCGTCGAGACCGTCGAGCAACTCCATCGCCAGCGGCGACAGGCGCGCCTCGGTGTAGCGCATCGCCGCGGCACTGTCACCGTCGATCGAGCCGAAGTTGCCGTGGCCGTCGACGAGCGGCTCGCGGGAGGCGAAGTCCTGGGCCATGCGCACGAGCGCCTCGTAGATCGAGGCGTCGCCGTGGGGGTGGTACTTCTTCATGACGTCGCCGACCGCCGAGGCGCACTTGCGGTAGGGGCGGTCGGGTCGCAGGCCGGCCTCCCACATCGCCTGGAGGATCCGGCGCTGCACGGGCTTGAGGCCGTCGCGCACGTCGGGCAGCGCGCGCCCGACGATGACGCTCATCGAGTAGTCGAGGAACGAGCGCTCCATGCGCTCGGCGATGTCGACGTCGACGACCGCGTCGTCGCGGCCGCCGTCGTCGAGCAGGCGCTGCTGCTCGCTCATGGACGACACCCTCTGCGGCTCAGGGGAACGGCTCGTGGCCCGGGCGCGCACAGCGTGCCACGCGGCCGCGCCGGCGTGGCGCAGCCGGGCACCCGGCGGCCCGGCGCCGGGTGGGCCGTGAGGCTAGGCCTCGAGGACAGCGTCGAGGGTGATCTCGACGTTGCCGGCCATGAGCTTGGAGACCGGGCAGCCCTCCTTGGCCGCGGCGGCGGCCTCGGCGAAGCCCTCGGCGGTCGCGCCGGGGACCTTGCCGCGCACGTGGAGGGCGACGCCGGAGATGTGCGGCCCGCCCTCGCGCGAGAACGACACCGTCACCGAGGTGGTGAGCCGCTCGGGCGGGCCGACCGACCGCGAGAGCGCGCCCGACAGCGCCATGTTGTAGCAGGAGGCGTGCGCGGCGGCGATGAGCTCCTCGGGGCTCGTCTTGCCGCCCGGCTCGCCAGCACGCGAGGGGAAGCTCACCGGCAGCGGCGCGGTCGCGCCGGAGGACTCGAGCGACGTCGATCCCGCGCCCTCCTGCAGGTCGCCCTCCCAGACGTTCGTCGCGGTGCGGTCCACGGCCATGTGCGGTCTCCTCTGCGCGCTCGCGGTGCCGGACGTCGCGATCCTATCCCCCGCCCCCGCCCGCGGCCGCACCCTGCCGGCCGGCGCCCGCGGGCGCTCAGCGCCTCCGGTCGCGCGCCTGGGGGTCCCGCTCGTCGTCGCCCTGGGCCGAGGGCGGGCCATCGCGCTGCTCCGGCGTCGACGACGCGCCGCCATGGTCCCCCTCACGGCTCGGCACCCGCCCGCCGGGCGGGAAGACGAGCGCGACGACCGCGGCGACGCCCAGCGCGGCGCCGATGACCCCCAGCGAGCCCGCGAAGCTCTCCATCACCGACGGGTCGACGATGAGGACGACGGCGATCGCGGCCATGACCGCGCCGCCGATGAGCTTGAGGACGCGCCCCCGGGCCTCGTCGAGACGCACCGAGGCGAGGGTGACGAGCGCGGCGAGCAGGAGGACGATCTCGATGCCGAGGTAGACGACGAGGTAGACCGCGAGCAGGCCGACGAACCCCGCCCCGTCGACGCCGGCGTCGCTGACCAGGCCCGTCCAGACCAGCGGCAGCCCTGCGGTGCAGGGCAGCTCGATGAGCGCCACCCCCGCGGCGAGGGCCACGGTGATCGCGAGGACGATCGGCAGGGGCTTGTCCTCGCGGACCGAGCGGCCACCGCGGTAGATGCGCGGCTTGAAGCGGTCGGGGATCGTGAGGCTCACGCCCTGCTTGAAGGCGACGTAGTCCTTGATGTTCACCGCAGCGAAGGCCAGGGCGAGCGCGGCAACGCCGAAGCGCACCGGGTCGGCGAAGCCGGCCACGGCGAACGCCGCGAAGAGCCCGGCGATGAAGACGCCGTAGACCGTCGCGGTGACGAGGAGGAACGTCAGCCCCACCGCGGCGACCCGGGCGCGCGAGCGCGTGTGGAGGATCATCGCGAGCAGGACGGTCAGCACCCACAGCGAGCAGGGGTTGAAGCCGTCGACGAGGGCGATGAGCGCGGTCGCCGCGAGCAGCGGCTGCCCGGCGAGCTCGACCTCCCCGAACGGCCCGAGGCCGACGCGCGCCGAGCGCCCATCGCCCCCAGCGGCCTCGGGGGCCGGCGCGTCGGTCTCCCCGGCGGCCTCGGCTGCCCGGGCCTCGGGCTCACCGGCGGCCTCGGCTGCCCGGGCCTCGGGCTCACCGGCAGCGGGGACCGCAGCGCCGAGCAGCGTGAGGATGATGGCGAGCAGGGCGACGACGAGCCCCGCGCGCGCCACGGCCCAGGGCATGCCGAGCCCTGCGGTCGTCCTCATCGCGCCTCCTCGTCGTCGGGCGTGGCCCCGCCCTGCCGCGTCAGGACCCGACGCCGGCAGGGCGCACGGTCGCCGCGCGCACGCTCCAGCCCCATCCCTAGGCCGGTGAGGCGGCGCCGGCCACTGCCGGAGGTCCCGGGCCCGCGGTCGACTAGTCCCTACCGCCGGTCCCGCGCGGGCGGCCGCCGCTGCCCTCGCCGTCCTCATCGCCGCTGGGGAAGCCCACGACGCGGTCACCCTCTCGCAGGTCGCCGATCTCGGGGTCGTCGTAGCGCAGCATGCGCCCGTCCCGCACGACGGCGATCGTCCGCTGACCGGTCAGGTCGACGACGCTCGATCCGGCCTGCTCAGCGCTCACCTCATGCTCGACGAGGGCGAGGCCGTAGTCGGTGTGGAGGAGGTCGCTGACGATCTGCCCGACGCGGGGGTTGCGGCTCGTGAGCCCGAGCAGGCGCCCGGAGGTCTCCGCGGAGACGATCGCCTCGTCGGCTCCGCTGCGGCGTAGGAGGTGGGCGTTCTCCTCCTCGCGCACCGCGGCGATGATCGTGGCCTCGGGCGCGAGCTCCCTGGCGGTCAGCGTCGTGAGCACCGCGGTGTCGTCGCGGCTGGGCGCGATGATGACCGCCCGGGCCCGCTCGGCGCGGGCCTCGCGCAGGACCTGCGCGCGTGAGGCATCGCCGACGATGACGGTGTAGCCCTCGGCGCTCGCCTCGTCGGCGGCGTCACGCCGCAGCTCGACGACGACGACGTCCTCGGGAGCCACGCCGTCCTCGCACAGCGCCCTGGCCGCCGAGCGGCCCTTCACCCCGTAGCCGGTGATGATGTAGTGGTCGTGCACGCGTCGCCTCCAGCGGTCGCGGCGCTGCGCCTCGCGCCAGCGCTCGGTGAGCAGCTCCACGGTCGTGCCGACGAGGAGCAGGAGGAAGCCGACCCTCGCCGGGGTGATGACGAGCAGGGTCGCCAGCCGCGCGCCCGTCGTCACCGCCGTGATGTCGCCGTAGCCGGTCGTCGTCGTCGTCACCGAGGCGTAGTAGAGGGCGTCGACGAGGCCGATGTCCCGCCCGGTCTCGTCGACGAAGCCGTCGCCGCCGAGGAGCACCGTCGCCGCGACGACGAACAGGAGCCCGACGGCCAGCAGCCCCCGCAGCGCGAGTGCCTGCAGCGGCGGCCGCCGCCGCAGCGCCGGCCGGGCCCGGGCCTCGTGGCCCACCGCCGCGGGCGGGCCCGTCGCGGCGCGCCGCGACCGATCGGCGCTAGGCGTCGACGACATCGACGTGGCGGGCGTTGCGTTCGATCCACTCCCGGCGGTCGGCGGCCGACTCGCCCATGAGCAGGCCGAAGACCTCGTCGGCGCGCGCGACGTCGTCGACGCTGACGCGCAGCAGCGTGCGCTTGGCGGGATCCATCGTCGTGTCCCACAGCTGGGTGGCGTCCATCTCCCCGAGGCCCTTGAAGCGCTGCGGCTCGACGTTGCCCGCGCCCTTGAAGACCGTGCGCAGCAGCGCGTCGCGCTCGCGGTCGGTCATCGCGTAGCGCACGGTGTCGCCCTTGCGCAGCTGCCACAGCGGCGGCTGGGCGAGGAAGAGATGGCCCCCGTCGACGAGCTTGGGCATGAGCCGGTAGAAGAACGTGAGCAGCAGCGTGGTGATGTGCCCGCCGTCGACGTCGGCGTCGGCCATGAGGACGATCTTGTGGTAGCGCAGCCGCGCGTAGTCGAAGTCGTCGCCGATGCCGGTGCCGATGGCGCGGATGAGGTTCTGGATCTCGGCGTTGGCGAGGACCTTCTGCAGCTGCGCGCGCTCGACGTTGAGGACCTTGCCCCGCAGGGGCAGGATCGCCTGGGTGTGCCGGTCACGGGCGAGCTTGGAGGACCCGCCGGCGGAGTCGCCCTCGACGACGTAGAGCTCGGACTCCGACGGCGTGCGCGAGGAGCAGTCGGCGAGCTTGCCGGGCAGGCCCGCCGAGGTCTGGTCGAGCAGCCCCTTGCGTCGGGTGAGGTCGCGGGCGTGGCGCGCGGCCTCGCGGGCCTTGGCCGCGACCTGGGCCTTGCGGACGATGCGCCGCCCTGCGGTCGGGTTCTGGTCGAGCCACTCGGTCAGCGCCTCGTTGACCGCACGCTCGATGAAGCCGCGCATGACCGCGCTGCCGAGCTTGCCCTTGGTCTGCCCCTCGAACTGCGGGTCGGGCATCTTCACGCTGATGACCGCCCGCAGGCCCTCGCGCAGGTCCTCGCCGGTGAGGCTCGGGTCGCCCTTGCGGAAGGCCTTGTTGGCCTGGCCCCAGCGGTTGAGCGTGCCGGTGAAGGCCTTGCGGAAGCCCTCCTCGTGCGCGCCCCCGTCGGCGGTGCGGATGATGTTGACGTAGCTGCGGGTGCGCTCGTCGCTCGCGCTCGCCGCCCAGCTCACCGCGAGGTCGCAGGCCAGCGCACGACCGTCGACGACCTCCTCGGCGGTGACGCGCACCGGCTTTGACAGCAGCGCCTCGTCGTCGCCCATGAGCTCGGCGACGAAGTCCTCGAGCCCCCGCGTGAAGCGGAAGGTGTGCGATTGGCCGTCACGCTCGTCGCTGAGGTCGATGCGCAGCCCTGGGGTCAGCAGCGCGGTCTCCCGCAGCCGGGAGGCGACGAGGTCGGCGTCGAGGTCGACGGCGTCGAAGATGTCGGGGTCGGGCCAGAAGCGCACCGTCGTGCCGCTGCGCTTGCCCCGACCGACCTTCGCGAGGGCCTCGACGCGCCGGCCCTTGGCGAACGCGATCGCGTGGCGCTGGCCCTCGCGGGTCACCTCGACCTCGGTGCGCGCCGACAGCGCGTTGACGACCGAGACCCCGACGCCGTGGAGGCCGCCGGAGACCGCATAGGCCTGCTGGTCGAACTTGCCGCCGGCGTGGAGCTTGGTGAGCACGACCTCGACGGCGGGCTTGCGCTCCTTGGCGTGGCGCTCGACGGGGATGCCGCGCCCGTCGTCGGTGACCTCGACCCCGCCGTCGGCGCGCAGTCGGACGACGATGCGCGAGGCGTGCCCGGCGAGGTGCTCGTCGACGGCGTTGTCGACGACCTCCCAGACGAGGTGGTGCAGCCCGCGGCGGTCGGTCGAGCCGACGTACATCCCGGGTCGCTTGCGGACCGCCTCGAGGCCCTCGAGGACGGCGATGGAGTTGGCGTCATAGGGCCGGCTCACGGCGCGCGGGGACCTCCTGTGCGGTGCGGTGGTCCCATCTTGCCAGGCGCGCCCCGCCGCGGCGCGCAAGCGTCCCCGGCGCTCAGCGCAGCAGCAGCCAGACGATCGCGACGAAGAGCACGAGGCCGCCGGCCAGCGTCGCGAGGCGGAAGGCCGCCCCCGAGGCGCGTCCGCGCTCGGTGGGTCCGTGCGCCTCGTCGACGAAGGCCTGGAACATCGCGGTGTCGGCGCCGGGGTCGAGGTCGGCGTCGGTGCCGACGGCAGGGTCGGCCTCGTCGTGGGGTTCGCCCCCGCCGTCGTCGGGCCGGTCGTCGCGCTCGGGATCGGGATGATCGCTCACGGGCTCGCCCTCCCTGGTCACGGTGGCAGGCAGCGTAGTCCGTCCTCAGGGGCGAGGCGAGGAGGCCGCGCCGGTGAGGAAGGCGCGCAGCACCGCGAGGGCATCGGCGACGTTGGCCTCGGGCACCCACTCCCCGGCCTGGTGCGCCTGGGCGGTCAGCCCCGGTCCGTAGTTCAGCGCCGGCACCCCGGCGCTCGTGAGGCGCGCGACGTCGGTCCAGGCCTGCTTGGGGGCCACGGGCGCCCCGGCGGCGGCGACGAAGCGCTCGACGAGCGGGGCGCGGCGATGCGGCAGCGCCGAGGGGGCGGCGTCGACGATCCGCACGTCCCCGCGCCCGTCGACGACCGCGGTGAGGTGCGCGATGGCCTCCTCGACGCTCCGACGGGGGCTGAACCTGTAGTTGAGGTTGAGGTTGAGGGTTGCGGGGATGACGTTGCGGGCGTTGTCGGTCCAGACCTGCGTGGCGCTGAGGACCTCGCGGTAGCGCAGGCCATCGACGTCGACGTCGAGCGGGGCGAGGTCGGCGAGGTCGGCGAGCAGGGGCACCGCGCGCGAGACGGCGCTGTCGCCCTGCCAGGGTCGTGCGGCGTGCGCGGCGCGACCCTCGACGGTGACGTGGGCGTTGAGCGCACCGAGGCAGCCGAGCTGGACCTCGAGGTCGGTGGGCTCGAGGACGATCGCGAGGTCGGCCTCGGCGAGCTCGCCACAGGCGGCGAGCACGTCGCCGAGCTCGTTGCCGTCGTGGGGCCCCTCCTCGCCGGCGTAGGCCACGAGGCGGATGGCGTAGGGGCTGTGGGTCCGCAGCGCGGCGTCCTCGAAGCAGGCCATCGCCACGGCCAGCCCGCTCTTCATGTCGCTAGCGCCCCGGCCGACGACCCGGCCGTCGGCGCGCCGTGGGTCGCGGTCCTCAAGGGTCGGTGGGACGACGTCGGTGTGACCGACGAGCAGGACCGTGGGCCGCTCGGGGTCGTGCTCGCCGACGACGAGGGAGTGGCCGACGCGCTGCACCGCCTCCTCGGCGTAGCGGGCGGCGAGCCAGTCGGCGATCGGCCCCTCCTCGCCGGTGACGCAGGGCTGGGCGAGGAGGTCGACGAGGAGGTCGAGGGTCTCAGACGGCGACATCGTGCTCACGCAGGGCGTCGTTGAGGCTGACCTTGTCGTCGGTCTCGGCGCTGCGGTAGCCGATGACGAGCGCGCAGGGGATCTGGTACTCCCCCGCCGGGAACGCCCGCGGCCGTGACCCTGGGATGACGATGCCGCGCGCGGGCACCCGGCCCTTGACCGTGACCGGCTCGGGCCCGCTGACGTCGATGATCGGCACCGAGGCGGTGAGCACGACGCCGGCGCCGAGCACCGCGCCCTCCTCGACGACGACGCCCTCGGTGACGACGCAGCGCGAGCCGATGAAGGCCCGGTCCTCGATGATCACCGGCCGGGCCCCCGGCGGCTCGAGGACCCCGCCGATGCCGACGCCACCGGCGAGGTGGACGTCACGACCGACCTGCGCGCAGGAGCCGACCGTGGCCCAGGTGTCGACCATCGTGCCCGAGCCCACCCGCGCGCCGATGTTGACGTAGCTCGGCATGAGCACCGCTCCACGCTCGACGAACGCGCCGCGGCGCACGACCGCCGGCGGCACGACGCGCACGCCGGCGTCGGCGTAGCCGGCCTTGAGGGGGACCTTGTCGTGGAACTCGAAGGGGCCGACCTCGATCGTGGCCATCGCGCGCTGGCGGAACGACAGGAGCACGGCGCGCTTGAGCCACTCGTGGACGATCCAGGCGCCGTCGACCTTCTCGGCGATGCGCGCCTCGCCGCGATCGAGCAGTTCGAGCGCCTCGTCGACGGCGGCGCGCGCCTCGGGCGCATCATGGGTCCCCTCGGCGAACGCGGCGTCGATGCGCTCGGCGAGGCGGGCGGTGTCGGTCATCGTCGGGGCCTCCTCGGCACGACCTGCGCCTGCCGCGCCCGCCGTGCCCGTCGCGGGAACGGCGGGCAGCGTAGCGCCGGGGCGCTAGGCGCCGGGCAGGGACCCGGCGTCGATGGCCTCCTGCCAGCGCGCCACCGCCGCCCGGCAGCCCTCGACGTCGGGCACGAGCGCGAGGCGCAGCCAGCCGGCGCCCGCCGCGCCGAAGGCCCGCCCTGGGGTGGCCACGACCCGGTGACGCAGCAGGGCCTCGGCGTAGGCGGCGTCGTCGCCGCCCGGGGCGGCGACCCAGAGGTAGAACGTCGCCTCGCTGCCGCTGACCTCGAGGCCGGCCTGGCCGAGGAAGTCGAGCAGGACGGCGCGCTTGGCCTCGAAGGCCTCGCGGCGCTGCGCGGCGTGGGCGTCGTCGCTCCAGGCCGCCGCCGCCGCGCGCTGGACGAAGGCGGGGCTGGCCGTGCCGGTGTCCCGCCGGAGGGTGCGCTGGTCGGACAGCAGTCCGGCGTCGCCGACGAGCGCTCCGGAGCGGTAGCCGGTCATCCCCGAGCGCTTCGAGCAGCTGAACGCCACGACGACGCCGGACAGGTCGCCCTCGGCGGACTCGAGCAGCGAGGCGGGCCGGTGCTGCCCGGGGTAGACGTCGGCGTAGCACTCGTCGGAGGCCAGGACGACGCCGTGGGCCCGGGCGACCTCGAGCGCGCGCCGGTAGCCGTCGAGGCCGAGCATGGCCCCGGTCGGGTTGTGCGGGTAGTTCAGCCACGCGATCGCCGCGCGGTCGAGCCGCGCCGGGTCGAGCTCGTCGAGGCGCAGCTGCCAGTCCTGGCTGGGGGTGAGGACGACCGGGTCGCTCTCGCCGCCGGCGAAGCGGGTGCCGCGCTCGTAGATCGGGTAGCCCGGGCTGCCCCACAGTGTCGCCCGCTTGGGGCCGGCGGGGTCGATGATCCCGAAGGGCAGGTGGAAGATCCCCTCCTTCGAGCCTGAGGTCGGCAGGACCTCGCGGTCAGGGTCGACCTCGACGCCGAAGCGCCGGCGCACCCACCCCGCGACCGCCTCGCGCAGCTCGGGCAGCCCCGCTGCGGTCGGGTACTGGCTCACCGCGTCGACGCCCTCGAGCAGGGCGCGACGGATCGGCTCGGGCGTCGGCTCGATGGGGTCGCCGACGCTGAAGTCGAAGAGCGGTGCGCCGTCGGCGGCGAGGGCGATCTTGAGATCCTGGATCGCCGCGAGGGGGTTGCCTCCGAGGTCGCGCAGCACGGGGTTCATGACGACGAAGCGTAGCCGACGCGCTTTTGGGGAACCTTTCACTGTCGACGTGCGTCAATAAGGCAGACTGAACGGCCGACAAGGCGCACCGCCGCGCCGGTGCCCCGTCCCGCCGGACGACGCCCGATGGGGCAGTCGCTGCGACCGCGGGGGCGAGTGAGGATCTTGCCCCGTCGGGAACAGTGGCCCCCCCGCAGGTGTTGCAACGCATGTGAACGCACGCACAAGACGACCCGCACGCACGATGCGCATGACGCGATCGGAGGCATGACGACGACCCGGCGGTGGGAGAAGTTCCCGAGGATCTAGAAGAGTGTGTGGAGGATGCAGCTTACGGGTGCCCCGTGGAAATCATCCATATTGAGGAGTGACTCTGTAGCTAACGCGTGCCTTAGCCCTTTCGACTATGGCCCATTCTTCTCGTCGCTGCAGGGCTGGACCTTATCCTCGGGCAGCGCTCTATCTGGGGCTCACTATTAGCCCTCGTGCTGACCTTTGCCGTGCTGGGATTGGCACTGTG